>JBAXQF010000026.1:0-25039 GCA_037131875.1 Verrucomicrobiota bacterium
GCCTTCGGCGCTCCCAAGCCACTGGCCACATTTTTTTGTAAAATGCTCTAGAGCGGTTTCGATTTCATTTGTCGCAGGCTCTTCGGCGGCGTGGGCCGTTGCGGTGCATTTCGAGCTCAATTGCACCGTAGGTGCGAACCGTTTTTCAGGGGCAATTAAAAATACAGCCACGGCGCTCTCAAATCATTGCGCCAAATCCCTCCGGTTTCTCTGGCCTTTGCAAGATTTTGCTTTGCGGCTCAGGGGTTGGCGGGCGCACGAATGCGCTTGAAGATATAAATTGCCTCCGTGTTGGGATTGAAGGTGTCGATCGCTTCGAAGGTTCTTGCTAACAATTCCGGCCGGTAGAGGTCTTTCCAAAAGAAATCCAAGACTGCCTCTTGGCGGTAGAAAGCAATGTGTTGGTCATTCCATTGCTGGATCAAGTTTCTGATTTGCCGAACAGTTGGGCCAAAAACAATGATGTAGTCCGGTTGCATGAGCCCTTGGAAATGAATCAGGGGCATCTGAGTAAACTGGCCTTTGGGCGGCATCTGTAATTGCCAGGCATAGACAGCCTGCGGGGCATGAAACATCAAGGGATACGCCGTTTGGACGGGAAGCGTCCATATTGACTGACCTTCGGCCACATTTTCCCTGATCCATGTTGCGGTGATACTGTAAGGGTCGCCAGGAGGGTGGATCAGTTCTCTGACAAAGGAAGCCGTTGAGCTGTGCAAGCCTCCATCGCTCGTTTGCACCAGGGAATGCAATTTAACGTCTTCGTTAAGCCAGGGTCCCAGATGCAGCACGTTCGTATGGAACGCCACTACGGCCAGCGGGATGGCCATCCAGGGGATGGGCGTCATCAGCTTCTCCAGCGAGAGAACGCCCACAAACAGGCCCAGCGGAATCAGGGGAAGCAAGTAGCGAACATCCGCAGAGGAAGTGCAGCCCACATATTGCGGCGTAATGATCGCTATAACGATGCAGTAAACCAGAACGGCGATTGCCCCACGGAGCCACCAAGTATCACGGCTCCAAGCGTAAAAGACAAGAGCCGCGAGCGCCAGAGGCCCCACGAGGAATTCGAATTGGTTCAGGTCTCGCAGGTGCCACCAGAGCAACGTCAGGCGCTGAAGGAGATTGTTGGACCAGATGCAGTCGGCGCGATCGGTTGCAAGGGGATTCCAAATCAGAGCCATGGGAAGACAGACCACTGCCTGGAGGGTGAAAAGCCAGACGATATCATGAAAGCGGTATTTCAGCGCGCCACGGTTCCAGAGCAGCCAATCCACCGCCAGCACCCCATACACCGCCAGATACGCAAGGTAATTGCAGCCGAAGAGGCCGATGGAGGCCAGCGCGGCCAGCGCGATGTGGCGGCGCGATCCTTTCCACTCGCAGTAAAAGTAGCCCAGGAGCACCGAGCAAAGGATGACCGCTCCGTAATAGCGCGCCTGGCGGCAGTACAGGAAGAACGCGATATTTCCAGTAAGCCCGATGGCCAGCAGGGTGGCGCGCAACAGCGTAGCCTGTTTCTTCCAGAGCCAATACCCGATGAACGCCACGGTAGCCAGCCCGCAGAGGGCAAACGGGAGCCGTGCTGCAAAAGCCGATACCCCCAGCAAGCGAAAGGAGGCGGCTATGATATAAGAGGGCAAGGGCGGGTCGAAGCGATCATAAAGATTATTCAGCACACGCCCGTTGTCATAGGCAAAAATGTTGTGCCCCAGGATTGCGCTCGTATCTCCCGTGGCGAGGATGCCCTCCCCGATCAGAGAACTGCTTGCCTCGTCATCCCAAAGTGCATAATGCCCGAGTTGCGTGAACAACAGCAGTGAGGAAATTCCCACTGTCACCGCGAAAAGGCACCAAAAACCCCATTGCTTTGCCCGGGAATGAATATTGTTGATTTCAGACATAAGCCAATAAGAAACAACTCAATAGTTGAATGCCGCGAAAAAACAGAGTTATTTTTGAAATTGGACGTGTGTGGGCTATTTACCCGCCCGCTCCAACGCCTCCAGCACCGTGCGTTGCGTAAGCAACTCGGGGAGCACCTCGGGTGCGCCGCCGGTCGGCGGCAGGACGACGTAGACCGGGACGCCCGCGCGGCCCAGGCGCTTGAGTTCGGCGGTGATGCGGGCGTCGCCGCGCGTCCAGTCGGCTTTGAGGGTGGCGAACCCGCGCAGGGCCTCGCGCACGGGCGGGGTGTCGAGCACAAAGCGCTCGTTGTATTTGCAGTTCAGGCACCAGTCGGCGGTGAAGTCGATGAACACCGGCTTGCCTTCGCGTTGCAAAGCAGTCACCCGCTCCGGCGACCACGCCTCCCAGCCTGCGGCGGCGGGGGCGCTTTGCCGCGCGGCCAGCAGCACGCCCAACACGATGAGGCCCGCCATTGCCGCAAGCGCGAGCATCCGCTGCGCGCCTTTGGCTTCGGGCGTGAACCACGTTCCAAACACCCAGCAGGCCGCGCCGATTCCCAATAAAATCCAGGCCGCGCCGATGGCGCCCGGCGCGCCGCTTTGGGCTCCGAGCACCCCCAGTAACCAGACGACCGTGCCGAGCATCAGGAAGCCCATCGCCTGCTTGAGCCGCACCATCCACAAGCCCGGCTTGGGCAGGAAGCGCATCCAGCCCGGTTGCGCGGTGAGGAGCAGGTAGGGGAAGCTCATCCCGGCGGCGATGGAGCCGAACATGGCGAGCGTGACGGCCGCGTGTTGTGTGAAGGCGAACGCGAGTGCCGAACCGAGGAACGGCGCGGTGCAGGGCGTGGCGAGCAGCGTGGCAAACATGCCGTGCAGAAAGGCTCCGCCATACCCCTCGCGCCCGGAGAGCGCGACGAGTTTCCCCGAGCCGGGCAACCAGAGTTCAAAGACGCCCAGCAGGTTGAGGGCGAAGACAAAGACCAGGAGCATCATCCCAAGCACGAAGGCCGGATTCTGGAACTGGAACGCCCACGTCACCTGCGCCCCTGCGGCGCGCGCCGCAACGATGAGTGTGGCGAGCCCGAGAAACCACGCGAAGATGCCCCCCACGAAGGCCAGTCCCGAGCGGAACACGCGCTGACGCGATTCCCCCGCTTGGCCCAGAAAGCCGAAAATCTTGAGCGCGATCACCGGCAGCACGCACGGCATCAGGTTGAGGATGAAGCCGCCGAGAAATCCGAACCCGAGCGCGCGCGGGAGGGTCAGGCTGGGAACTCCGGGCGCGGGCGCAGCCGTTTGCGGTGATGAGGATGCCGCGAGGGATGCCAAGGGGTGGTTGACGATCCAGCCTTTGCGTTCTCCGCCGTTTTCGAGCACCAAAAGCCCCTGCACTTCAACCGGTTTTTCCTGCCCGAACGCCAAGCGGATGGTGTTTTTGGGCAGCATCTCCGGGTGCGTGGTGGGCGGGTTGATGGGAAAATAGTCCAGCCGGGTTTCGGCGGGCAGCCCTTTGACCTTGAGCAACGTCTCGGTGTCGCCCGGTTGCCAGCCAAGCGAGAACGGAGGCGGGCCGGACTGCGGGAGTTGCGCGCGCGCTTGGGCAAAGAGGGCGTCATTGGCGGGTTGGGCCGAGGTGCCAACGGGGAGTGTAAGAATCAAGGCGGCGCTGCCCGGCACGCAGGTTTTCGCGCAGGCAAGCCAGGTGGCCTTGGCCTCCAGTGTGACGGTCTCGCCGGAGAGATTGCCAGACGGGGTCACCTCCGCCAGCAGCAGCACCTCGCCCTCGTAGCCGTAGGTGATGCCGATGTCTTCCACGTGCTTTTGCGGCAGCGGCCATTGCAGCGCGCCCGCCTTCCAGCCGGGAGGGAGATTCCAAGTGAGATTCACCGGCAGACCCGAGTCGCCGGGATTCAGCCAATAGACGTGCCAGCCGGGTGCAATGCGCAGGTGCAGCGCAGTGGTGAACGGCTTTCCGGGCACGATGGCCGAGGTATCTGCCACCAGCGCAGCCTCGACATTGGCAGGCGCATCCATCGGTTCATCGGCAGCCCAACCCATGGGGAGGCCGCTCAACCCTACTGCCAAAAACACAAGGAAGGTTCGGAACATGGCCTACACGTAGCACGGGTGGGCCGATTCGGCAAACCGTGTGTGGGCGGGAAATCAGTCCTATAGGTCGTATGGGACCTATTCCTTCCGGATTTCCTGGTTTCCTGATAAAATGCTTTCCCTATGCAATCCGTCTTTTTGATTCCCCCGGACTCCGTCGAGTTCCTGCCTGAAAACTACTTTGCCCCGCTCGACCTCGCCTCCGTGTTCCCCGGGCGGCCCGATGCGCCGTTGGAAGTCGATCTCGGTTCCGGCGATGGCAGCTTCCTGGTGGAAATGACCCAGCGCACCCCGGAGCGGAATTTCCTGGGGGTTGAACGGCTGCTGGGGCGTGTGCGCAAGACCTGCCGCCGCATGGCCCGCACGGGAGCCATGAATGGGCGCGTCATCCGGGTGGAGAGCCATTACCTCGTACGCTACCTCCTGCCGCGTGCCTCGGTGAGCGTGATCCACGTCATGTTTCCCGATCCGTGGCCCAAGCGGCACCATCAATCCAAGCGGCTCATCCAAACGAGCTTTCTGGACGATGCGCGGGCGGCGCTTGCGCCGGGCGGCGAACTGCGGCTCACCACGGACGACCTCCCCTATTTCCAACACATGCGCAAAGTCTTCGAGGCGCACTGCGGCTTTGTGGAGGAACCGTGGACGCCCGGCGACGCCTACCCGCAAACCGATTTCGAGCGGCATTTCCGCAGCCAGGGGTTGCCCATTCACCGGGCGCTGCTGCGGCGCGCGAAGGTGTAAAGGGGGCTATTTTTTGCCGCTGCTCTTTTTCGGGGGAGGGGCAATGATGCTGGTTTCTTCATGGATGAGCGTCCCCTTTGCATCGAAGGTTTTGACCGTTACGCACCCATTCGCAACGCGGATAAATACGAGCCGCCGTTTCACCATCCCGTTGGGTGTTTTTTCCACCTGTTCGCTGATATTCCCTTGTGCATCGTATTGAAGGGACACACGGGAAACGATCACATCCTTGGCGTTGTACACCACCCCCTCCACCTCGCGCCCTTGCTCGTCGAGCGTATAGACGCAACGCTCAAGGAGTTTTTGGGAGGCGCTGTAGGTCTTTGTTTCCGTGGTTCGGTTGTCGATGTCCTTTACCGTATCCGTGCGCGTCCCATCGCTATGGATGGCCGTTGTGACTTTAATGGGAGTGCCTCCCTCCTGGGCATGGCCCACAGCGCAGCAAACCCACAGCAAGGCCAGTGAAAAAACAAGGGAGCGGTGGTTCATAAATTAAGAAAGCGCAGGAATTTCGTTTTCGTGCTGGTGGAATTGCAAATCATACAAACGCCGGTAGTTGCCGCTCTGCTCGAAGAGTTCCTCGTGGGTGCCCTTTTCCACAATGCGGCCGTCCACCATGCTGACAATCTGGTCGGCTTTCAAAATGGTGGAGAGACGGTGGGCAATGGCAATCACGGTGCGCCCGGCGGCCAGGCGCTCCAGCGCGAGTTGAATCTTCTGCTCCGATTCGCTATCCAGTGCGCTGGTGGCCTCATCGAGCAGCAAAATGGGCGCGTTTTTGAGCAGGGCGCGGGCGATGGCCACCCGCTGCTGCTGGCCGCCGGAGAGCATGCAGCCCTTGTCTCCGACGATGGTTTGGTAGCCTTCGGACTGGGCGCAGATGAACTCATGGGCGAACGCCTGTTCCGCAGCGGCGTAGACTTCCTCGTCGGTGGCGTCGAGCCGTCCATAGCGGATGTTTTCCATGATGGTCGTGTGGAAAAGGAAGGTGTCCTGCGTGACGATGGCGATGTTTTTGCGCAGGGAAGTTTGGGAGACCGAGCGCAGATCGTGGCCGTCGATGTGGATCGAGCCGGTCTGCGGATCATAAAAGCGGAGAATCAGGCTCAGAATCGTGCTCTTACCCGCGCCGCTCTGGCCCACAAGGGCATAGGTTTTGCCGGGTTCAATGTTGAGATTGATCCCCCGCACGGCGGGCGGCAGATCGTCGCGGTAGCTGAAGGAGACATTCTCGAAGGTGAGTTCGCCACGCGAGCGACCCAGTTCAAGGGCGTTGGGTGCGTCTTCAATCTCCGGTTTCAAGGACATGAGTTCAAAGATCCGCTCCGTGCCGACCAATGCCTGCTGGAGTTGCAAGTTGATGCGGCTGAGTTTCTTGACAGGGTCATACATTACAAAGAGCGCTGTTTGAAGGGACAAAAATACACCCACTGAAATGCCCCGCATGCCAACGTAAATCAAAGCCATCATGACGCCGATCGCTGAAACGCTCTCAATGATGGGGCCGACAATTTCGATGGCTTTGCGCACCCGAATGGCCCCGCGGAATTGCTGTTCGCCCGTATCTTGGAATTTGGCGAGTTCATTCTTTTCCCGGCAAAGAGCTTTGACGACACGCACCCCCGCAAAAGCTTCCTGCAACACGACCATCATAAGCCCTGCACGGGCTTCCTCCACCCCTCCGCCTTTGCGCACTTTGCGCCCAAAGATAACAATGGGCACAATGCACACGGGGAAAAGCACCAGGCTGATAATCGTAAAGCGCCAATCGAGATACAGCAACATGCCGATGGCTCCGAAAAGTGCCACCGGTTGAGTGAAAATGTCTGTGGTGATTTGCGAGAGAACCATCTGCGCCATGCGCGAGTCGTTCATGATGTGGCCGATCAACATTCCCGACTGGCTCCTGTTGAAGAAGGCAAGGGGCTGGGCAATGATCTTCGCGAAGAGGTCGTTGCGGATGTCGCTGAGCAGTTTAAGGCTCACCCAGGTTGTGTAGTAGGTGCTCAGGTAGCCGAGCATCCCCCGGCAAATCATGACGATGGGGATCAATAAACAGGAGCCCAACATGGCAGCCAGCGTGGGGCCTTGGTGGGAAAGGTCTACCCCGCTCCGCAAGGCTCTCATTGCGTTCTGGCCTGGGCCAAAAATGGTGTCCGTGACGCGCCGGATCGTCCAGATCATCATCGCTTGGGAAGCGCCAGAGGCGATGCCGCAAGCGACTCCAAGAGCAAAGCGAACCTTGTAGCGGAGAAGGTAGGGCAGAAGCGGTTTGATGGGGCGCCACATCCTGCGCACCAATTCACGCATCGGAATTTTTGGCTTTGGCTTAGATTTTTTGCTCATAAATGGGAAAGGTCGTCGGGATGGAGGCTGGAAAAGAGGGGGCTTATAGCACCGATTACGGCCTCCGTCGATAACTCGCTCAAGGAGTGTGCCGTTACGCGCGGCTCAAAGTGGGTGAGCGGCCCGGTGCTTCCTGCCAATAACACCACGGAGCGCGCATGGAGCGGGCGCCAGTGGAACGGGTTGGTCACGCCGAAGAGGGAAATTTGCGGTGTCTGGAACGCCGCTCCCAGGTGGACGGGGGCGGAATCCATGCTCATCAGCAGCGCGGCGCGCTGGATGAGGGCGGCAAGGGTGAGCAGGTCGAGCGTGCCGGAAAGATTGCGCCAAGGGGTGCGCACGGCGGCTTGGATTTGCAGCAAGTGCGCTTGCTCAAACTCCGCATCGCCCCCCGTCACCACGCACGGCAGGCCCAGTTCTCCCTGGCAGTGGTCAATCACGGCGGCCCAGCGTTCCGGCACCCAGTATTTCTCTGTGCGCGCCGTGCCGGGGTGGATTACGGCAAAGCGGCAGGCGGGGCCGATCCCGGCTTCCGCCAGAAGGCACGCGGCCCGCTCCCCGGCTTCGGCGGGAAGGCGCAGGGTGATTGGCGTTTGCGGCGCAGCGACGCCGAGCGGGCTCAAAAGGTCGAGGTGGTGGGCAATGGTGTGCCGCTCCCGCACGTTGCTCTCGACAAACTCATTGAAAAAGAACGCCCGGAACGCGGATTTGCGCACCCAGCCGTAGGTGATGCGGCGGGGGGCTTTGGAAAGGAGGGCGAAAAAGGCGGAGCGGTCGTTGCCGGTGAAGTCCAGGCAGGCATCAAACCGGCTTGTGGCCAACTGCTTCCAGAGTCCGGCATTACTTGCCTTGCGCCGAACCACCTGCACTTCGTCCACAAACGGCAGGGCAGGCGCGAGCCCGGCGCTCGCTTCGCTGAGGCACAGGGTAATACGCCCTTGGGGAAACTGCTGCCGCAGCGCGGCCAGCGCGGGAGTGGTCAGGATCAAGTCGCCAATCCGCTTGAGCTGGAGGACAAGGAGGTTCATTTACATCCGGCTCATGGCCACGCGGTAAGCCTCCAGCAAGCGCGCGTGGAAATGTTCCCAAGTGAAGTTTTCGACCATCCGGCGGCGGCCCGCCTCGCCCATGGTTTGGATCAGGCCAGGGTTGCGATACAGATGCTCAATGGCTCCGGCCAGCGCCTCAACGTCATTGGCGGGAATCACCAAACCGTTGAGGCCGTCCACCACCACATCGCCGCTTTCGCGGGTGGAAATCTGCGCCAGGCCGCATGCCGCCGCGTCGTAAGTGGTCTTGGCGCTGCCTTCGCAGGTGGAGGGAAAGACATGCACACTGGCCGTGCGCAGGTGATCCTCGGGCCGCAGGGAGAACCCGGCGATGCGCACGCTCGCGTTGGCAAATTGATCCAGATAGGGCTTGATTTCATTGTGCACCGAGCCGACCAGCAGCAATTCGGCGTCCTTGAGGTTGAGCCGGTGCCACGCTTCCAGCAGTGTGTGGACGCCCTTGCGCTTGATGAGCGCCCCGGTGTAAATCGCGCGGAAAAGCGGCGGGTGTGTTCCCGGGGTGAACCGGTTCACATCCGTGCCCAGCGGCAGGTAAAAAAGTTTTTCCTTGGGGAAGCCGATGCTGGTGAAGGTCTCGGCGGCGCGTTCCGAATAAACCAAAAGGAGCGTCGCCAAGTCATATTCCTCCAGCGACTGCTGGCGGCTGATGCGCAGCGAGTTGATCCAGTTCCGGGGAAACGGGGCGTTTTCGAGCGCCAACTCCTGAGGGCTCTTCCCCGGGCTCTTGAGTTTCCCCTTGTGCCGGTGCCAGGTGGGAATTTCCAAAAGCGAAGGGATGCCTTGCCGCCGCGCCTCCCGCAGCGAACGGACGGCCTCGCCCGACCAGCCGTGAAACACATCGTAGTCGCCCCGGGCGAGTTCGCGTGCGCCAATCCAGTCCAGATACTGTTTCTTTGCGCCGTAATACGTCTGGCTTTCCAGGGAGGAGAGGAGGCGCACCGGGTGCCACCGCAGGCTGCGAATGAGCTGGGAGGGGATTTCCTGCTGGCGGTTTTCGTAGCTGATCGCCTTTTTTAAGACGCCCGCGCGCCATGCGCCACGGATGGACTCGTAGGTGTGGAGATCGAGTCCATAGCCGCCAAACCGCGCCGCAGTGGTATAGAGCACCCGCTCGGGTAAGCGGTTTTTTGGGTTGGCTGCATTTTCAGATTTCATGAACGAACCTGAACCCTTATCTTCTCCTGCACATGTTTTCAAGCGTTCCTCAGTTTTTCCCCTGTGCACCTGAAAGGCAAAAGCGCATCAGGAACTCAGGAAATCAGGAAAAGAGAGGGGGCGCAAAATTCTTATCGTTACTATACGTCCTATACGTCGTATGTGTCCTATGCGTGAATCGTAAGTTTACCACCGATATCCGCTGCCTTTCCCTTTTTGCGTTTTTTGGGCCTTTTTGCGGCCAATCATGAACATCGGGCTTGTCAGGCGGGGATATTCGGCAACGGGCGGGGCGGAAGCCTACTTGAAACGCTTTGCGCAGGCGCTGCTCACAGCCGGGCACGGCTGCACGCTCTACACTTCCGCTGATTGGCCCGCCGCCGACTGGCCGGGCGGCCGGATCGTGACGGTTCCCGGCACCAACCCCATCGCCTTTGCCAATGCCTTGGGCCAAGCGCGCGCCGCCGCCCCATGCGACTACCTTTTTTCCCTGGAGCGGGTTGGGTCGTGCGACGCCTACCGGGCCGGGGACGGGGTGCACCGGGCCTGGCTGGAGCGGCGGTCGCGCGTGGAACCGTTCTGGAAACGCTGGGGCCGTGCGTTCAACCCCAAACACCGGCAACTGCTGGATCTGGAACACCGCATGTTTGCCGCCCAAGGGGCGGGGATCGTCATCGCCAACTGCCGGATGGTGAAAGAGGAGATCGTGCGCGAATACGGCTATCCCGCCGAGCGCATCCATGTGGTCTACAACGGCCTGCCCGCTTCTGCTGCTCCCAGCCCGGAACTGCGCGCCCAGACCCGTGCACAGCTCGGGCTTGCCGAGTCCGATTACGTGCTGCTCTTCGCCGGGAGCGGCTGGGAGCGCAAGGGGCTCCAAACGGCCCTTGACGCCGTGGGGCAGGTGCGCGCCGACTGCCGCCCGGTGCTGCTCGTGGCCGGGAGGGGGAATCCGCGTCGGTATCGGGCAAGCGATCGGGTGCGTTTCCTGGGGCCGGTTGCGCAGATGGCTGCCTGTTATGCTGCCGCAGACGCCTTTGTGCTCCCGACGCTCTACGATCCTTTCTCCAACGCCTGTCTGGAAGCGCTCGCCGCCGGATTGCCGGTGCTGACCACCGCCGCCAACGGCTTTTCGGAAATCCTCCAGCCGGGCATCGAAGGCGCAGTCCTCGAAGACCCGCTGGATGCCGCCCTGCTTGCGCGGGATATGGAGGCCTGGAGCGACCCGGCCCGTCGCGCCGCCATCCGCCTGCGGTTGCTGGAATTGGCCAGCCGGTTCACCATCGAGGCCAACGTGCGCAACACGCTCGCGGCCATCGGCCAAGGGTAGAAAAATCAGGAAACCAGGAAAAAGACAGAAAGACAAAGATTGGGTTTCAGAATCTGAAATTGAATTTTCTGGATTCCTGGGCTGCGTTCACGAATTTTAAAACAAATCTGGAACTCAGGAACTCATGAAAAAGATGGAGAAGAAACCGAAAATCGGCAGCAGCCGTTTGAGTTCCTGATCTCCAGATTTGTTTTCGATGCGTTTGCCTTGCTTTCCGTTCTGGAACTTCTCTCCGGCAGGTGCTCTAATGAATGGATGTGGTTTGAACCGCCCAAACGAAAACCGTTTTATCGCCGCGCCTGGTTTCTCACGCTTCTGACGCTTGTGGTTCTGGCGGCCCTTGTTGGGCTGGTCGGGTTCGCTTATCTCCAGCAGGTTTATGGCGCCAAGGCGGACGCTCTCGACTTGTCGCGATTGCGGGAGATGGAAACGGCGAGCATTGTCTTTGACCGCAATGGCCAGCAGCTTGGGAAAATTTACATTCAGAACCGGGACACGATTGCACGGGCCGACATGCCGCCCGCCATTTTTTCGGCGCTCGTCTCTGCCGAGGATAACCGTTTTTGGCAGCATCACGGCATCGATTACATCGGCATGGTACGCGCCTCGTTGATCAACTGGAAGGCGGGCAGAATCCGGCAGGGCGCTTCCACCGTCACCCAGCAACTCGCCCGTAACAGCTACATGGATGCGCTTCCACCCAGCGACCGGAGCTTCCACCGCAAAGTGCTGGAAGCGTTTGTGGCGCAGCGGATCGAGCGCAATTTCACCAAGGAACAAATCCTGGAGTGCTACCTGAACCGCGTCTATTTCGGCAAAGGCTTTTACGGCATTGAAGCCGCCGCACGCGGCTATTTTGGCAAGCCCGCCCGGCAGTTGACCCTTTCCGAGTGCGCGACGTTGGCGGGCATGTTGCGCAGCCCCAATAAACTCTCTCCGTGGACCAATCGCAAGGCGTGCCTGGAAGCGCGGGCGTTCGTTCTGGGCCGGATGCTGGAACTCGACTGGATCAAAAAGTCCGAATACGACGGTGCCATGGCGGAGACTCTGGCGGTCAAAAACCGGAGCACGATCTTCAGCGAATCCTACGCCGTGGAATTTGTCCGCCAGCAGGTGGCGAGTCTGTTGGGCGATGACGAGAGCGTCTACAACGACGGCTTCCGCATTTACACCACGCTCGATTCCCGCCTGCAAAAAACGGCGGAGGATGCGCTGAAAACGCGGCTGGAGGAAATCGAGCGTCGCAGCGGCTACAGCCACCCCACCTACGCCCAATACGACGCCCTGTTCCGTGCCCGGCGCAAGCAACCCACCAACGAGCCCCTGCCGATGCCCGACTATCTCCAGGGGGCGCTTTTCGCTTTGGATAACACCACCGGAGGCGTGCTCGCGCTCGTGGGCGGACGCGATTTCTCCCACAATCAATACAACCGCGCCCTTCAGTCCAACCGTCCTGCCGGAACGGCGTTTCTTCCGATTGTTTATGCGGCGGCCTTCCAAAAGGGCATCTTCCCCGGGAGCGTCTATGAGGACATGGCCATGGACAACCGCCAGGTGATGATTGGCGGCATGACGGGTATCTTGGGCGAATGGGGGCCGGAATCCGCCGACAACCAGTTTGAAGGCTCCATCACCGCGCACAATGCCCTGGTCAAATCCAAGAACGCGGCTTCGGTGCGGCTCGGCATGGCCACGGGGCTCGATGCGGTGGTTGCGCTCTCCAAAAACGCCGGCATCGACAGCGAACTGCGGCGCTTCCCCTCCACCTACCTCGGCAGCAGCGAGGTGACGCTGGAGGATTTGACCCTCTCCTACACCATGTTTCCCGGCAAGGGGGAACGGCCCGCGAAGGCCTTCATCGTCAAGCGCGTGGAACGCAAGGACGGCAAACTCGTTTACCAACAGTCTCCGGCGAGCCGGGTGGCCGTCATCGCGCCAACCACCGCCTACGAAGTCCACTCCGCCCTGGCCGAGTCCCTCGAACGCGGAACCGCCGACAAAGCCTACACCCGCTACGGGCTCAAGAAAGCCCCCTTTGGCGGCAAAACCGGCACGGCTTACAACTTCACCGACGTTTGGTTTGTCGGCTACTCCAGTTCCGTCACCTGCGGAGTGTGGGCCGGGTTTGACAGTCCGTCGCCGATCTACAAAGGGGCCTTCTCCAACGAAATCGCGCTTCCTATTTGGGTCGATTTCATGAACGCCTCCCGCAGTTCCTTCCCGGCGGAAGAAATCCCCCGGCCCCCCGGTCTCCAAAAATACGACATTTGCAGCGTTAGCGGACAGCTTGTCACGGCCAAGTGCGTGGAGACGAGCCCCAGCCCCGCCGGAGGCGATCCCATCGAGCACTCGACGGTCATCAGCGAATGGGGCACGCCGGAGCAGGCGCCCAAAGTCGCGTGCGAACTCCACAGCGGCATCAAAAAATTTACCAAGGACGTGATCCCTGTAGAAAACATTCCCCGTCCCGATCCGGTATTTACCACCGAAAATTTCCAGCCGGTGGCGGTGAAGTCAGATGCCGTTCTTGGCGACGACCCTTTTCACTCCATCAAAAAAGACGGGGTGAACCCGCTGCCCGTCCCGGAGAATCCCGAGCCCACGCCCACTCCTGCTCCTTCGGAAAAAGTAGTGACAGCCATAAAGGCTGACACGCTCGACACGCAGGAGGTCGAGGATCCTAATGCTGTCAAGCTGGACGCTCCCGAGGCGATGAAGTTCTGACCTCGTTGATCTCGTTCCCAATCTCCTGATTGGGAACGAGGGCGAAATCAAAATTAGCCACTTCCTCCTTTGCGTCCTTTACGCCTCTTTGCGCGAGCCCTTCTGTGAAATTTCGGGATAATTTCTCGCGCTTTCTGGCGCGGTTGCCTAAAACCGTTTCCATGCAATTGATCGACGGCAAGCGCATCGCGCAAGAAGTCCACGCGGAGACCCGCGTGACGGTGGAAGCTCTCAAGGCCAAGGGGATCACCCCCGGCCTGGCGGTGGTGCTGGTGGGGGATGACCCCGCTTCGCGCGCCTATGTGCGTTCCAAGGACAAAATGTCCAAGGAACTCGGGATTTACTCGGTGAAGCACGAACTTCCGGCGGAAACCACGCAGGAGGAACTTGTCGCGCTCGTTCATCAGCTGAATGCCGATCCCGCCATCCACGGCATCCTCGTGCAATCCCCTCCCCCCGCACACATCGACGAGGCGGCGGTCATCGCCGCCATTGACCCGCGCAAGGACGTGGACGGCTTCCACCCGGTCAACGTCGCCAAGCTCGCGCTGGACGATCCCACGGGCTTTGTCCCCTGCACGCCGCTCGGCTGCCAGCGGTTGCTGCTGGCGAGCGGGATCGACCCCGCCGGGAAGCACGCCGTCGTGCTGGGGCGCTCCATGATTGTCGGCAAACCCCTAGCTTTACTGCTCATGGCCAAGGGCAAAGGCGGCGACGCCACGGTCACCGTCGTCCATTCCCGCTCGCGCAATCTTGCGGAACTCACCCGCCAGGCGGACATCCTCATCGCTGCCATTGGACGACCCGGTTTTGTCAAAGCCGAGCACGTCCGCGAGGGAGCCGTGGTGATTGACGTGGGGATCAACCGGGTGGAAGACCCGTCCAATGCAAAGGGCTACCGGATTGTGGGGGACGTGGCGTTTGACGAAGTCGCCCCGAAATGTGCCCACATCACTCCCGTCCCCGGCGGCGTGGGGCCCATGACCATTGCGATGCTCATGGCGAACACCATCAAGGCCTGCCGCCAGATCACCGGCGGGTAAGGCCGGCGTTCCGTCCCCTTTTTTTCCTGGTTTCCTGGCTTCCTGATTCATTCTTTCTTCAAAATCCGCAAAATCTGCGTAATCTGCGGAGAACACCTCTTTATGAAATACATTTTTGTCACCGGCGGCGTGGTCAGTTCCCTTGGCAAAGGCCTTGCAGCCGCCTCGCTCGGCACCTTGCTTGAACACCGCGGCTTGAAGGTCGTCCTCCAGAAATTCGACCCGTATCTGAACGTCGATCCCGGCACCATGAGCCCCTTCCAGCACGGCGAAGTGTACGTGCTCGACGACGGCGCGGAGACCGACCTCGACCTTGGCCATTACGAGCGCTTCACCAAGTGCGTCTTGACCCGCAACAACAACCTCACCAGCGGCCAGGTTTACCAGACCGTCCTCGATAAAGAACGCCGGGGCGATTACCTTGGCAACACCGTGCAGGTCATCCCGCACGTCACCGACGAGATCAAGAACCGCCTGCGCCAGCTCGAAAAAGAGCAGCCGTGCGACGTGCTCATCACGGAGATCGGCGGCACCACCGGCGACATCGAAGGCCTCCCGTTTCTGGAAGCCATCCGCCAATTCATTTTGGAAGTCGGCCCGCAAAACGCCCTCATCATGCACGTCACGCTTGTGCCGTTCATCAAGGCCGCGGGCGAACTGAAAACCAAGCCCTCCCAGCAGAGCATCGCCAAGCTGCGCGAGATCGGTCTCCAGCCCCAGGTGCTTGTCTGCCGTTGTGAACACCCGCTGGGCGACGACGTGCGCCAGAAACTCTCCATGTTCTGCAACGTCCCGCTTTCCGCCGTTGTGGAAGCGCGTGACGTGGATCACACCATCTACGAGATGCCGCTCATGCTTCAGAAAGAGTGCCTCGACAACACCGTCATCGAACTTCTCGGCCTCGGCAAACGCGCCGCCGCATCCGCCGACATGGCCGGTTGGAAAAAATTCGTCCAACGCATTATCAGCCCGAAAAAACGCGTGAAAATCGCCGTCGTCGGCAAATACATCGACCTTCAGGACGCCTACAAGAGCATCTACGAAAGCCTCACCCACGCCGCCGCCGCCAACGATTGCGGCATCGACCTCGTCCGCGTGGATGCGGAGACGGTGAAGGAAAGCGACCTCGCCGATGTCGCGGGCGTCCTCGTTCCCGGCGGCTTTGGAGATCGCGGCATCGAAGGGAAAATCCGCGCCGCGCAGTTCGCCCGTGAAAACGGCATCCCCTACCTCGGCCTCTGTCTCGGCATGCAGATCGCCACCATCGAATTTGCCCGCAACGTCTGCGGTTTTGCAGACGCCAACAGCACCGAGTTCGACGAGGAGACCAAGCACCCGGTCATCTCGCTGCTCGACGAACAAAAGGAAGTCACCCAGAAAGGCGGCTCCATGCGCCTGGGAACGTGGCCCGCGAAAATCGCCGAAGGCACCCGCGCCCACAAGGTTTACGGCACCACCGAGATCACCGAACGGCACCGCCACCGCTACGAATTCAACCCGGCATTCAAGGACGCCATGGTCGCCATGGGCTTTGTCATCGCCGCCACCTCGCCGGACGGCTCGCTGGTGGAAATGATCGAGTTGGAGCATCACCCGTGGTTCCTGGCCTGCCAGTTCCATCCCGAGTTCCAGAGCAAGCCCAACCAGCCGCACCCGTTGTTTAAGGGCTTCATCGCGGCGTGCCTGGCGAATTTGAGTTAGGCAGGGAAAGCCTCGCGCAAAGAACGCAAAGGACGCAAAGAGGAGAATGTCTCTTTTTCGCCTTTTCCTTTGCGGCTTGGCGGCTTTGCGTGAGAAATTCTGCTCTGTTTGGCGTGCTATAGAGCAATTTACCAAAAACTATAGCCGCGTCTTGGGGCGGCGAAGGCCGTTGCAAACCGTTTGTCCCTTGGGCTGTGTTTACAAACACAGCCGCTGCGGGCCAAGCCGCCTTGCACCAGCCTTCGGCGCTCCCAAGCCACTGGCCACATTTTTTTGTAAAATGCTCTAGCCTACAATCTCGGCTCGACCGGAGATTTATAAGCCGCTATACTTTATTGCCTCATGCATCGAAAGGGCGCCTTATTAAGATTGGTCGAACTGCTCGTGCGCACGGTTTATCGGCTCCACCTCACGGGGCTCGAAAACGTGCCCGAGGGCGGTTGTTTGCTGCTGCCCAATCACGTCTCCTGGGCGGACGCCGTTCTCTTGCAGTCCGCCTGCCCCCGGCCCATCCGCTTTCTGGTGTATGAGCCGATCTACCGGCATCCGCTTCTGCACCCCATCTTCCGGCTGTTGCGGGCCATCCCCATCACCGCGCGCAAGGCCAAGGACGCCCTGCGCGAGGCCTCGACCTTGATCCGGGCCGGGGAGATTGTCTGCATTTTTCCCGAGGGCGAACTCTCCCGCACCGGGATGCTCCTGCGGCTGCGGCGCGGCTACGAGTTGATTGCCCACGCAGCGGAGTGCCCGGTGATCCCGGTCTGGCTCGATCAGCTTTGGGGCTCCATCTTCTCCTTCCAAGGCGGGCGGTATTTCAAGAAATTCCCCAAGCGCGTCCCCTACCCCGTGACCATCCTTTTTGGCGAACCGCTCCCGCACGACCGGGCCGACATCGCCATCGTGCGGCAACGGATGCTCGAACTGGGCGAGGCCGCCTACCAGCAGCGCCCGCTCTTGCAAGGCCACCTGGCCATGGCCTGCCTGCGCGGGCTCAAGCACCGGCAGTTTGAAACCGTCCTCATCGACGGCATGGACGGCTCCCGCATGAGCCGCGGAACGGTGCTCGCTGCCGCGATTGTCCTGGCCCGGCATTTGACCGCCCATTGCCCCAAAAAACGCATCGCCGTGATGTTGCCGCCGGGCCGCGCTGCGGTGATCGCCAATCTCGCCGTCATGCTCGCCGACAAAGTCCCGGTGAACTTGAACTTCACCGCCGGGCGCGACGCCATGGCCGCCGCCATCCGCATCGGCGATTTGCACGACCTCATCAGCGCCGGGCCGGTTCTGACCAAGTTCAGCGACCTGCCCAGCCCGCCCAACGTCCTCTTGCTGGACAACCTGCTCCCGCCGCTCAAGGCGCGGATCGCGCTCTGGCGCGCCATCGTCGCCGTCACGCCGTGGTGGGCGCTGGCCCCCATGTTGCGCATTCCCACGCGGGGCGACCATGCGGAAGCCGTGGTGCTCTTCACCAGCGGCAGCGTGGGCGAACCGAAGGGCGTCGTGCTCAGCCACCGCAACCTGCTTGCCAACGTCGCGCAATTCGGCGAACTCCTGAACCTCACCGCACGCGACGGACTGCTCGCCTCGCTCCCGTTTTTCCACTCCTTTGGCTGCACCGTCACCCTCTGGTATCCGCTCATTGAGCGCATTCGGATGATCACGTATCCCAACCCACTGGACGCCCAGAAAAACGCGGAACTCATCCAGCAACACAAGGTCACGGTGCTCCTCTCCACGCCCACCTTCCTGCGCAACTACCTGCGCAAAGCCGCCCCGGAACAGCTCGCCAGCGTGGAATTGGTCATCACTGGCGCGGAGAAGCTGCCGCGCGATGTCGCCAACGCCTTCCACGAGAAATTCGGCAAGGAAGTGCTGGAAGGCTACGGCCTCACCGAAACGGCGCCGGTCGCCTCCGTCAATCTCCCGGAGCCGCCCAAGCACAAGCCCGACGACCAGGTGCAGCCTTCCTCTCGGCCCGGCTCGGTGGGCAAACTCGCCCCCGGCATTGCGGGGCAAATCCGCGATCCCGAAACCGGACGGCTCCTCTCGCTTCACGAAACCGGAATGCTCTGGGTGAAGGGCGCGAACATTTTTGAGGGCTACCTGAACGACCCTCACCGCACTGCCGAAGTCCTCGTGGACGGCTGGTTCAAGACCGGCGACCTCGGGCGCTTTGACGAGGACGGGTTCCTCTACATTGAAGGCCGCATCGCGCGGTTCTCAAAAATCGGCGGCGAAATGGTTCCGCACGAAACGCTGGAAGTGCGCATCCGCGAAGCGCTCGGCGGCGGCGAAGAAGAAACGCGCACGCTCTGCATCGTCGGCGTCCCGGATTCCAGCAAAGGCGAAGCCCTCATCCTGCTGAGCACGCTGGACATCGACCTGGGCGCGCTCCGCTCCAAGCTCCTCGGAATGGGGGTGCCCGCGCTCTGGATTCCGCGCGTCATCAAGCGCCTCCCGGCCATCCCCATCCTGGCCAACGGCAAGCTCGATTTGCAGGCCTGCAAGAACGCGGTGCTGTGAGGCATAGGTCCTATACGTCCTATAGGACTTATATTCCCCTGTTGCCTGAACGCCCTTTTGGGAGCAGATTGAGGTATTCGGTAAACTTTTTGGGCCACTATGAAACGTGTTCTGGGGATCGAAGGCGGCGGAACCAAGACGGAATGGCTTTATGCGGACGAGTCCGGCGCGGCGGTTCGCAGCGGCGTGCTCCCGGCATCGAATCTGCGGTTGGTGAGCGATGCGTTTTTGGAAGAGCTTTTCCGCGTCCTGCCCCCTGACCCAACGCACGTGGGGGTGTTCCTGGCCGGGTGTGCGACGGGGGCGGATCGGGCGCGCTTGCGAGCGTGCGCGGGGCGGGTCTGGCCGCAGGTGGAGCTGATGGTGGGGAGCGACCGTGAATCGGGTTTTGCCGCGGCGTTTGGCGGCGAGGACGGCGTGACGGTGATCGCCGGAACCGGTTCGGCCATCACGGGGCGGCGCGCGGGTCGCTACGAAAAAGCAGGGGGCTGGGGTCAGCTTTTGGGGGACATTGGCAGCGGCTACCACCTCGCCGTGCAAGCCCTGCGGCATGTGCTCTGGGCGTATGATTTGACCCGGCGCGTGACGCAACCGGGCGAGAACATCCTCAGCGCCCTGGCGCTCAACCGCTTGGAGGAACTGGTGAGTTGGGCCGCAGAGGCGGATAAAATGGCCGTCGCCAAACTCGCTCCCGTGGTTTTCGAGGCAGCAGCCAAGGGAGACGAGGAAATGGGGGCAATCCTGGAAAGCGGGGCGTGCGCCCTGGCCGACGGCGCGTGCGCGACGATTGCACGGCTGGGATTTGATGAGCCGCCGGAAATCAAGCTGCAAGGGGGCCTGTTCTTGCATCATCCTGAGTACGCAGAGCGTTTCTTCCGCCGCTTCGCACAGACCCATCCCAAAGCCCGCGTGAGCGTCTGTGCGGAATCCGGCGCGGCGGGTTCCGTCTGGCTTGCGACGCGCGGACTGGCGACGCAACAGCCGATGGAAACGGACATCGACCTCACGGAAATGGCGGTGGCGCTCACTGAACAGCCCAACCCCCGTTCCAGCGGCCTTGACCAGATGGCGACGCCCGAGATTGTCGACTTGTTCATCTCCGAGGAAAACCGCGTGCCCGAGGCGCTGGCGGGCGCACGGATGCACCTCGTCGCCGCCATCGAACTCGTCACCGACGCCCTGCGCAAAGGGGGGCGCTTATTTTACGTCGGCGCGGGCACCAGCGGGCGGCTGGGAGTGCTCGATGCCAGCGAAGTGCCACCCACGTTTGGGGCCGACCCCGAGTTGGTGCAGGCAATCATGGCAGGCGGCGTGGGCGCGCTCTACCGATCCGTGGAAGGGGCGGAAGACCAGCGGGAAGCCGGGGCGCACGGGGTGATTGAACGCGGGGTGCGGGCGCACGATGTCGTCTGCGGCATCACCGCCAGCGGGCGCACGCCCTTTACGCTCGGCGCACTGCACCAGGCGCGCAAACTCGGTGCGCGCACCATCCTGCTGGCGTGCAATCCGGCCCGACGCCCCGACGGGCTGCCGTGGGATGTCGAGATCGACCTCGCCACCGGCCCGGAAATCCTGACCGGCTCCACCCGGCTCAAGGCGGGCACGGCCACCAAATGCGCGCTCAACATCCTCTCCACCGCCGTCATGGTGCGGCTGGGCAAAGTGCGAGGGAACCTGATGGCCGGGGTGGCCGTCACCAACGCCAAGCTGCGCGACCGGGCCATCCGGCTCGTGAGCGCGATCCGGGGCATGGGGCGCGCAGAAGCCGAGGCCTTGTTGGAAGCCAACGGCTGGGAGGTGCGGCGCTGCTTGCCGACGGGATAGGTCGGATAAGTCCTATAGGACTTATAAGTCTTATAATTTACCCCCGCCGTGGGCTCCACGTCATGCCGCCGGGAACGCGCACACTGGGAATGCTGGCTCCCTTTTTGCCACCGCCTCCACCACTGCGCGAACCGCCTCCACTGCTGCGCTGACCTCCGCCGCTTTCACGGCTGGGCCTGCGGGCGCCGGATTCGTCGCGCGGGCCTTGCGCCCTGCCGCCCCGGGGATTTCCCCGGCCACCGCCACCACCCCGGCGTTCTCCGCCGTCATCCTCGCTGGCGCGTTGCGGCGCGGGCGCGGCGTAGTTAAACCCTTCGGCGCGTTTGCGGACGATGCCCCGCCCGATGAACCGCTCCAGCGTGCGCAGCGGACCGCGATCTTCGTCGGTGACAAAGCTGATCGCGTCCCCCACCTGCTGGGCGCGGCCCGTGCGGCCGATGCGGTGAACGTAGTCCTCGGCATGCATCGGGAAATCGTAATTGACCACGTGCGAGATGCCGTCCACGTCGATGCCCCGCGCGGCGATGTCCGTCGCCACAAGCGCGCGCACCGTGCCCGCCTTGAAATCCTTGAGCGCGCGGATGCGCTGGTTCTGCGAGCGGTTGGAGTGGAGCGTGGCGGTCTTGATCCCCTCGCGTTCCAGCGCGCGGGCGATCCGGTCTGCGCCGTGCTTGGTGCGGGAGAAAACGAGCACGGAGTCCATGCTGGGGTCGCGCATGAGATGCGCCAGCAGCGCCGGTTTCAGGTGCTTCGGAATCTCGTAAACAAGCTGCGTGACGGTCTCCGCCGGGTTGGAGCGCCGCCCGATTTCCACCGTCTTGGGCGCGTGCTGAAACTCGTGCGTGAGCGACTCGATCTCTTTGGAAAGCGTGGCGGAGAAAAGCAGGGTCTGCCGTTTCTTGGGCAGCGCCTTGATGATGCGCCGGATATCCGGGAGGAAGCCCATGTCCAGCATCCGGTCGGCCTCGTCGAGCACGAGGTATTGCAGCCCGTTGAAATCGCCGTGGCGCTGCTTCATCAAGTCGAGCAGACGGCCCGGCGTGGCGATGATGAGTTCCACTCCCGCGCGCAGCGCCTCGATCTGCGGACGCTCTCCCACGCCGCCGAAGACGGTGGCCATCCGCAGCGGCAGATGCTTGGCGTAGGCGCGGACGTTTTCCTCGATCTGCGCAGCCAGTTCCCGCGTCGGCGCAAGGATGAGCGTGCGGATGCCCGGTTTGTTGCCGCCGCCGGTCACCGCCACCAACTTGGCGAGAATCGGGAGCACAAACGCCGCCGTCTTGCCGGTGCCGGTCTGGGCGATGCCAATGAGGTCGTGCCCCTCCATGATTTGGGGAATGGCGGCAGCCTGGATGGGCGTGGGTTCTGTGTAGCCCGCCTCTTGGAGGGCTTTTAAAATGTTGAGTCCGAGACCGAGCGAGCGAAATGGCATAAGTTCCGATAATGAAGGGTGGGCAGCCGATTGGCACGAATAATCGAATAAATGCCAATTTCGGGTGAGCCGCAGGAATGTGTGCTTGGTAGGTTGCCCCCCGCTATGGCTTACAAAATCACCGACAACTGTGCCGCTTGCGGCTCTTGCAAAGACGAATGTCCCCAGGGAGCAATCTCCGAAGGCAACCCGTACAAAATCGATCCGGAACTCTGCATCGATTGCGGCGCTTGCCTCGCAGCCTGCCCCACGGAAGCGATTCTCGCGGAATAATTCTTCCCACCTCGTTCCCAATCTCCTGATTGGGAACGGGAGTGTCTTGGAAACTCCGTTTCGAAAAGCTTGCCAGAGATCATGGCGCACTCAAGGGAAACAAGTTTCCAAGATAAGTCCGTTCCCAATCAGGAGATTGGGAACGAGGGCGAAGAAAATCAGAATTATTCCCTTCCTCCTTTGCGTCCTTTGCGCCTCTTTGCGCGAGACAAAAAACGGCGCTCCAGTTTCCCGGAGCGCCGCTTTGGTGAATGTTGTTGGATGAGGCTTACGCCACAATCTTGTCCTTCGCCCGTTTGCGGGCGTTGGCGTCGAGGATCTTCTTGCGCAGGCGCAGGCTCTTGGGCGTCGCCTCGACGTATTCGTCGGGGGCGATGTATTCCAGCGAGCGTTCCAGCGTCATGACCAGCGGCGGGGCCAGCGAGATGCCTTTGCCGTCGCCGGTGGAGCGCATGTTGCTGAGCTTCTTGGCGCGGCACGGGTTCACCGGCATGTCGTCGGGACGGGCGTTTTCGCCGATGATCATCCCTTCGTAAATCTCCTCTTGTGGCCCAATGAAGAGGCGTCCGCGTTCCTGGATGGTTTCCAGGGCGTAGGCGGTGGAAACGCCGCCTTCCATGGAAACGAGCACGCCGTTGTAGCGGGTGGGGATGTCGCCCTTGAACGGAGCGTATTCCTTGAAGAGGTGGGACATGATGCCGTGGCCCTTGGTGCAGTTGACCAGGTCGGTCTCAAAGCCGATGAGGCCGCGCGTGGGGACGTCCGCCTGGACGGTGACGCTGTGGGCTTGGTGATCCATGCTGACGATTTCCGCCTTGCGTCCGGCGAGGGATTGCAGGATGTCGCCCAGGTTTTCATTCGGCACATCCACATAGACGGTTTCAATCGGCTCCATCAGGTCGCCTTCTTCATTGCGATGGAAGATGACCTCGGGGCGCGAAATCAGAAGCTCGAACCCTTCGCGGCGCATCTGCTCCACGAGGATGGCGATTTGCATTTCGCCCCGCGCCTGCACTTCAAAGTGCCCGGCAGTGTCGGTGTCGCTGAAGAGGATGGAGACGTTGGTGCGGGTTTCGCGCACGAGCCGTTCGCGCACCTGGCGGGCGGTGAGCAGCTTGCCTTCGCGGCCTGCCAACGGGCCGTCGTTGATGCAAATTTGCATGGTGATCGTCGGCGGATCGATGTCCACGAAGTGGAGCGGCAGGCGCTCTTCGGTGTCGGTGAGGGTTTCGCCGATGAACACATCTTCAAAGCCGCAAAGGCCGACGATGTCCCCTGCGCTGGCGTGCTTGACCTCGATTTTTGCAAGACCCTGGTGGCTGAAGAGGGCGGTGACGTTCGCGCGCTCGCGGGTGCCGTCCTTGTGGATGCAGACGATGGTGTCGCCCACGTTCACCCGGCCGCTGACGATGCGTCCGTAGGCGATCCGGCCCAGGTAATCGGAGTAGTCCAGATTGGATGCGATCATCTGGAAATAGGAGACGTCGGATTTTGCGGGCGGGGGGATGTGTTTGACAATGGCCTCAAAGAGCGGCTCCATGTTGTCCGAAGGCTGATCCACCTCGTTCATCGCGTAGCCGTCGCGGGCGCTGGCGTACACGACGGGGAAGTCGAGCTGCTTGTCGTTGGCATTGAGCTCGATGAAGAGGTCAAACACCATGTCGAGCACCTTGTGGGGACGGGCGTTTTCGCGGTCGATCTTGTTGATGACGACGATCGGCTTGGCTCCGTTCTGGAGCGCTTTCTTCAAGACGAACTTGGTTTGCGCCTGCGGGCCGTCGTGGGCGTCCACGACGAGCAACACGCCGTCCACCATCTTCATGATGCGCTCCACCTCGCCGCCGAAGTCGGCATGGCCGGGGGTGTCCACGATGTTCACGTGGTAGTCGTGCCATTTGTAGGCGGCGTTCTTGGCGCGGATGGTGATCCCCTTTTCGCGCTCAAGATCCATGGAGTCCATGATGCGAACCTCGTTGGAAATGGCTTGGTTGGCGCGGAAGGTGCCCGACTGCTTCAGCAGTTGGTCCACCAACGTGGTCTTGCCATGGTCGACGTGCGCAATGATGGCGATGTTTCGGATGTGCTCCATATCAATAATCTCAGGATTCTCGTTCAAAAAGGCCGGGAATATGGCGGCTGGAACGCCCGGAGTCAACGGATTAGAATGAGGAACTGCATATCTCTTGTTGACAACTGACCTCCGGGAGTTCATTTTCCGCGTCCTTTCAGTGTCCTTTTACTTTTGAGATAAGCCATGGCCAATACCAAATCCGCTGCAAAACGCGCCAAACAAACCGTCGTCCGGACGGCGCAGAACCGTACTGCTCTGAGCGCAATCAAGACCTACACCAAGAACTTCGACGCCGCAATCAAGTCCGGCAAGAAAGAGGAGTCCAAAGCCAGCCTCGTTGTGCTGGTTTCCGCCCTCGACAAAGCCGTCAACGACGGACGCGTCCACAAGAACCTGGCCGACCGCCGCAAGAGCCGTCTGGCCAAGAAGGTAGCCGCCCTCGCGTAAGCGCAGGCGGGATTATAACATTTGTTGGGAAGTCGAGCCGGCAAGCCGGTTCGTGAGTTTTAATTGTTTTTGCGAGCACAGGTCTCCCTGCGAGGCCTGTGCTCGTTTTTTAAACCATTTAGAGCAATTTACCAAAAACTATAGCCGCGTCTTGGGGCGGCGAAGGCCGTTGCAAACCGTTTGTCCCTTGGGCTGTGTTTACAAACACAGCCGCTGCGGGCCAAGCCGCCTTGCACCAGCCTTCGGCGCTCCCAAGCCACTGGCCACATTTTTTTGTAAAATGCTCTAGTGTCCTGTCAGGTAAGTTAATGAAATAATTCCGAGTCCATTTTTCGCA
>JBAXQF010000027.1:0-24737 GCA_037131875.1 Verrucomicrobiota bacterium
ACCCACGGCGCTCTCAGATCATTGCGCCAAATGAACCCGAAACTGCTCTAGTATCTACTTGCATAAATTATGCGTATAATGACTTGGCATTTTGGCGCGGGCCTGCGTTGTCAGTCATTGTCGCTATCTCTGGATAGCGCCAACGCCTTCCGCCTTGTCCCACACCAAAAGCCCTGCGTCATTATTGCGCGAATTTCTTCAAGTAGATACTAGGGGCGAAAAACCCGCAGAATTCCCGTGGAAGTTGAAAGTTGGATCAATCCGTAGTTGGCGGGAAGCTGTTGGGCGTTCTCCGGCAAACGTGCATCCTTAAGTGTGAGGAAGGTTGACGTTGCCGGCTTATCCAGGAGAGAACTGCCATCCGGCCGGAAGGTGAGTTTCACGAGTTTGTAGTTAGTAATCCCCGGTAGTTTCACAGGCGGGGTTGTCTGGGCTCCATCCACAGGGGTGCTGTTAGCGATCAAAGGGGAGAGGGTGAGGCCAGAGTCAAAGCAGATTTGCTGGGGCAGGCTTTGCATTTTTCCCAGTGGTTGCCACGGGATGCCGGGATCTTCGGTGGCTACAAAGGCCTGAAATGCACGGTAGCGATCCTCGTTGGCTTGAGAGAACCGATAAAAACGCACCTCGACATTTCGATTCTTTGCAATTGCGATTTGGCGTGCCTGAGCCAACTGGCCGAACACCAAATCAGTAGCCCGGGCCAACTCATTGCCGCCGAGGATATGACCTGCTGATGGGATGACTAAGATCGCGATAACGCCCATGATGGCGATGACTGCCACTAACTCGACCAGCGTAAACGCATGGGAGGACCTGCTCATGGAAGCAAATTGGAAATCCGCCCCAGCAGCGATGCCCGTATCGCTACTGGCCGCGTATTGGTCGTCGAGGCTTGGTTGGTTTTGACCAGTAGCTGCCAAAGGGCGCATGAGTTCTTTTTGCGCGAATCCGAGCCGGAAGTCAAAGCCATAATTACATGGAATTGTTATTGTTGTATTATTGCAGTAATTCCGTTGCTTGGTATTAAAATTCGACTCCGCCGTGTGCGGCAAACTTTCGCTTCCTCTTCCTTTCTTATGCTCGCCTTGGGCCGCCATCGCTGCTGACGTTGCCCCCCCCCGGTAAAATTGGTTTCGATTTTGCGACGATCAAAGCTTGGATTGATGGCGCGTTACTTGCGCGACCGCAGAACGGCCACAACAGTTCGAAACTCGCCCGATAGGCTCAGCTTAATTTTCCCTTCGGAAAGGGTGGCGCTGAGGCCGTTGTTTGCCGGCCAGACTTCCTCAATGTCCCATCGCCTGCCTTTTGGCAACGGAATGAAGGCTGTTTTGGCAAAAGGTTTGGCAAAGGAATGGGCAACCAGTAGTGCGCGATCGGCTTTTCTACCGGTGCGGAGCACCGCCTGCCAGCCTTGCGGATGCCGCCAACTGGCCCCCATTTCTCCATAGAAACTGGAAACCCCTTTGCGAATCAGAGGAAAGATGCGCCGGTAGAGTTCCATGGCGGAAAGGACCAGCTTCCACTTTGCCGGGCCGAGGTCGTGCACTTCGCCGGAGAGACACATGCGGCCCAGAAAGGTGGCGGCCAGCGAGTAGGCCAGCCGCTGGACGGTGTCGTTTTTGCGCAGTACGGCCCAGACTTGCGATTGCCGTGGCAATATCAGCCGTTGCAAACTGGCGGCGATCACCGGAATTTCACGCGTCTCATGGGCATCTGAGAACGAACCCATGGCGCAGAGAGCCATCATGGAGGGCTCAAGGCGATGGCCGCCGCTGGAGCAGTTTTCAATCACCAAGTCAGGAATGGCTTCACGCAGCATGCGGAAGAATTTTTGCACCCCCTCCAAATGCTGGCGCAGGCCCTCTCCGGGGGATTCAGCGCCATCAACACCGAATCCAATGGTGTCGTTGTAGTCGACCTTGAGGTAGCCAAATCCGTTGTCGCGCAGCAGGTGGATGACCTTCTTGGTCAGATAATCCAAGGTGAAGGGATCACGGAAATCCCAGAACCGGCGAGGGCCGACTTGCAACACCTGCCCATCGCGATGCAGGTGGTGATCGCTCAGCGAAAATGCCTTGGAACCTGGATTGCAGACTTCAAATTCAAACCAGATCCCCGGGATCAGCCCGGCTTGGCGAATGGCCTGGCAGGTTGCGGCCAGTCCCTCCGGGAAGGATTTGCGATTAATCTCCCAATCGCCGTTTTGCTGGATGCCATTGCCGGGACGCTCGGCCCAGCCGTCATCGATGACCAGGTATTTGGCGGGGCTGCCTTGAAGGCGACCGGCCAGAGCGAGCAGGTTTTCGTGCGTGGGATTTCCCCAACTGGTGCACCACTCATTGACCACAATGGGCAACTCGTTTTCCAAAGCGGGAAGCTGGGCAAGGGGCATTTCCTGTGCGGAGGTCAGCCGTTGAGCCAACGCATTCACATCCCCTTGTAAACAGGCCAGTGTGGCGGCAGGGGTTTCGAATGTTTCCCCGGGCTGCAAGGTCTTAAACCAGTGGCCGAATTCCCGATCGGCCAATCCGCCCGAAAGCGCCACAAAATCATCCTTGCGGAAAATTTCCATTTGCCAGGAACCAGGGCAGGCCAGGCGAGCCCCCCAAACCACCCCGGCTTTGGTATCCTCCAGCGCCACAAAAGGGAAAAAACCACGCACCGGCATCGAACCGATCTGGCCGAAGCGTTCACTTAAGGAGCTGTGCCCTATCCAGGAGCGTTCCAAGTGAAGCTCTTCCAGGCTGCGCGATTCCAGCCGCCCCTCTCCACTCCAGGCCGAACGGAAGCGGTGCGCTATGATGCGACCAGGGGCGTCGTCTGATGCATAAGGAGTGATACCGCCGAGTGAAAAACTGGTCAGCATTTCGAGCGTAATCGGTTTTTTTCCCGCGTTGCGCACAAAAACGCGGCTGGTAAAAATGGGCGTTTGACCCTGCCAGGAAAGCTCGTGTTCGCAGCGAAGGCCGGAGGGATGTCGGAGTTGCGTGAGGACCACAGTGGCGCCGTTTTGTTTCCTGACTTTCTGTCCCGCAAATTCCAGGGCGAAAGTGGAAGGCCCCAAGCGCATGGTGCGCCCCTGGGCGAAGCCGGCCGCCTGAATGTCCCCGAGGCACTTCAGATGAACCAGCGGATCGGCTGCCCATGCCGCCGCCGGTTGCCATTGGGCAGGCAAGCCGCGGATCTCGACAGCAGGAGGAAGGAACTGGCGATGCTCGACCGGCGCAAGCGCTTTGGGATGAAGCGACAACTGGGGAATTCCCGTGCCGTTCGCGGCCATGTCAAAACGGACGACGGTGTCACCAACGCGAAATACGGAGAGTGTTTTTGTCATGCCGGGCGTGCGCATTGTAAATGCCTATCTTATGGTGTGGGCTAACGACAGAGAGCAACCAGCTCCGCGGCATCTTCTTTGGCTTGGGCGATCGCGTCGTCCTTGACGAATTCCAGGAGCGCGTAGTGGTCGCGCCCGCTGGTTCGTGCCAGTGCCAGGTAAGCTATCCATCGATCCCTTCCATCCTTGAGCGGATGCCGGTGGTAATCTTCCGGGTACTTGAGTTCGCGCCGGCTTTCGTTGAAAAGGTTTTTTTTGTAGCTGCCGATGGTCCAGTGATAGACGTGAAGAGTTGAGAGGCGCGGGAGCAATCCATTCAGGCCATCAATGCAATGCTGCAAGGCGAATCCATGGGGAGGCTGCCAGGAAATGAAAACATTGGGATGCGCCACCAGCGCGGCAAAGCATTGGGCATTGGAATTGGAGTTGGTGAGGGTGCCGCCATGAAATTCGAAGGTGATTGAGAGCCCCCGTTGCTGGGCTAGGTCAGCAATGCGAAGGGTGTCATCGACCACCCTGGCAACGAAATCCTTCTCAGCCTTCTCAAAGTTTACATTGCCCGCCCAGACCCGGATCGTTGCTGCTCCCAAGGCTTCCGCTGAATCCAGCACGGCGCTGAACGGCGCTCCCTGTTCTTCGCTGACCGCAGTGCGGTAATATGAACCGTAGGAGGATACGGCCACCCCCGCCTGACGGGTGAGTTTTCCAATCCGTCGCGCCGTGGCCACGTCTCCGGCCGGGACATGGTCGGCACCCCACCACTCGATGGCTTGGAGTCTGTTCTCCACGACAAAGTGCAAGACTTGCTCCGGGGTATTGGCTTTGAACGTTACGGAGCAAATTCCGGGAATTAACATAGGGCGCTCTCCCTGGTATTCATGCTAAACTCAGGCTCCGAAAGAGAAGATTTCCGGATCTACCTGGTGCTGCAATGGCGCACCCGATTCCCAGCGTTGAAACTCCTCGATCATGTAGTCGGCCATGCGCAAAACCTCGTGATTAGCGCTTCCTGCAATGTGGCTGGTCAGGTGGATGTTGGACATTTGGAAAAGCTCGCTTTCGGCAAGGGGAGGTTCAGGGTGTTGCACATCCAGCAACGCGGTCAGATCCGGCCGTTTTTTGAAAACCTCGATCATCTCCGCCTCATTCACCTGCGCACCACGGCCAGTATTGATAAAAGTGGCCCCTTCGCGCATCGAGGCGAAATGAGATCCCGTGAGCGCCCCTTTGTTGGAGGCCCTGTCAGCCAAATGATTGCTGACCACGTACCCCTCGCTGAAAGCCGTTTCCAAGTCCACCAATGCTGCAATCCCCATTTCCCGGGCCTTGGCAGGGGAGAGATAGTTGCTCACCGCGATTATGCGGAGATTGAACGGCTTCAGCAATTTCAGGAGGTGTCGGCTGATGGCGCCAATACCCAAGAGCGCCACGGTTTCACCGTAAACCCCATTGCCAATAGACGTCTTGCTTTGCTTCCAGGGGCCTTTGCGGCATTCCAGCATGTTGCGATAGGCGCCTTTGCAGGAAAGAAGGATCTGGGCCAGGCAGAATTCTGCCACCGGAACGGCGTTGGCCGCAACGGCATTGCAAACGATAATCCCGCGTTCCAAAAAAGGCCGGGCAAACCCCTGCACCGTGCCGCTCGCATAGAACACCGCTTTTAATTTGCGCATTTGATCAAGCTGTTGCGGGGTTAACGCCGGCATCCCCCAACAGGAGAAGATGACCTCCACCTCTTTGAGATAAGGCAATTGCTCCTCCCAATTCTGGGAAGTGATGCGCGTTGGGTGCAGGTCGCAGAGGATCCCAATCTTTTTGATCCGCTCTGGCCCGAAGACATATTGGATGACGTCCCCTGAATGCCAGGATATGTCATTGGCCATCAAAACCGCCCGGGGTTTGGGTTTTCGTGGACGTTTCGATTGGAGCACTTTCTGCGTTTCAAGAAGATCAGTCATAAGCGATTCAGGCCATAGAGACTAAACAGAAGAGATGGGCACCACTCGGCCCGGGAGAGGGCGGGGACAGACGAAAGCGGTGCAATTAAGACGCATGTTTCAAGGAGAAAACCATAGACAAGCCGGGTTTGTAAATACATAAAACTCTACATTGTATTTTTGAGGTGAATGAACTCTACCAAAAAAGACGCCGCAGCCTGCCATGAACGGCCGTCAGCCTTGCGGCAGATTTTTTGCCCTGGCCAAGGAGTCGAGGGCAGATGCTTCGTAAGGCCGGGTTGATCAATTCCGTGGCGGTTCATCGCTCAGGAAACGATCCCGATTTTCAGCACTTTGCGCCGTTGCATGTTGAGAAAAGCTGAATTTTTTGAATAATATTGACACCTGACGCACCCCTTGATGTAAGTTTTTTACATGTAATGCACCCTAAGTCGACCTCGCGGATGCTCCTGAAGAAAGCGACTACGAGGTGGCTTGATTACCCGTTTTCGATACCCATCAAAAAAAACACCCCGTGCGCCCCGCCCGTCTTGCGGCGGTCGGGCGCAGTGAGTTCCAGAATTCCATGAAGCATATCCTTTGCGCAATTTTTGCAACCCTTGCCGCTACGGGCGCGACAACATGGGGTGGGGCGTCCGAGTCTGGGATGGTGTCGGACAGCATTGACTGGCCTTCTTTCTTGAGTTGCCAGGATATCCTCTGGGAGAAGCTGCCCACGAAATTCGACGATGGCGCATTTCTCGGTAACGGAAAGCTTGGAACGATGGTTTACGTCAGCGGCACTAATCGCATTTCCTGGGCCGTCGGCCGCTCCGATGTGACGGAGCACCGCTTCGACAATGCGCGTCTGCCAATCGGTGAACTGGTGCTTAAAACGGCGGGCTTGATCCAAAGCGGCACCATGCGCCTGGATCTCTGGAATGCCGAGGCGCGCGGATCGGTCACCACAGATAAGGGGACCATCCAGTTTCGCACGTTTGTGCATTCGGGGACCATGCTGGCCCTGACCGAAATGGAAACTACCGGCGGAGAGGATGCCGCATCCTTTTCCTGGGTGCCGGCAAACGCCCAGATGAACGCAAAGATTATCGAGCAACTGGCGGCAATGAAAAAGGAGGTTGTTCCCAATCCTCCCGGCAGTGGCGAGACCGTGGAAGGCGTTTTTGTTTACACGCAAAAGCGGTTTGCAGGCGGGGAGTTTGCCACCGCCTGGAAACAGACCGCCAGCGGCAAGGCGCGCCACGTTTTCCTGAGTGTCGCCGATTCGTTTCCGGCCAATACCGCGCACCGCGATGCGCTGGAAACCGTGCGCGGGAACCTCGGGAACTTCGATGCGCTGGCGGACTCGCATCGCCAATGGTGGCACGAGCTTTTCCCCAGGAGTTTTGTTTCGGTGCCCGATCCCAAGCTGGAGAGCTTTTACTGGATTCAAATTTACAAGCTGGCCAGCGCCTCGCGGCCCGATTGCGGGCCGGTGGATCTGGCGGGCCCCTGGTACCGGGATGTTTATTGGTCGCGGATTTGGTGGAACCTGAACATCGAGACGCTCTATCTTGCCGCTTACACTGCCAACCAGCTTGAGTTGGGCGAATCCCTGGTGCGGCTTTTTGATGAGCACCGCGAAAATTTCTTTGAACAGGGACGCAACCTGTATGGTTGCGCGGATGGAGCGGGCGTCTCTCACACCAGCGATAATCAAGGCCGGCGAGGCGATGGGATGCTGGCACCGGGCGAATTCGTTAATCCGGGCGATTTCACCTGGGCCTTGCATAATTACTACCTTCATTACCGCTACTCGATGGATCACTCGATGGTCACCGACCAGCATCGCCACGCATTTTATCCGCTGCTACGCGGCGCGGCGAATGTGTACATGCATCTGCTGAAAAAAGGGGAGGACGGCAAACTGCATCTTCCCTCGATGATGTCGCCCGAGTATGGTGCTGACACGGATAACAATTACAATCTATCCCTGGCCCGCTGGTCCCTTCAGACGCTCATTGAACTGAATGAGCGTTATGATCTCAAGGACCTCCTTCTGCCCAAATGGAAGGAGACCCTGGAAAATCTCACGCTCTACCCCGTGGATGAAAATGGATTTCGCATCGGGGCGACCAAGGCGGTTGACATGCCCCACCGGCATTGGTCCCACCTCCTGATGGTGCACCCCTTGCAAATCCTTGACCTCGAAGCGCCCGCCAACCGGGAGCTTGTCGATAGGAGCATTCGCCACTGGCTGACGGTTCCCAAAAAAAATGAGAAGCAATGGGGCAGCATTTACGGCTGGTCACGGGCCGGGGCCGCCTCGCTTTATGCCTCCCTTGGCGATGGGGGCAACGCCATCGACCAGATTCACGGCCATATGACAGACTCCCGCTTTGTGCGGCCCAACACGATTTACACTGAAGCCGGGATGCCTGTAGTGGAATGTTCCATCATCCTGGCGCGCTCGCTTCAGGATATGCTGCTACAGAGCCATCACCATGTGATCCGCCCGTTTCCGGCGATGCCCGTGGTCTGGCGTGACGCGGTTTTTCACAATTTTCTGGCCGAAGGGGCGTTCCTTGTCAGCGGTGAACGCAAGGGAGGCAGGAACATCTGGCTGCGAGTCAAGAGCCTGGCTGGCGAGCCGTGCCGGATCGTACCCGCGATGGTCGTGGAAGTGAAGGCGACCGTGCCGATCAAGCGACTGGAACGCGGCATTTACGAGCTCACACTGGCAAAGGGGGAGGAGGCCTTGCTCTACAGTGGCGATCAGCCGCCGAAGCCTGTGGTCAAGCCGGTGGATGCCAACCCAGAGGCCTGCAATCCGTGGGGGAATAAATAGGCCCCATCGCCCATGCGTCCCCCCCCCCCCCGGGAGGGATGGAGCGGCATCAAGAAATTCATGAAACCCATGCACAACGATTCAGGATTATCCATTGACCGCCAGGCGCTGGTTCAACGACACACCGTCCACTGGCCAAGCATCGAGGGGTGTTTAGCTCTGGGAAATGGCGAGTTCTGCATTGGAATCGATGGGACTGGTCTCCAGAGCTTTGCAGGCAACACCATGGCGCACTGGGCTTGGCATACCTTTCCGTTGCCCGATGGGTTTACCGCCGATGACGTCCCCCCGACGGGTTGCGAGGATAGGGGCCGGATCTCCAAGGAGATGGATATCCCGCCGGGCAAAGAGGCGCTCTATCAATGGCTTTACGAGAATCCGCACAGTTTCAATCTTGGGCGGGTTCAACTTCAAAGAGCCGGGGGCGTGAAGCTATCGCCCGGGGAGATTTCCAATCTGACTCGGAGCTTGGATCTTTGGACCGGCTTGCATCAGAGCGAATTCAAGGTTGATGGCATCCCGGTCCACGTGGAGACGTGTGTGCATCCCTCCCTCGATCTGGTGGCGGTGCGCCTGGAGTCTGCGCACCTAAAAACCGGCGGGCTGGAGATCGGTTTTGATTTCCCCTATCCCAACTTGAAAAAAAGCCGGTGCCTGGAAAGAGTCGGCGATTTCCAGGCGGATCAGAAACATGCAACACGGGTTTTGAGCCGGAACCATTTCCGGGTGGATTTGGAACGGAGTCTGGACGAAACGACCTATCATGTTGCGATTTCCTGGGAGGGGAAGAATCCGGCCGGGCTTAAAGCGATGAATGCCGATTCGTCGCGAACCTCCACCTGCGTTGCTGAGTTGCTCGGTGGCGATGAAATGTCATCGCCTCATCAATTTCGCCTGGTCTCCTCCGGTTTGGATAAACTGGAATTCCTGTACGCTTTCTCGTCCCAAAGTTTACCCGAACATCTGCCTTCATTTGCCCAGACCAAAGCCGCAGCCGCCGGGCACTGGGTGGCCTTTTGGAATTCAGGAGGGGTCATCGATTTTTCAGAAAGCCAGGATCCGCGCTGGAAAGAACTGGAGCGTCGCGTCGTCCTCTCGCAATACCTTATGGCCTGTCAGTCTGCCGGCAGTTATGTCAGCGCCGAGGTTGGGTTGATGGGGATGGACGGATGGAGCGGCCAATTTCATATGGAAATGGTCTGGTGGCATCTGGCCCATTATGGGCTTTGGGGGCGCTGGTCTATGGCCGAGGCGGCTTTGGGGTGTTACCGGAAGTTTTTACCCCTCGCCCAAAAGCTGGCGGCACAGTTCGGTTACTCCGGGGCCAAATGGGGCAAGATGGTCGGCCCGGAAGGACGCACCGCAACTTGGGATGGAAGTTTTATTCTCCATTGGCAACAGCCGCATCCCATCTTCCTGGCGGAACTGGCCTACCGCCTGGATCCCCAGAAGGCGCTGCAGCAATGGCCGGAGATCGTTTTCGAGACGGCCGAATATATGGCTTCCTTCCCGGTCTTGGGGGAAACAGGGGGGTACTCGCTCACCCCGATCATGACGGCTGCCGAGAATGGGATCTGTAAAAACCCGGCGTTTGAATTGGGATATTGGCGCTTCGGGCTCGATATGGCCCAAACGTGGCGTGACCGTTTGGGATTATCCCGGGAACCACGCTGGGACGAGATCCGGCAAAAACTTGCCCCCTTGCCACAGGAGAATGGGGCCTATGTCTTCACCGACACTTGGCTCAAGCGCATCGGCCCCCTTGATGAAGGGCATATGGATCCGATTGGGGCCTTCGCTTTCCTGCCGTTTGGCGAGGGAGTGGATCAAGAGGTTGCCGCTCGTACAGTCCAGAAGATCTGGGCGGAATGGAAGTGGGAGCATACTTGGGGATGGGATTGTCCGTGGATGGCGATGGCAGCCGCACGCACGGGACAGAGCGAGATCGCTTTGGAAGCGTTGCTTCTTGATGTGCCCTCCAACCGCTATCCCGAGAATGGCATCAATGGCGGTTGGTACCTGCCGGGAAATGGAGCCCTGCTCTATGCGGTGGCTATGATGGCTGCGGGCTGGGACGGCGCTCCGGATCAATCCGCCCCCGGATTCCCCAAGCAAGGTTGGATCGTTCGATGGGAAAACCTCAACCGGGCACTATGACGCCACGGTTCTTCAGCACGTCTCAATCCCGCAGTTGGAGTAAAAGAAGGGACAGGCCGTCCTCACCCATTTGCGGCGGGAACAGGTTTTGGCCTGCATCCCGCGATGTTTTCCGGCCGGGTTTATTGCTCAGTCCCCGAGATCATTATGGGAAAGCCTGGCCTCCAGCGCCTGAACCTCTTCCTTGGTGAACACGGACCACATGTCGAACCCGGAAAGCATGCTCGCTGCATCGAATACGGCCTTGAACTGCTGCCACATGTTGCCCTTTATGGCCGCCACGAACTCCGGTGTGTAGGCGGAGGAGGGATAGTCCACATCCGCCTTCCATAACCTGGCATTCGGATTGTCCGGCTGTTGTGCAACCAACACCATCCGAAATACCTGTTTAAAAGCGTCCCACGTCCGGCGCCATCCGGCGCGCTCCGCGATCAGCATAAACTTATCTTGAATACGGCTCTGGCTGACCCTCCGCTCCTTCAGCCAAGCCCCCTCACCCATCCGGTGCACCTCCCGGTGATACCAGCGCACGGCCGCCATCCCCGTCCTCTGGTCGGGCCCGCCGCGCAAACCGAGTTCACCGACGGCATAGTAGGCCAGCGTGCCGGGCGCAATTTCGCCCCAAACCACCGGCGGCACGCCCAGGTTATGGGATATCTCGTGGATGTGACCGCCAAAAAAAGGCATGCGCCGGAGCTTGCCATACCATGGTTTTAATTCCTCCTTTCCTCCCGAAAGCAAGACGGGGTTCCCCGACCATGCGCCAGCCCAGATCCCCCACGTCCAGGGAGCAAAGAATACGAGCTTTTCATTCATGCCCCTGCCGGTGAGATCCGAGATGCAGTCGAAATAGGAATCGATTTCATCCACGCATTCCTGCACCCGTTTTGAACCAAGGTGCGCCAGTTCCATTTTGCTAAAAAACAGCACCACGTGCCGCCCGTGCATGCTCACACGATCCGGCACCGGTTCCACACGCACGTTGTCAATCCACACGGTGCCGCTCGCATTGGAGGCGGTCCCGGCGCTATGCCCACTGTGAATATAAATGGTCTTTGTGCCGTCGGCCATGGTCGGGAAATCCAACTCCACATCGGTCCAGCCGAAAGTCCCCTTGAGCTTGTCGTTCAATTGCGGGTTGCGGAACGACTCCGCCAGCCACATGTCCACGCCCACGCTGGGGCCGACGCATTCGGGCGAAAGATGGTTCAAATAACTCTGCTGCACATTCTCGCCACGCATGCGAGCGCGCAGCCGATAAATCCGGTACGGCTCCAACTGCACACTTTGGGAAAGCTGCACGGGGGCATACTCGCCCTTTTTGTCCGCCAGAGCAGAGATCGGTGGGGTGGTGATGCGTAATGCGGGCATGCCACCCTCGCCGCCTTTGGCATCCACCACGACCTGTGCCTTATCATCGGCGCGAGCCAATTGCCAGCCCGTCGGCAAGCCCGAGGGATCGATTTTGGAAAAATCCCCATTCACCACCCCTTTCAGGGGCACGACTCGCACGGTTACCTCATCCGAACTCGAATTGGTGCCGGCATTGATGGTGAGCCGGAAGCCGAGCTCTGCATTAGCGGCGGCGGCAAAGGTGGCTTTCGATTGGTTGCTCCCTTGCAGCGCGACCATTGGGCCCTTGATCTGAGTCCATTGAAAGGTGCCGATAAAGCCTTTTGGAAAACGCGATCTGCTTGCGTCCAAGACTCCCGTCTGCCCCGGCACCAAAACGGGCAGTTCTGCCCTGGCCACCGCTATGAGCGGGACAGACAGATGCGGCATCAAGCCGACCGGGCGACCGCCGTTGCCCAAATTGAAGCCGCCCATGCGCTGGGCTCTCTGGACATCTCCCACTGATTGGGCCTTCAATTCGACCCCGAAACCAACACAAAGCGCGGCGACCAGAACCCGGACTGCTGTTTTTTTCATCATTTAATCTCTTCTGGTCGAGTTAGTTGACACCAATCTAATTCACCGCCGCCGGAGCTTGCCGACCCGACTGGCAATCCGGCCAAAATTTCGCAAAAACAGTCCATGGAACGCGCAAAACTCCTGTTTATTGCAAGTGTGTTTTTGTTATAAAATCGACCTTCCAAGTATCCGAATCAAAATGAAAAAACAAAACACATATTTTGCGGTTGATTTCCCGCCGGTTTTCCACCATCTGCCGGACAATCCAAAATTACAAAACCTCGACCAGGGATGAAAATACGTCGCTCATTGATCTTGGGAAGATCGCCTTTGAGACCGCCGATGGCCAGCACCCGACCGCGGCCGGGCATCGTGATATTTACAACGCCGCATTGCCGGCGTTTAATGCAGTGATGAAATCCGACAAATGCCAGGGTGGAATCCCACCGGAGACTTTCTCGCTTTGGCAGGGTCAGGCCCCTGCCGGGGATGGCAGTTTTGAAAAAATTTCTGATTCCGCCCCCAACCTTCATACCCCTGCGACGATCACCGTATTTCGTCCTGTCAAAGGCAACGGAGCGGCGGTGGTGATTTGTCCGGGCGGAGGTTACGCCATGCATGACATGAGCGGAGCCGAAGGGGCGGGCAGCGCGATGTGGCTGAATAAAATGGGAGTCATCGGCGTGGTGCTCAATTACCGGCTTCCGCACGGGCGCTGCATGGCACCGCTCCTCGACGCGCAACGGGCGATCCGCATGGTTCGTTCCAAGGCCGGGGATTGGGGATGTGATGTCCACCGAATCGGCATTCTTGGATTTTCCGCCGGCGGTCATCTGGCTTCGGCGGCAGCGACGCATTTCGACGCGGGAGATCCCAAGGCCGCCGATCCCGTCAACGGCTTCGGATGTCGTCCCGATTTCGCCCTGCTTGTTTATCCAGTCATTACCATGGGCGAAAAATCGCACGGGGGATCGAAGTTGAATTTACTGGGCCCCAACCCGGCGGCGGAAAACATTGAATATTTTTCCAACGAGAGACAGGTAACCAGCCTGACGCCGCCCTGTTTTCTGGCTCACGCCGCGAATGACACGGTTGTTCCGCCGGAAAACAGCCGGCAATTCCATGAGGCCTTGCGCGCGCATCATGTGCCTTCCCATTATCTCGAACTGCCGTCCGGAGAACACGGGCTGAATGGATACAAAGGGCCGATGTGGGACGCCTGGCTGGCCGAATCCGAAAAATGGATGGCCGAGCAATTAATCATTTCAAATCCGTAATTTCAAGAGATGGCATCACGACTCGCGGCCAACCTCACATTTGCGGGTGAGGTGGCCACCCACTGCTGGCGATGCTGACCGGCCGGTATTGAAAAACAGCGTGACGGATGCCTGCCGCCGACGGCGTTACTTTTTCATTTCATCACAAAACAGGTCGATCAACGGCCGGGGATCCTTGAGACCGTGCGGGTGATGATCGCCTCCTTCCTTGGGGAACACCTTCACCCGTCCGCCGTTTTTTTCCCACAACGCCACCACGGGCGCGGTATTGTCGACAAACGGCACCGCGCGGTCGGCGGTACCATGCACCGAGACCAGGAGCACGTTCTTTTTGATAAGCGGCTCCAGGCCATCGACCGGTCGGATGGATTTGGCCTCGGCCTCATCGTCGGTGGCGAAATTGAATTCCTGCTTGTACAAGTTCCAGTCAACGGCGCTGCCCACACCGCGCGCGGTCAGCTGGATGCCCCCTGGCCAGGAGCGCGCGTCGCAGACGGCGTTGTCGAGGTAGAGAATGCCCACGCGATCCGGGTGCAGGCGCGCCCAGGCGGTGACATACATGCCGCCGCGGGAAATCCCCAGGAGCGCCGGCTTGGCGGCCAGGCCACGCCTGCCGACAAGTTCGGCATACACTTTTTCCCAGATCGCCATGGCCCGCGGCGAGCCGAACATGTTGCTGGCGCCGACATAGGCGACATGCCACCCGGCAGCGACCAGGCCGTCCTCGAATGCCCCCAGGTGACCACCAAACTCGCCGACCCATAACCAGGGCTTTCCAGGAGCAGGTTTCGCGGGGATTTTCAGCGTGAGCGTGCGCCCCTCGACCACCGTTTTTTCGAGGCGGCCACCGGTCGGCAACGCATCTGTCTCACTCGTACTGTGATTAGGCGGCGTATTGCTGACCTTGATTTCGATGGTGACCGGGCCGAGCAAGCCGGCGGTCTGATCTTCCCGTTGGTATTTGCGGTAATGGGTCGGGATGGTCATGTAGTGATTCCCCAGCGTGCTGCAGACAAGCACCTCGATGCGGTTCTCGCCGGCTTTGGCGAGCTTGGTGATGTCGAACGTCCATGGCGGCGCAATTCGGATTCCCGCCGGCTGGCCGTTCACCCGCACCTCGGCGCTGGCGCACACTTTGCCAAGATCAAGCGTCACCGCGCCGCGCGTTTGCTCCGGCGTCAGGGTCACGGTCTTGCGATACCATGCGCCGCCAGAGTAACACTCCAGCGCACTGTTCTTGGACCAATCACCCAGCGCCATAAGGCCCGGGACGCAGTCGAGCCGGATCGGATCGTTCAATACCGATCCTCCACTGACGCCGGGTTCGGGCGTAATGCGCAAGGCCACAACCGCGGGGCTGGAGAGCGGAGCCGCAGCTTCATACCGGTCTGCGCCCACGGCGCGCATCGGCTGTCCATCGGCCCACGCCTCCACCTTGCCCTTGGCGGCGAACGTCATGGCGCGGAACCCCGGCGGCGCGACGAAGCGGAACCACTCGGCGGGCCGCGAGCCGCAGTGGACGTCAAAGCGGATCACCGACGCGTCGTCATACCAGCTCATCGCCAATGGCGTGCGCTCTTGCGGCTTCTGTTCCGGCCCCTCGCGCTTCATGACGAAGTAGCCGCGTCCGGCCTGGCTGTAATGAACCAGCAGCGGGTTGGCCCCGGCGCGCAGCGTGACGGGCGTTTCCAGATTGTCCACCTTGGTTCCATTCAGGAAAACGGAAGCGGGTGTCAGCATGTTCGACGCATGCGGCGGCTTTCCTTCGGTGCGCACACTGGCCAGAATGCGGGCGGTCGTCTCGCGGTCCACCGTGGCGCTTGTCCAGAGGTAGTAATGGTTGCCCTCGGGTTCCGGCTTATACTTGTGCTCGTTCGATACCCAGGCCGACTTGCCCAAGCAGATGAAATGGTCGGTCACGCTTTCTTTCAAACCGTGGAAGCCCTGATGGCCGGGGTCGCCTTCAAGTCCCATCCGCCACGAGAAACTATACGGCCGCCAACTGTATGCCTTGCCTCCGACGGTGACTGGCTCCTGCGGGTTCACCCGGGCGAGCTTGGCCAGTTCGGCTGCTTCTTCCGGCAACGGTCCCAGCAGCCAGAACTGCGGCCCGAACCCGTAGGTGACGCGCTCCCATTGGCTGTCGTCAAAGCTCCCGGTGCGCCATGCTGCCGCATCCCCCTGCTCCACGGCGTGGCGGAAAATGCGCGCTTCCGGCCCGATGATTTTATCGGCCTCCGTGACCGGCAGACGAAAATCGCCGAAGCGGTTGTCCAGCGTCGGCTTGAGTTCAAATTCCCAATCGCCACCCACGGCAATTTTTGAGGGCGCAACCTCCGCTGGCGATGCCGTGGCGATCTGCGGCTTGCCGGGGCTGAACACGATCAACTGGATTTCGGTTTGGGTGAGCGGAAGTTTGAGCTTGGTGCCCTCCGCAGTCTGCGAGGTGACGGCAAGCGGCTTCGTCGCGCCCGTCCACGGATCCCACAATTCCACTTCGCCCGTGGCGCGGAAGTAACACTCCGCACCCTTGGGCGCGTTGTAAACCGCGTAGAGATCGCGCTTGCCGAGTTTGCGGTGCTGGACCTCGCCCGGGCCTTCATAATCACGCCCGGGCAGTTGGGCGAAAACATCCTTGGTCGGTCCCTCGGGGAAAAGTTCCTTGACCATCGCCGCGACCTCCGGGTCGTCGCGGCCGATCCGGTCGCTGGCTTCGGGCAAAGCGCCGGGCGCGAGCACGATGCCGCCCGCGCGATGGAACTCGAGCGCCTTTTGCAGCGTCGAGTGGCGGATCGCCTTCATCGCGGGCAGAACCAGGACGCGATAGGCTTCGCCGGAAACGTGCAGTTCCTTCCCGACGATCTTGGCGCGATCCAGCGATTCATAATCCATGAAATCGAAATCCACCCCTTTGCGGTAGAGTTTCTCGGCGGTATCGAATGCCGTTTTGGCCGCCTCTTTGCCATCCATCCCGGCTTCCATCGCCGCCACGGGATAGAGGATCGCCACATCGCAGCGGTGATAGCCTTGCGTTAAGATGTAGGAAAGACGCTGCACGCACTCCATGAAGCTGCGCGTGTGCTTCCAGTAGGGCATGCGAAAGGTGTTGTCCGGGGGCGCCCATTCCCAGTAGCCGCCATGGGTGGAGTAATACATGCCGTGGAATGTGAGCAGGTTGTAGCCCCGGACGAAGTTGACAAACGTCGCGTCCACAAGTCCCGCTGCAGGCGTGCCCCAGCCGCTGCTGTAATAGCCTTCCAGCCAGACGCGCGGCCGCTCGTAGAGGTGCGCGATGGAGGCGTTCACTTTGGCCTTGATCAGGTTCTTGCCCATGTTGGGTTGATCCGCCCCGGGGCCTTGATACCAGCGATGGGTGCGGAAATAATCCCCGAATTCCGCGACATCCTGACCGCGCCCACAATGGTCAGTACCCATTGTCATACCGCGCTGCTGGTGCCAGTCGAAGATCGGCTTGAAGTAGCCCTCTTCGCTCAAGGAGACCATCACATCGCCATAATCCATTCGCACCTTGGGTGTGCGCGGCCCGATGTCCTTGAAGAGCGCGGGCAACTCCGGCGTGATGTCGTAGCCTTTGCGCTTCTTGAACTCCTCCGCGAAATTGGCCGACCAGAGGAGGTTGCCTGGCACACCAAAGTTCAACTCGTCGGAGAAGAAAAAGTTGAATCCCTTGCCCGCTTCACCGGGAAAACGCCGCTCGAATTGGCCGAAGAATTTTCCCGCATACCATTTGCCGGCCATCGGGTGCATGGGATTGATCGAGTTGGGCACTACTGCCGGGGCCACCTTGCCGTCGCGGCCCACCCTCAAAGTCATGCCTTGCACCTCGGGATGCTCGCGCACCACCTCGTCGGCCGAGTAGCCGGCTTCCAGGCCCAGCGTGTAATCGCTCAAGCTGACAGACGAGCCCTGTTTCTTGGCTTCCTGCATAAACCAACCGACCAGCTTCCACCATGCCTCGGAGTACAACGGCGGATCGCTCGGATACGTCCGCCCGAAGCTGTGCGCCCCGCCATTGTCGTCGTGGGCGTAATTGATCTGGTAATCCGAGATGCCCATGCCGGACATCTGCTCCAGAATCCAGCCGAGCCGCTCCTTCGTCAGCGGATCGCCCAGCCACCAGAAAAACGGCACCACGCCGAAGCCCTTGGGTGGCTGCTGGAAGCCGGGCAAGACATCCAGCTTGGGAGAACGGTTGGCTTGGCCGACCGCCCACGAGGGGGCCGGGGTGACATTGGCGGGATCGCTGAACGCCGGATCACCCGCAAAAGCGGGCAAGGCCGCAAGAGTCAGCAGCGCTGTGGCGAGGAGTGGGAGGAACTTGTGTTTTATGGTGGCTTTGCGTGGATGGTGTTTCTTGGTTTTGCTATCAACGCAGTCGACGACAATAATACGTTGCGATTTCCCGGGGCCGCATCGTTACGGGATGGCGGCCGCCGCCGACCCTCCTCTCCACCCCCTCAATCTGTTCTAAAAAATTGCAGCGCGCGACGCTTTCAATTTCCGCAGGCAATTCCAGGTCAAAATGCAGTTCGCGGTCGGTGGGATTATGCAATCGCACCACCACGGCGGCTTCATCCTCGGACATTTTAATTGTATCCACCCGTGCCGGAGTCGGCACTCTGATGAACGACTGGAGTGATGTTTCAGAATGTTTGGATTGGGAGTCCCCGCACGCTCCGACCCAGGTCAATGGGGCGAGGCGGTAGGTTTCGATCTCCGAACGAATCCGGGCGATCGGATCCTCCGGCTCCGCTGTCAGAGGGCAGAGCGCATATTCAACGGTATGCTCACCGAGAAGAAGGCTGTCCACGGTCGGCTGATAATGCAAAATCTGACAGAAACTGCGGAGCACCGTCAGGGCGATCACTCGCCGCTCATTATCCTGGACGGTTGCCTCGCATATCCCCTTGGTGATGATGGCCAATCCCCCCTCAGGCGACCAGGCTGCCACAAAATTGCTGATCGGCTCTTCCTCCCGTTTGGTTTCGTCCCAGCCGGTGGTGTCGGGCAAACGTACCGGGCGTGAAACCACATCAAACGGAGTGTCGCCCAACCAGGAGGAACATCCAGTATCGCTGGGAAACAACGCCCGCAGGCGATGGCGCGACGAACGGTTGTGAAAAGCGGTTTTCACTTCGAGACGGCGTGAAGCGGCGTTCAAAGTCAAGGTGGTTTCAATGTCAAAGGGAAGCTGGTCGTTCGTGCGCGCGTCACCTTGCGCATTCAAATCTGCCGGCAGCGAGAGGCTCTGGAGGATCACAACGTTTCCACGGTAGGAACCTGCCGCAGAAAATGAAAGCTGGGCCTTGGGACGCACAACACCACTGAAAATCGGTTGATCGCCGGGCACTGGCTTGAAGATCCAACCATCTCCGGCGTCGGCGCTGTCTTCATACGTGAGGAGGTCTTTGAAAACCCGTTTGCTGGCTTTGTCGGTCAGTGTGACACTCCCCCCCTCGTCCACATGCACCGCCAGGAATTCGTTTTCCATGGTCATTTTCTCCGGGTCAACCCGCACAGCAGGCGCGCCGCCGACCGCTCCCTGCTCCAGGAGCAGCTTCCACGAATTCAGAGAACCCGCGGGAAGCTCCACCGGCACGGCAATGCTGAGACGCTCGAACGGTTGATACCGGGTGACGTCCACCCCGTATTCGGGGTTGGGCATGCCGACTTTCTGGGTAAAATAGTCCGAGCGCACCTCCGATTTTCGTTGAAGAATTTCCGCGCTGTGTTTTTTCCCCGTCGCATCCACTAGTACCGGCACCAGCCCGCGGTCCAGTTCAGCGGCACTGGCGCTGGATCGAAGTTCGAGATCAAAAAAGGCTATCGGGCCCAAGGGCTCCTGGGCGAGGTTGATGACCGTAAGCTCAAGCTCTTCGCCGGTTGACGGAGCATCGCCGACAATGCTGCGAACACTCTCGGAGATGGAGTTATAGGCAATCGATTCGGCCTGGTCGAAGCGGTAGCGCATATCGCGGTGCACCTGGTCGATGGAGCAGCCCACAATGGAATCATGGGGGTGGTTGAGGAGCAGTTGCCGCCAGGCGTGATCCAGGAACCCTTTCTGGGAATCGCCCTGCTTCAGGATGGACCATGCCGCCAGCGGTTCGGCGACGCGCGCAAGCAGCCACTCAATTTTTGTATTCGCTTGTTTGATCCAGGGCCGTGCGCTGCCGATGCCTTGCAACAGGTCGTTCCACTTGCCTGTCTTCTTCGGCATGCGCAATTCTCCGCGCAGCCGGTCGAGCTTGCCCTGCCAACCGGAACCCAATGCGGCAAGCAGCTCGCGCAGGTAATCGGGAAAAGAAGAATGAACCACAACCGTCCGGATGAACGCCTGGTTAAAGCGCGCGATCTCCTCCGGGGTATCCCATCGGGCTGCGGTATGGTCGTTGCCGTCGAGGGCGAAGAGCACGTTTGTTGTGGCCCGGGCGAGTTTCTGCTCTTCGTATTCCCGCAGCTTCTCCTCTGTGGTGCCGCGGTGGTCTTTGAAATCGTTGTAACCCGTGAGAGGGAAAACCTTGATGGTTAGCGCCACCGTCCCATCTGCGCCTTCCCAGGCCAGCTCTGACTTTTCTTCAGGAGCAGCCGAGGTTCCCCGGTGGATCATTACGGTATGGATGCCGAACCCGGCAAACAGTTGGGGGAGCTGGGAACAGTGGCCGAAAATATCGGTGACATACCCGACGGGCATCGGCTTCACCCCAAAGTCGGCGCACATCCGGTGGCCGAGCATGAGGTTGCGCACCATGCTCTCGCCACTGACCAGGAATTCATCGGGCATGACAAACCACGGTCCCATGAGCGCCCGGCCGTTCCGCAGCGCCTCGCCGATGGCTCCCGCTTTCTCCGGCCTGATCTCGAGGTAGTCGGCCAGCCACGAAGTCTGCCCATCCATATGGAAGAAGCGGAACCCGGGCTTGGCTCGAAAGAGATCAAGCAGCGCATCCACCTGGTATACCAAGCGCTGCCGATACCCTTGAAAATCCTGGTACCATTCCCGGTCCCAATGGGTGTGACTAAGCACGTGCATGACATGACTTCTTGCATCAGCCGGTACGGCCAAATGATCTGGGCAAATTGGTATTTCCATAGAGTTTTTCGTTTAAAATTTCAGAAACAAAAAGTGGGGGGCAGGCTGCCAAGGTATCCCCGCCGCGCTGCCCCCTCGGGGCCATTCAATTTATTATGGCAAGTTGATGGGACGCCGCTCAACAGTTTGCAGTTCCACCGGCCCCAGCAGCCCAGATTCCAGCAAAGGGGAATCCTTTTTGTAAACCTGAGTGATGGTAATCGTCAGCCGTCCGGTGGGACTCGGTTTCCCATCCAGCAGCCATTGCGGCCAGTTGGGAAGCGATGCGCCTTGCCATTCGCAATCCTCAGGTAGTTGGGCGTCCCCGATCAGGCGGTTGGGCCACAAATTGGCCACCTCGATCTCCAGACTGTTCTTTCCGGGTTTGAGCGCTTGCGTCACTTCAAGGCGGAATGGCTCCTTCCAAAGAATGCCCAACTCCCGCCCGTTCACTTTCACCCGGGCCAGGTTTTTGACCTTGCCGAGATTGAGATAGACCAGACGATTGGCTCCCAGGAGGTTCCCGGGGATCTCAAACTCCTTGCGGTAAGTAGCTGTCCCCGAGAAATACTTGATTCCTTGATCCGGATGATCCGGCCATGAGATCAGCTTGTCGAAGGTCGCCGCTTCCGGGGCGCCCCTTTTCGACTGGAATCGCACCTCCCATGGCCCGGCAAGTTCGATGGGCTGCGGCACTTCTGGAATGGCAACGCTAATCTGCTTGCCCGCAACCGTTTTGCACTCAAACGTCCCCTGTTTCCAGGCTCGCACTTCCACAGCGTTTTCCGCAGTACCAACCACTTCAAAGCCGGGATCGCCCGAGCCGCCCTTGTCCGGTTCGGCAACAGGTTCCCCCGATCGATTCACGGCAGACACACGGTCGGCAGCCCCGGTCGTTTTGCGGAAGACCACGAAAACCGAGCCTGCCGGGTCAAGAGGAAGCCTGACGCGGGTGCGCCCCTTTTCCTCGGCAAAAAATGGGGCAAAGCGAACCGTGCCGCTGGCTGGGTCCCACAGTTCGGGCACCTTCCCGCTGACTCGGAAGAGACAGTCCACCTCCTCGGCCACATATCGCTGATTGGAGACGAAATAGACCTCGGCCTCGCCGATCTGACGATGGATAGAGAGCAATTTGGTTTTTCCGGAACCCACAATGGGCTCGAAGTCGAGAGGCAGCTTGAGTTCCTCCCATACCGCACTGGGACTCTTCCCCCTGATGACCTTTCCTTTACCCAAGGCATGTTCCTGAACTTTCTTTCCGTCACAATCCCCCCAGATTTCATCGGCCAGCGCGGCGACTTCCTGGTCGCAGTTGGGATAATCCTGGAGGCCCGGGGCGCGTGTCGGCTTGGTGCCTACAACCACCAACGCGCCGTCGGCGATCAACTGGCGCAGCTTTTTCAGCAGTTGGGGCGACATCGTCTCGGCATCTGGCAGGACCAGGAGGCGGTACGACATGCCGGAGGGAAGCACCAGGCGGCCGTCCTGCACGCTCATGGCAAAAATCGTTTCCCGGTTGCAGGTATCAGATGCATGGGAATAGCTCGCCGCCTTCCCAAATGGCGCGTCCTCGCTGGCCAACAGAATGGCATCGGCAACAAACCGGCCTTCCTGCAACAGGTATTGGCAACGGGTCAGGTACTGGATCCAGGCGGGGCTCATTTCCCACCAGGGGGTGGTGTGTTGGAAGTGGCTTCCAAATTTCCCAAGCGTCAGCCCTGGAAGGCGATCCGGCCACGGTTGGTGAACACAGGTATGAAGGTCGAACCGATTAATTCCTGTACAATAAATGGCATCCCCTTGAGCCTTTATGGCCCATGGATCCATGATCCAGGGTTTGTCTGAGGTGAAGGCCTCCGCGCCCACGATTCTGCGCCCATTGACGTGCGCGATCGAGGCAGCGAGAAGGCAACCGGTTCCCATTGTGTTATTGTCGGTCCAAAACTCGCCCATCGGAATATCGGCGTGACTGCCGTATTGGAGACCCTCAAACGGGCCCTGTCCGTACGGTTCCACGGCAAATTGCAGCCCATTGCGCTTGGCCAGCTCGGCAAAGGTTCCAGAATACTGCTCGGCGAAGAGATCGGCGAGGGTGCGGCGGAAATCCCACAGAAAACGTTCACTCAACTCCGGGCTTTTCACAAAACGCCCGCTCAACGTCGGCAGGAAGGGCAGCGGATCATACCCGCGCAGCCGCTTGAATTCCTCGCGAAATTTGGGCGTCCAGTTCTGTGTATGCACCTCGTAACTGTCAATCAGGACGCGGTTGAAGGTCTTTCCGACGAGCGGGCCGATGTCCCCGAGGATTTTGGCCATCATGCCATCCCAATGCGCCTCGACCGCCATCCGGCTCAGCTTGTCGCACTCCAAGCCCCTCCCGCTTACAGGGGCTGGGCTGTTCTGCGTGCCTTTAGGCGTATAGCCCAAGCGCAGGATGGTCCAGTCACCGGCAGGAACATCCCACTCCAGGCGTCCATCCGGTTTCAGATGCTTGGTCAGATCAATCATCCGGTCGGGGTCAACGCAGTACTCCGATGCAATGGTCTTTGCGTCGAGGGGCTGAGGGGGGGAAAAATCCTGGTATTCGGCCCTATAGCCCAGTTCGGGAATCTGTGCCTTCGGGCTCAGCTCAAACTCCGCAATCCGGATCTGCTTTGTAGTAGGCGGCGCCTGTTTCAATTCGAATCGGAAGAAGCGGGCCGTGCGCATGGGAAAGAATACGATCCGCGTACCCCCTCGATTAAGCGGTATGGAACACAATTGAACCTCTTGAAAATTCTTGCCGTCGTCGGAAACGGAAAGCAGAAGAGTGAACCCCTCGTTGATTGCAAGCTGCGTGAGTTTCAGGGACTGAGCCGTGAAGGGCGCGGGGAACTCCAGTTGAATGTAAGGATTTTGATCCTTGGCCGGCAGCGGCAGATCAACCCAGGTGGCGGGGTTGCCATCAATCATGTTCTGGGCTTGGGCCTCAGGGACATTGCAGGAAGCCACCGGCTTGGCGTCCGCCATAGTCGAGAATTCGCCTGCGGGCGTCGGGAAAGCCAGGAGGGCGCTGTCCCAGTAATATTCCTGCTTGTCCCCCAAAGGATTTTTCCAGCAGCGAGGCTTCGGAAGCACATCGGAGAAATGAATGGGACCTTTGACTTGTACTTCGCTGGTGGTCACGGTCTGCATCCCCTGTTCGGGTTGTATCCAGGGGCCGCCGCTACTGGACCACCCAGGGCAATTGTGAGCGCCCAATTTAAGACCAAGGCGATCGGCCTCCTTCGCGGCAAACGCCACAAGTTCACGCCACTGGGGACTCATAATGTCAACCGGCCCCTTGGGGGTGATCCCGAATATTCCGTTAAAGATCACAGCACCGCCAATACCGGCCCTCTTCATCGCCTCCAAGTCCGCCGTAATCCCTTCCTTGCTGATATTGCCATTTATCCAGTGCCACCAGGTGTGCGGCTTGGCCGAGTCCGGCGGGTTGACAAATGACGACACCAGCGGGTCAAGGGAAGCGGGTTTGAGCCTGGGCTGCGTCGAGTCTTCTGCTTGCAAGCTGCCAAGCAAGCCGAAAGCCGGGACGGCCAAGAGAGCTAACCGGAGTGTTGTCTTCATAGAGTTTTTCTATAGGATATTGGGGATGCAAGCCTCCAGGCCATGATTTCAGAACAGGCGTCAAAGACGCTTTTTCTTTTCCGTGCAGGACTAGGGATACTAGGGGAATGACAACGGCGACACAGGAGGAGATTAGAAAGTATCAACAGAGGGGTATTCTTCAAGAAAAATACATGTACTGTTGATCTTTTCAGACACGCGAGGTAAGTCGGCCCCAGAAGCCCTTCCCATCCTGACCCCTTTCATCCGCCGTGAATAGTGGCGCTCCACGTGTCGCTTACGCTGGTGGCGGATTTGTGTAAGCATGATTACGGAGAAGCTGGGAATTTGATAGAGGGAATGACTGAGTTCCTGTGAACGCGCCCAATAAATCAAGAACCTCGCAGGGGAGGGAGCTTTCACTGCAAAATGTACCGCCGTGGCACCTTTCGGTACCACGGCGGCTTATTAGTTCAACGCCCCCCTACCGATTCCCCAATCGGCGTAAGCGCTGAACATAATTGAGATTACGCCTTGGAGCGACGGCGCATCCGCTGCACAAAGCCGAGCATGCCGATGCCGCCCACGAACA
>JBAXQF010000028.1:0-23616 GCA_037131875.1 Verrucomicrobiota bacterium
ACGGCCTTCGCCGCCCCAAGACGCGGCTATAGTTTTTGGTAAATTGCTCTAGTTCACGCGAAGCGCACTTTGCAGAGCCCTGCAAGGGATCACGCAAGTGTCTTGGAAACTCTGTTTCCCATACGCTTTGCTCCCCTTTGGAGCGGCCATTCCAAACCACGCTCTGCGAAACAGAGTTTCGGGGACAAGCCCGTTCCCAATCAGGAGATTGGGAACGAGAAGCAAATGGACGCTATGCTCCCAGCAAGTTGCGGAAGTAGCCGATGGTGCGCTCGATGCCTTGTTCCAGCGGCACCTTGGGCTCCCAGCCGAGATGCTTTTTGGCCAGGCTGATGTCCGGTTTGCGCTGTTTGGGATCGTCCGCAGGGAGTTCCTTGTGGGTGATCTTGGAGGTGCCGCCCACTTTTTTGAGCACCAGTTCCGCGAGCTCAAGCATGGTGAATTCGCCGGGGTTGCCGAGGTTCATCGGCCCCACGATTTCCTCCTGGTTCATGAAGCGGATGAAGCCTTCGACGAGGTCGTCCACAAAGCAGAAGGAGCGCGTCTGGGAGCCGTCGCCGTAGACGGTGAGATCCTGGCCCTTGAGCGCCTGGACGATGAAGTTGGAGACCACGCGGCCGTCGTCTGGGAGCATGCGCGGGCCGTAGGTGTTGAAGATGCGGACGACGCGGATGTCCACTTTGTTCTCGCGGTGGTAGTCAAAGAAGAGCGTCTCTGCGCAGCGCTTGCCTTCGTCATAGCAGGAGCGGCGGCCGATGGGGTTCACGTTGCCCCAGTAATCTTCCGTCTGCGGATGCACGGCCGGGTCGCCGTAGACTTCCGATGTGGATGCCTGGAAGACGCGGGCGCGCACGCGCTTGGCCAGGCCGAGGCAGTTGATGGCCCCCATGACGGAGGTCTTCATCGTCTTGATCGGGTTGTATTGATAGTGCGGCGGCGAGGCGGGGCAGGCGAGGTTGAAAATCTGGTCCACCTCGGCCTTGAAGGGCTCGATCACGTCATGCCGGATCAGTTCGAAGCGGGGATTGCCGATGAGGTGCTGGATGTTGGCTTTTCGTCCGGTGAAGAAGTTGTCCAAGCAGAGAACTTCGTGCCCGGCTTCGATGAGCCGCTCGCTGAGATGGGAACCGAGGAATCCGGCTCCGCCGGTGATGAGGATGCGCATGGTTTTTAGGTGAGGGTTGGTGCTTTTTAACTCCTAACGCCGCAAATGTCCAGCAACCCAGCTTGAGAACTCCACGGCGTTGTGCAGAAATTCGCGGCCAAAGCCATGCAGGGTCAGGTGCGGGGCGGTGAGCAGCACCAGCGCGGTGAGCAGGGCCAGGTTCATGAGATAAATAATCACCAGCGAAAAGAAGGTGCCGTGCGAGGAAAGGTCGGTCTGGCCCTTGGGGAGCATCCAAAGCGTGAAGCTCATGTGGAAGCTCCAGGTAAACCCGAGCGCCAGAAAAAGCCAGCGGGTGTAGGGGGCCATATCGCAGAACATCCAGCCGATGGCGTAAAGCACCATCACCAACACGCTGTAGATCGGGTAAAAATAGGGGGAAAGGGCGATCAGGACATTGCTTTTGTTCGTCAGGATGTGGCCGCCGTCCCGGCGCACCTCAAAGGCGCTCACGCGCCCGCCCATGAGCCAGACCCACACGGCGTGGGTCAGTTCGTGGCCATAGACGTAGACATAAATGGACACCCGGCGGGGGATTCCAAAGAAGGCGACGAACCAAAGGAGTGCTCCCAGACCGAAGAACCAGAATTCCTCGGTGGCCCAATAGCGGTGGCGCACGGTTTCCTGCGCAAAGAGGTGGAAGAACGAGAGGCTCCAGACGGCGGCCAGCGGGAGCAGAAACACCGCAATGACGGTGTTCAGCACACGCGTGGGCACGACAAGCCTGCTGCGCTCGGATGCCTTGGCCGGTACGTCAAACGACTCGGCTTCGCCAAAAAGCGTTGCCGAGTCGGCTTGAAGTCGATGGACTTTCCGCCTTGCGGGTGCGGGGCGCTTGGGGCGGCGCGGCATGTGCAAAGGCGGTTGCGGAATGTTAGGCCCGGCCCAGGTAGTCGCCCGTGCGGGTGTCGATCTTGACGAGTTCGCCTTCCTTGATGAAGAGCGGCACGTTGATCACCTTGCCGGTTTCGAGCTTGGCTGGTTTCTGGACGTTGTTGGCGGAGTCTCCACGCACGCCTTCGGCGGACTCGATCACTTTCAATGTGACGGTGGAGGGAAGTTCGACCTGCACGGCCTTGCCTTCGGCGTAGAGGACTTCCACTTGCAGGTTTTCCACAAGGTAATCCTTCGCGTCGGCGAGCAGGTTTTCGTTCAGGGAAATGGTGTCGTAGGTTTCCGGGTCCATGAAATGGTAGCCGGTCTGATCCTTGTAGCTGAACTCCACCTTCTGGCGGTTGACTTCCACGAGTTCGACTTTGTCGGTTGATCCGAAACGGACGTCGGCGCTTTTGCCGGTGCCGATGTAGCGGATGATCAACTGGACGAAGGCGCGGAGATTGCCGGGGGTGCGGTGCTGGACTTCAAGGACAATGGCGACGTTACTGTTGTAACGAATGGCCATGCCTTTACGGAGATCGTTTGCTGATGCCATGAGGTAAAAAAGGTGAATCGGAGATTGCTATGGAATAGATTAATAGAGCAGCGCCCGCCTCGTTAGACAAGCCTGAACTTGGCGAGATCTTGGGAATCAACCAAGCCAACAGGAACAGGCACGCCGCTGGAGGCATCCACCACGACAAGATCGTCAATGGCATGCTTTTCCAGAATGCGCAGGACTTCCACCGCCAGCTTCTCGGCGGAAACGGTGATCGGTTTCGCCGTCATGAAGTCCGCCACCGGGCGCTCCAAAAGATCGGGCACCGTCTCAAAATGGCGGCCAAAATCCCCATGGGTGAAGACGCCCGCGAGGGTGCCATCGGGCGCGGTGAGAATGGCGGAGCCGGTGCGAGCGCGCGCCATGCGCTGCAATACTTCGCGCACGCTGGCGGTGGGCGGCAGGAGGGCGAGTTGATCCCCCGTGCGCATGATCTGGGTGACTTTGAGCAGGAGCGAGCGGCCCAGGCTGCCGCCGGGATGGTACCGGGCGAAGTCCTCTTTTTTGAAACCGCGCGCCTGGAGCAGCACCATCGCCAGCGCATCGCCCAAGACCAACGCGGCGGTGGTGCTGGAGGTGGGGGCGAGGCCGAGCGGGCAGGCTTCCTCCTGGATGGAGGCGTCGAGGTGGACGTGGGAGGTCTTGGCGAGCGTGGACGCCGGGTTGCCGGTGATGGAGACGATCTTTACGTCAAAGCGGCTCAGGGCGGGAAGGATGTTGAGCAATTCCTCGGTTTCGCCGGAAAAGCTCAGGGCCAGGATCACGTCGCCGTCGGCAATGACGCCGAGGTCGCCGTGCATGGCGTTGAGCGAGTTGAGCACCACGGCGGGCGAGCCGGTGCTGGTGAGGGTGGCGGCGATTTTTTCGCCGATGTGGCCGGATTTCCCGACGCCGATGACGACGATTTTTCCCCGCGCCTCGACGCTCCGCAGAACGGTCTCCACGGCGAGGCCGAAGGAGGCGTCCAAACGGTCGGCCACGCGGCGAACCTCTGCTAATTCAATTTCAAATACCCGGCGGGCTTGCTCAACAAAATCCATGCCCGCAAGTGTGGACACTACAGGGGGGCCATGCCAAGGAAAACTTGAAGCACCGGCGCGAGCCCGGCGCTTTACCAGTTGGTGATCCAGGCGGCCGGCGTCGGTAGATTGTTCGGGTCGGTAATCGCCGTGCTCCAGAGGTCAAAGGTGGGGTTGTAGCCCACCGTGCCGGTAACGGCGGCCGTGCCCGACCCGATGGTCGAGTAGCCGTAGCAGTTGCGGAAGGGATCAATGATGGCTTGCACTTTGGTTGCTGCGGTTCTCGCGGTTCCCGCTGGCACCTTCGGATACAGCATGTTTGGCCTGAAGGGGAAATAAACCTTTGCGGTGGCCGTACCCAGCAAGCTGGAGTCGCCGCTCAAGGCGGAGTAGAGCGTCACCGAGGAGGGCATGTAGGCACCATTGCTGATCAGCGCTCCTCCACTGGTGGCCTGCGTGGCATCCAGCGCATCTGTAGTATTCGTATCCCTTGGGTAATCGCCGTTGTCGGTTTTGTAGCTTTCGATGGCGAGGGATAACGCGCTGATTTCCGCCCTGGCGCGATTCCTCGCCGCACTATTTTGCGCGCCGCTCATCGCGGAGACCGCAAGCCCGGCAAGGACGGTGATGATGGAAATTACCACCAAAATTTCCACCAAGGTGAACCCGTCTGCTTTTGTGGAGTGCTGTTTCATGGTGTGTGCAACCCGGGGTTAGGACTGCTGCATCTGCTGGATGATGGTGATCAGCGGCATGAAGAGGGCGATGACGATGCCGCCGACAACGATTGCCAGGAAGACGATCATGAGCGGCTCCAACATGGAGGTCAGACCCGCAACGGCATTGTCCACTTCATCGTCGAAAACATCCGCCACCTTGAGCAGCATGGCGGGCAACTGGCCGGTTTCTTCACCCACGTCGATCATGCTGATGACGAGCGGAGGAAATACGCCGCTGGCTTCCAAGGGCGCGACGATGGATTCGCCCTCCTTGACGGCGTCATGCACCTTCATGATGGCGTCCGCAATCACCGCGTTGCCAGAGGTGTCTTTGGTGATGTTGAGGGCCTGGAGGATCGGCACGCCGCTTTCCACCAACGTGCCCAGCGTGCGCGTAAAGCGCGAAATGGACGATTTGCGGAGCAGATCGCCCATCAGCGGGACTCTCAGCTTCACGCGATCCAGAACGACGCGGCCCGCACTGCTGGAGGCAAAAAGTTTGTAGGCGATCACAAACGCGACAAAAAAGCCGATGATCGAAAAGAAGTGATCCTGCACCGCCTTGCTGATCCCAATGACAAATTGCGTGATGTCCGGGAGCGGCTTGTTGCCCAACATGTCTTTGAAGATCGCCTCAAACTTCGGCACGATGAAGACGAGCAGGAACCACATGATCAAGATGGCGATCACCAGCACGATCATCGGGTAGGCCATGGCCGACTTGACTTTGTTGGCGATCTTCTGCGCTTTTTCCTGGAACTCGGCCAGGCGGTTGAGGACGAGTTCAAGCACACCGCCCAGCTCACCGGCTTTCACCATGTTGATGTAGAGCTTGTTGAAAACCTTGGGATGTTGCGCCAGCGACTCGGAAAAGGTGCTGCCGCCCTGCACAGAGTCTGCAAGCATGTTGATGGTGCGCTTGAGAACGACATCCTTTTCCTGCTTGGCCAGCACCGTCAGGCCCCGCAACAGCGGCAGGCCCGCGTCAATGAGCGTGGCAAGCTGGCGGGTGAAAACCATGAGGATCTTGCTCTTGACGGTCGTTTTTTTGAAAAACTCAATGCCCCCACCCTCTTTTTTCGCCACACTGGGAGTAGCCGTCGATCTGGTCGCCTTTTTGGCGCCCCCGACCGTTTTGCGCGCCCCTCCTTTGCCTTCTTCCACAACGTTCGTCGGGAAAAAGCCGGATTGCCTCAGCTGACTGATGGCTTCGTTGGAACTGGCGGCTTCAATCACACCCGTGGATTCTGTGCCGCGGGCATCAAGTGCAACGTAGTTGAATTTAGGCATAACAAATAGAAAGGGGGGGGACGGGGAGAATGCGTCTGACTTACTCTAGAGAATGACGGCACAGGCTTCCTTTGTCCAATGGGAAGTCACATAAAAACTCTGATGCAAGGGGGAAAAGATGATTTTTTTCCAAAATGTCCCGTCACCGTAAATACTTTGTGAGCAAGGCTCACGCATCAAAAACCTATCAGGAACTCAGGAACTCAGGAACTCAGGAAAAAGGCAGAAGAGGAATGCGTACAGCTCCTCGCCATTCCTGAAAAAAGCGCTATTTTTGGAATGCGTGGTCTGCCGAACTTATTTTTTCTCCTGATTTCCTGAGTTCCTGATCCGCTTTTGCCTTTTATGCGTGAGCACTGGAGGGGGGAGGAGTCAAACCGGTTGAAACCTGCCTGGAGCGATGCTATAAAGCCGCCTCTGCGGCGCTTGCGTTGCAAAAATTCCAGCCCTCAAAAAGCGCATGCACATCCAGGACATCTTTGCCAGCAACCCCACCACGTTTTCCTTCGAGTTCTTCCCGCCAAAAACGCCGGATGCTGCGGAAGCCCTCTTCCAAACCATCCTGGAGCTGGAACCCTACCTGCCCCATTTCGTGAGCGTGACCTACGGCGCGGGCGGCTCCACCCGGGAACTGACGCACGAGCTGGTCATGCGTATCAAGACGCAAACCTCGCTCGACCCGATTCCCCACCTCACCTGCGTCTGCCACAAGGAGGCGGAAATCGGAGCGATCCTGGAGCGCTACGCCGCCGAGGGGATCGGCAACATCCTTGCCCTTTGCGGCGATCCGCCCCGCACGCCCGGCTACCGCCGCGAGGAGGACGATTTCCAGCACGCCGCCGACTTGGTCAAATGCATCCGCAAATTCAACGACTCCGGCGCGCATCCCGACCGGCGCGGCTTCGGCATCGGCGTGGCCGGTTTCCCCGAAGGGCACCCCGCCACGCCCAACCGCCTGCTGGAACTCGACCACCTCAAGGCCAAGGTGGACGCCGGGGCGGACTACATCGTCACCCAGCTTTTCTTCGACAACCACGACTTCTACGACTTCCGCGACCGCTGCGAACTGGCGGGCATCAAAGTGCCGATCATCGCCGGGATCATGCCCGTGGCCTCCGTCAGCGGCCTCAAGCGGATGGCGGAACTCGCCGGCGGAGCCCACTTCCCGGCCAAGCTGCTGAGGGCGCTTGCACGCTGCCAGGATGACCCGGAAATGGTGGCGCAAGTGGGCGTTCACTACGCCTCGGAGCAATGCCTGGATCTGCTGGAGAACGACGTGCGCGGCATCCATTTCTACACCTTGAACCGCTCCGACGCGACGCGCAAAATCTTCGCCAGCCTGGGCCTGCGCAACTCGCGCGGGACAGGGGCGTAGCCGCCTACCTGCCGTAAAGCCGCTTGCGTTCGGGCCGTCGCGCCAGCAGGTAAATCAACGCCCCGAGGCCGTGGGTGAAGAGGATCACCAAAATCCAGACAATCTTGTCGCTTCCCTCGGAGGGCTCATTCGTGGCGCAGTCAATGAGCATCCAAATCCAAAGCACGGTTCCGAGAAGGCCAAGGGTAATCATCATGAGAAAAAAGAGGGGAACCAGCAAAAGTTCAATGGCAGCGAACATACTGCACCATAGCCAATCCCCGCACGCGGCTCAAGTGAATCCCGACGATGAAGGATCGGCCTTGTTTTACCCCGGTGTTTTGGATAAGTCCCCTGCATGAGCCATTCCGCCTCCCCCTCCCGTTATCAATCGATACCCTATGCCCGCTGCGGCCGCAGCGGGTTGAAGCTGCCGCGCATTTCGCTCGGGCTCTGGCAGAACTTCGGCGATGTCGATTGCTACGCCACGGGCCGCTCGCTGGTGTTGCGCGCGTTCGACCTCGGGATCACCCACTTCGATCTCGCCAACAACTACGGGCCAACGCCCGGCTCGGCGGAGATCAACTTTGGGCGGATGCTGCGCGAGGATTTGCACGCCTACCGCGATGAGTTGATTATCTCCACCAAAGCGGGCTACAACATGTGGCCTGGGCCGTATGGCGAATGGGGTTCGCGCAAGTATATGCTCTCCAGCCTTGACCAGAGCTTGAAACGGATGGGGCTGCCCTACGTCGATATTTTCTACTCACACCGGCCCGACCCGGAAACGCCGCTGGAAGAAACGATGGGCGCGCTCGACCACGCCGTGCGCAGCGGCAAGGCGCTCTACGCGGGCATTTCCAACTACCCTGCGGAGGAAACGCGCCGTGCGGCGGCTCTCCTCAAGCAACTCGGCACGCCCTGCCTTATCCACCAGCCACGCTACAACCTGCTCGACCGCTGGATCGAAAACGGGCTGACCGACGTGCTCGCCGAGGCGGGCATTGGGAGCATCGTCTTCTCGCCGCTGGCCCAAGGGCAGCTCACGAATCGCTATTTGAAAGGCATCCCGGCGGACTCCCGCGCCAGCAAAGCACGCTTCCTGAAGATGCAGCAGGTGGAGGCGAATCTGCCGAAAGTGCGCGCCCTCCACGCCATTGCCGAAGCGCGCGGCCAGACGCTGGCCGAGATGGCGCTCGCCTGGGTGCTGCGGCTGCCGGTGGTCACCAGTGCGCTGATTGGCGCCAGCTCGACCGCCCAACTGGAGCAAAACCTCAACGCCCTCAACCGGCTGGAGTTCGCCCCGGAGGAGTTGGCAGCCATCGAGGCGGCGCTGAAAGGGTAGGGACAGCACTCCGTGCTGTCCTGCGCGCCCACTGCAAACTCGGCGCGGATTTTTATCGAGAGCGTCTCCCGGACGGCACGGAGTGCCGTCCCTACCGCGCACCTCTACTGCGCCTTGCCGCCGAAGATGCGGATGGTCGTCACGAGATCCACGGCGCGCTGGAGCACGGTGTCGTAGAGCGGCGCTTTGGCATCGGCATCACCGCCCTGCTGGGCGGCTTCCTCGGCGTCGATCTCCGGGTTGGTTCCGGCCACCAGCGAGGCCTCGTTCATGCGCGCCCGCTCGGTCTCATAGACCAGCCCGCCCACGCCTTTTTCGAGCCCGGTTTTGAGCACCTCTTCCTCATCGCGCGCGGAGACTTCCACGGGGAGATCGGGTTTAAGGCCGTCGGGGAAAACCGCGAAATTTTGCGGCAGCTTGACCTCGGCCACAGCCACGCGCAGCACCTTTCCGCCGCGCAAGGGCAGTTCAACAAACTCGGCAGCCTGCCCGGATGTCCGCTGGCCGACGGTCAGCGCATTGCCGACCGCGCGCAGCACGGCGGCGATCACTTCGGGAGCCCCGGCGGTTTCGCGGTGGATGAGCGTCACTGCCACGCCTTGGAACGCCGGGTCGCGGTCGGAGGTGTACATCCGCTCCTGCTTGACGCTGGGCCGGTGGACGGCGAACATCATTTTGCCCTTTGGCGTGAGCCGGTTGAGCACTTCGGCGGCCAGCTCGAAATCGCTGTTCAACGGTGTGGCGCGCAGGTCGAGAATGAGCGACTCGATTTTCTTCGCCTTGAAGTTGCCCAACGCGGCGTCGAACTCCGCAAGGTGGCCCTTGGTCAGGGAACCCAGGCGGACGTAGCCGATGCGCTCATCCAGAATCTCGCTACGGAAAGGGCTGTCGGTTTCCGCGTCGGCTTTGGGGGAGCGGATGGACGCGCCGCCGCCGAGCCGTTCCAGCAGACCCTGCAACGTGGCCCGGTCGAGCGCAGACTCGTCCAGCGCACCGGAGCGAACGTATTTGGAACGCAAAAGTTCCAACGCCTGCCGGGCGTCGCCGTCAGAGAGGCCGTCAATGACACTGCGCAGCGGCACCGCAGCCAGTTTGACCGTTTTGACGGGTTTAGGCGAAGGCGCGGGGGCATCGGCCTGGGCCCAGGCAAGGGGTGTGGCCAAAAGGAGGGATGCCGCGATGCGGAAAGCGGTATTCATTGGCGTGGAGTCTACAACCCTTTTGCGCCGATGTCGCGCCGGAATGTGGCTCCCTCGAAATGGATTTTCGCCACTGCCTCGTAGGCCCGTGCCTGCGCGGCGCAGAGATCGTCGCCCAAAGCCGTGACGCCCAGCACGCGCCCTCCCGCTGTGACAAGCTTCCGCTCTTCGTTGCGCGCGGTGCCCGCGTGGAAAACCGTGACGCTGCCCAGAGCCTCCGCGTCTTCAATCCCCGTAATCGGCTTCCCTTTTTCATACGCGCCAGGGTAGCCACCCGAGGCCATGATAACGCATACCGCCGCGCGCGTGTCCCATTCGGCATGGACGGTGTCGAGTTTGTCGTCCACGGCGGCTTCGAGCAAATCCACGAGATCGCTCTTGAGCCGGGAGAGCAGGGACTGCGTTTCGGGATCGCCAAAGCGGCAGTTGAACTCCAGCAATTTCGGCCCTTCGGCAGTGACCATCACGCCGGGGAACAGCAGTCCGCAAAAGCGCAGCCCGTCCTTTTTGAGCCCCGCCATGAACGGCTCCATCACCTCGCGGTGAATCCGCTCCATGATCTCAGGGGTGACGAGTTTCTGCGGCGGGGAAAACGTCCCCATGCCGCCGGTGTTCGGCCCCTGGTCGCCGTCGAAAATTTGTTTGTGATCCTGCGCGGCGGGGAAAAGGAGGTAGTGCTCTCCATCCACCAATGCATGCACGGAGCATTCCTGGCCGGTGAGAAATTCCTCGATCACCACCTGGTTGCCTGCGGCTCCAAACTGCCGTTTTTCCATGATGTCCTCAATCGCCTGCGCGGCTTCCTCAGGCGTTTGCGCAATGATGACCCCCTTGCCGAGCGCAAGCCCATCCGCCTTGATCACAAGCGGGTAGCGGTTCTCTTTGCAGAAACGGTGCGCCGCCGCGCTGTCGGAAAAATGACCGCTGGCGGCGGTGGGGATGCCATGCCGCTGCATGAATTCCTTGGCAAACACCTTGCTCGATTCCAGCCGCGCCGCACTCTGTGAGGGGCCGAAGATTTTCAGCCCGGCGGCTTCAAACGCATCCACAATCCCGGCAGCCAGCGCATCATCCGGGCCAACCACCGTCAAGCCGATCCCCTCGTCGCGGGCGAACTGGATCAGCGCCTCGTGGTCGCTGATGGAGAGCGGAACATTGGTGGCAATCTGGCCGATGCCCGCATTGCCCGGCGCGCAAAAGACCTGCGTAACGCGCGGCGACTGCGCGAGCTTCCAGACCAGAGCGTGTTCACGCCCGCCACTGCCAATCACGAGAATTTTCATGAGGGAAGAGCAAAGCAGGAACCGGGCAAAAGCGAAACTGAAAAACCGAATGGTCTCACGCAAAGGCGCAAAGGCGCGAAGAGAAGAGGAGCCACTATGCAGTCTTTTCAATAGCGTTTCATTAACACCGGGCTTCAGCCCGGTGCCATGCAACAAACGTGATGTCAGCCGTTTCAACGGCTTCCTGTCACGAGCAAACCTTGGTTAAGCTGTTGAAACGGCTTTCGCCATGCGCGGGATTTCACCGGGCTGAAGCCCGGTGTTAATGAGAGCGAGCTTGGTGATTCAGCGCGTGAGTCTCCCCGTTCGCGCCGGGCCAGCGGTAATGCTGCGCGATGGCGCGCGTGACAAACCGCTTCGCGCGCGCCACGGCCTCGGCCAGCGGCATTCCGCCCGCCAAGCCCGCGGTGATCGCGGCGGAAAGCGTGCAGCCGGTGCCGTGCGTCTTCACCCCCGGAACGCGCGGCGAGGCGAACTCCTCCTCCGCTCCCTCCGGCGTGACCAGCAAATCCATCGCCTCGCCTTCGAGGTGGCCACCTTTGATCAGGAACGCGCAGCCGAACCGCCCGCAAAGGGCGCGGCCCGCTTCGCGCACTTCGGCGAGGCTGGAAATCGGGCGTCCCCAAAGCACGGCGGCTTCGTCCAGATTCGGCGTCACAAGACGCGCCAGCGGAAACAGCCGGGCGCGATAAGCCGCGATCCCCTCCTCTTCCAAAAGCCGCGCGCCGCTGGTGGCGATCATCACGGGATCGACCACCAAGGGAAGCCGCGCCTCTTCGAGCACGCCGCAAACCGCCTCGATCACCGCGCACGAATGGAGCATCCCGGTTTTCACCGCCGCCACGGGATACGCCGCCAGCGAGAGGCGCACCTGCTCGGCCACGATCTCCGGCGGCACAGGCGCAATGGCGCTCACGCGGCCCGGCACCTCGGCCACCACGCAGGTGATGGCGGTAAGCCCATACACGCCGAGCGCAGTGAACGTCTTCAAATCGGCCTGCGCCCCCGCTCCGGCGCTGTTGTCGGAACCGGCGATGGAAAGGGCGACTGGAGGCGGAGTGTGCATTGATGCAATAAATCTATCAGGAAATCAGGAAATCAGGAAGGGGAGAAGGTAGGGTCGGCACTCCGTGCCGACCAGATGCGTGCCATCAACAATCCGCACGCCCTTTTTCAAACCACGCCCATTGGACGGCACGGAGTGCCATCCCTACCTTGCGCAATCACCCTCCTCCTCCTTTCCTGGCTTCCTGGTTTCCTAATTATTTTGTCTTTTTCCTGATTTCCTGAGTTCCTGATCGTCTTCCTTGAGTTCCTGAGTTCCAGATTCTCTGGCCGGGAAAACAACCGCTGGAAATCGGGGAAAACCGGGGCCATATTGCCCAATGCCTCTCTTCCGAGAACTGGAAAGCCTGCGCGTGACGCTGGACAAACTGGTGTATGCGCCGCGGTTGGAAACCCCAGCCGAACGCCCGCACCCGTTCGCCTACTACCTGACCATCGAGAATCTTTCCGAAGAGACCCTCACCATCAAAGGCCGCAAGTGGGTGGTGACCGACGCCCAGGGGCACCGGGTTGTGGTGGAAGGCGACGGCGTGGTGGGCAAAACCCCGCGCCTCAAGCCGGGCGACCATTTCTCCTACCATTCCTACCACGTCATCGCCTCCGACAGCGTGGCCGAAGGCGCCTTTTTCGCCATCAACCAAGCCGGGGAAGCCGTGGTGACGCGCATCCCGCGCTTTGAGATGAAAATTCCCGCTTAGGACAATAGGAAGAGGAGTTTTTCTTTCCTCTCTATCCTGAGTTCCTGAGTTCCTGATAAATTCTGAAATCCGGCCAGAGCGGCATGCTGCCAAAAAGCTGGAGAAAATCCGGATTCCGGTGCAAGATTGCCCCTTTCCCACAAGATGAAGCGATCCAAAGATTCTCTCGGCGACGTGAAAACCCGGTTTTTCGAATTCTGCGATTCGGAAAACCCGATGCGCTTGCAGTGTGGCACGGTGCTGGAAAGTTTTACGCTGGCCTACGAAGTGTACGGCAAGATGAATGCCGCGCGCTCCAACGTGATCCTGCTCTTTCACGCCATGACCGGCAGCCAGCACGCCGCCGGGTTCAACCCGGAGGTGCCGGGGCTCGATGGCCGCTGGACGGACGAAATGCACGAGGGCTGGTGGGATGGCTTTATCGGGCCGGGCAAAGCGCTCGACACCCGCAAATACGCCATTATCTGCGCAAACTACCTGGGCGGCTGCTACGGCTCCACCGGCCCGGCCTCCATCAACCCGGCCACGGGCAAACCGTGGGGGCGCACCTTCCCGGTGTTGCGCGTGAGCGACATTGTCGATTCCCAAATCCGCCTGCTTGACCACCTGGGCGTCGGCAAACTGCACGCCGTGGTGGGAAGTTCGCTCGGCGGCTTTCTCTCGTTGAGTTTTGCCACGCGCTATCCCGAGCGCGCGGGCATCGTGATCCCCATCGGCAGCGGCCCGGAAACGACGATGCTGCAACGGATCATGAACTTTGAGCAGATCACCGCCATCGAGGCGGATCCAAATTTCCGCGGCGGCGACCACTACGAAGGGCCGCGCCCGGAGACCGGCCTGTCGCTGGCGCGCAGGATCGCCCACAAGACGTTCATCTCACTGGAAGCGCTCAAGCAGCGCGCGCGGGATGTGGTTGTCAGCGACGCCCCGCCGTTCGGCTGGTATTCCATGAACAGCCCGGTGGAATCCTACATGCTCCACCAGGGCGTGAAATTCGTGAGCCGCTTCGACGCCAACTCCTACCTGCGCATCCTCGATGCCTGGCAGTGGTTCAACCTGCTCGCGGAGTCCGGCGCGGAAAGCTACACCGAGCTTTTCTCCCGGTGCCACAAGCAGGAGTTCCTGGTCTTCAGCATCGACTCCGACGCCGCCTTCCCGCCCGCCGAGCAAGCCAAGCTGGTCAAGGCCCTCAAAGCCGCCCACGTGCCGGTCATCTGGATCACCGTCCATTCCGACAAGGGCCACGACTCCTTCCTCATCGAGCCGCATCTCTTTGCCCCGCACGTGAGCCAGGCGCTCCAGCAGCGCAAACTCGCCGCACCGCGCGCGAAATCCGCAAAACTCCCGCATTAATCCAAAGACAGCCGCCCGCCCGCATGCGAAGTAGCATGGTGAAAATGGACACCCCTCCCCTCTACCGCCTCAACGCCGCAGCCATCGTTCAGCGAACCGATGGGCGCATCCTCATTTGCGAGCGACTCAGGGAACCCGGTTCCTGGCAGTTCGCGCAGGGCGGGGTCGATTCCGGGGAGACCATGGAGCAGGCGCTCCTGCGCGAAATGGAAGAGGAACTCTCCTTGCGCCCCGGCGATTATCTGGTCATCACCCGCAAGGGGCCCTACCGTTACCTTTTTGGCAAAGGCCGCAAAAAGAAAGGCTTCGACGGCCAGGAACAAACCTATTTCCTCACGTTGATGACCTGCCTGGAAACGAAAATCAACGTCATCACCCCGCACCAGGAATTCCGCCGCGCGCGCTGGATTCGCCCGGAGGAATTCGACCTCTGCTGGCTGCCGGATTTCAAGCGCGAGGTCTACCGCGCCGTGCTCTTCGACTTCTTCGGGGTGGAGAAGTAATACCATCTATACGGATATTCGGTATACTTCGGGTTTGCGTCCCAACGGGACGCCCTGAGAGTAGCCCGGCGTTTTAACGCCGGGTAGGGAAAGCGAATCCTTTCGTCCCAGAGGGACGGCTGATGGAGGAAGATTACGCCCATTTTCAACCGTCCCTCCGGGACGAAGCGCTGTATACTACGAACCCGGCGTTAAAACGCCGGGCTACTTTCGGGTTGTCCCGCTGGGACAAAACCTCCTGAATCCGCACGGACTACTGTCCGCCCCACTGTGTCAGCGCGGCCACCAGCACCGCCACGCCGTAGGCCACTCCGCCGAGCGCCGCCATGCGCCAGCGCAGCTCGGTCTTGGTGACCCAGGCAATCTGATCCCGCAGCAAATACGGCTTGCCGACCCAGAAAACCCCCAGTGTCGCCCAGATGTAAGCCAGCACGCTCAAGAGCAGACGGCTCTGCTCGGGCCGCAGAAACGCCGCTTCCAGCAACGGTTCCGCCGCCAGGAGCAAAAACATCCCCAGCGCGCGCACCGCCAGAAATTCCTCCACAAAAGCAAGCGTCAGAAAAAAGCCGACCACAATGACCGCGAGAAAAATGGGCCGGTAAATGGAGAACTCGCCCAGATCTATGCTCTTCACCAATCCAAACGCCCACACGGCGTCCACCGCAAGCAGAACGCCGCCCATTTCCCTGGAGCGCGGAAAGCGCTGGAGAAATTTGCGGATGCCATCGGCCTGAACCAGCGCCACGACATGCAGCGCCACCAAAAGCGCGCCCACCAAAAGCCCCATCGTGTAGAGATCAAAGGAATAAATCATCGCGCAGAAAGAAAACGCTAAACCGGGGTGCCATACAAGCAGAACCCGCTGGTGCGCTCCACCTGCACGTGGATCATCTGGCCAATGAGCCGCTCGTCTCCCTCAAAAAGGACGATCTTGTTGCCGCGCGTGCGCCCGGTGAGCCGCAGGGGATTGTTCTTGCTCGGCCCCTCGCAGAGCACCTCCACACGCGTGCCCACCAGCGTTTCAAGCTGCTCGCGGATGATCGCGTTGGTGCGCTCCAGCAAATCCTGATGGCGCGCATCAATCACCTCCTCGGGCACTTGGTCTGGCATCGCGGCGGCGGGCGTATCCTTGCGCTGCGAATAGCGGAAGATGAACGCGTTCTCAAAGCGCGCCCGCTCGGCGAGTGCGCACGTCGCCAGGTGATCCTCCTCCGTCTCGCCGGGAAAGCCGACAATGATGTCCGTGGTGAGCGCCAGATCGGGCCGCACCGCGCGCATCCGCTCCACCAACTCCAAATAACCCTGCGCCGTGTAGCCCCGGTGCATCGCCTTGAGAATCCGATCCGAGCCCGACTGCAACGGCAAATGCACATGCTCGGCCAGCTTGGGCAGCCGCCCAAAGGCCTCGATCAAATCCGCCTTGTAGCCGATGGGGTGCGGCGAGGTGAACCGGAGTCGCTCCAGGCCGTCCACCGCATGCACCGCCTCCAGCAGTTGCACAAACGGGGTCTTGCCGTCCACCTTCGGCAACTCATGGCGTCCGTAAAGATTGACGATCTGCCCCAGCAGCGTCACCTCTTTGACGCCCTGCGCCACCAGCGCCTCGGTCTCGCGGACAATCTCCGCAATCGACCGGCTCCGCTCCGCCCCGCGCGTTTGCGGCACGATGCAAAACGTGCAGCGCATGTTGCAGCCCTGCATGATGGAAACGAACGCCGACGTCTGCCGGGAGCGCACAGTGTGGTCGCGGATCGTCTCCTGCGAGCCCGGCTCCTCTTCCACATCGACAATCGAAAACCGGGCGTCATCCATCGACTGCGCGCGCTTGCGGGAGAGGAGTTCCTCCACGTAATCGGCCACCCGGTGGAACTTCTGCGTGCCGACCACCAGATCCACGGCGATCCCCTTGGTCAGCTCCGCCCCCCGGCTTTGCGCCATGCAGCCGAGGAACCCGAGCACCTTCCCCTGCCCCTTGTGGTGATGGGCCAGAATGCGCATCTTGCCGAGCGCCTTCTGCTCCGCCATGTCGCGCACGCTGCATGTATTGAGGAGGATCACATCCGCCGCGTCCTCGTCCGTGGTCATCTCATGGCCGCGCGCAATGAGCATCTGCGCGACCTGTTCGGAATCGCGCTCGTTCATCTGGCAGCCGTAGGTTTTAATGAGGACTTTGGGCATGGAGAAAGGAGGGAGAGCTTACCCGGCTGGCGGAAAAGTGCAAGGGTGGGAGACAGCATGCGGCAGGATCTGAGAACCCGAAGGGTTCGTGAGAGAATAGCCGGGGGTTGAGCGCAGCGACACCCCCGGTTTGGATCAAACCAGCGCCACACCCCAACGGGGCGGCAGAGCACATCGCATGCAGTGGGATTCTGCCACCCCGTTGGGGTGTGCGCGGTGTGGGCGTAGTTCCGGTGGTGTCGGCGCCAGAGCGCGCCTCAACCACCGGCTATTGTCTGGAAACCCTCCGGGTTTCTTCTTGGGGAGCTGCTGTTTACGCCTCGCGCAACGGGACGCAAAGGGAAGACACAAAAACTCTTTCTTTGCGTCCTTTGCGTCCCTTTGCGCGAGATTTTCTTCTCAGCGTGCTGCTGCCTACTCCTCCCGCTTGCGCTTGAAGTGGAGCTGCTCCACGCGCCTTCCATCGCACTTGGTGATGGTCACTTCGTAGCCGTCGATGGCGACTTTTTCCCCCTGCTGCGGGAGGCGTCCGATCAAATGCGTCACGTAGCCGCCGATGGTGCTCACGTCGGCGCTTTCCAGTTCCAGCGCAGCCGCGTCGTTGAGTTCGTAGAGCCCGAACATCCCCTCCACAATAAACTCATCCTCGTTCACCCGGCGGAACTCGGCGGCTTCCACGTCGAACTCGTCCTGGATGGACCCCACCAGTTCCTCCAGCACGTTGTCGAGCGTGACAATGCCCACCGTCCCGCCGTATTCGTCCACCACGAGCGCGAGGTGGGCGTGTTTGGTCAGAAAAAACTTTAGGAGCTTCTCCAGCGGCATCATTTCGGGCACCGGCAGGATGTCCCGCTTGATGACGGTCAAATCCGGCGCTTGCTCCCGCGTGAGGCGCAGCAAATCTTTGATGTGCACCAGCCCGAGAGTGTTGTCGAGGTGCCCCTGGCAGAGGGGAAAGCGGGTGTGCTGGGAGTCTTGGGCGATTTTCAGGTTCTCGTCGAACGTGTTTTCCAGGTCAAGGCTCACCACTTCGCCGCGCGGCGTGGTGATGTCGCGCACGACCAAACGGCGCAGGTCAAGGGCGTTGATGAGGATTTCCTTGCCCATGGGCGAGACTCCCTCCGGGTTTTCCTCGCTCTCGGCAAGGATCACGCGCAACTCCTCCTCGCTGTGGCCGAGTTCGTGGGTTTTTACCGATTCCACCCGGAACACCCGTTTCAAAACAAGGTTGGTGGCGAGGTTCAGGAAGGAGATCGCCGGGCGGAAGGCGACGTAAAACCAGTGCAGCGGGCGGCTCACCCAGAGCGTAGCGGCCACGGCGTTGCGGATGGCGATGATCTTCGGAGCCTGCTCGCCCACCACAATGTGGGCCACGGTGATGGCGGAAAACGCCAGCGCAAAGCAGAGCGTGTGGATCACGGCGGCGCTCTGGACGCCCGCGAGATAAAAGAACGGCGTAAGCATCCGCGCCAGGAACGGTTCGCCCACCCAGCCAAGCCCCAGGCTCGAAAGCGTGACCCCAAGCTGGCAGGCGGAGAGATAGGCGTCCAGCTTGGAGATGATCTCCCCGGAGAGCTTTGCCCGGGCGTCCCCCTCCTCGATGAGCGGCTCCAACTGCGTGGAGCGGATTTTGACGATGGCGAACTCCGAACCGACAAAAAAGGCGTTCAAGAGCACCAGCAGGGCGATGCCCAGCAGCTTGAGCAGCACCATATCCGCAGATTCCCATTGCACCCCTTCAACCGAAGGGAGGGAGGCCAGCAGAAACAAAGGGTTCATAACTGAATCCGTGGAAAAAAGGAACGGCTCGCCGCGCGAAGGCGGCGAGCCGGAAATTCGGTGTTAACCTAAGTGTAAGAAGCGCTTACCAACTCGATTTGGTCACTCCGGGGATCAACCCATTGGAGGCCAATTCGCGGAAGGCGATACGCGAAAGCTGGAAACGGCGCATGAAACCGTGACGGCGGCCGCTGGCGCGGCAGCGGTTGACGAGGCGCACAGGACTTGCGTCGCGGGGCAGCTGTTGCAGCGCCACGTAGTCGCCCTTCGCCTTGAGTTCAGCGCGCAGGGCGGCGTACTTCGCGACGGTCTCGCGTTTGCGTTTTTCTTTTTCGATCCAGCTCGTTTTAGCCATAAATTAAGAGCCGGACACCATAATGCTCCCGCACCGCTTTGCAACAACTTTTTTGAGGGGAGAATAATTTTCTTTCCGAATCGCCCCCCCACCCTGCACACTCCCTCCATGCACCGCGCGGTATACCCAGGCAGTTTCGACCCCGTCACCAACGGTCACCTTGATGTGATCGAACGGGCCTCCCGTTTGTACGACGAGGTCATTGTCGCCATCGCCCACAACGAGGAGAAGGCGGGGCTTTTTACATTTAAAGAACGGGTTGCCCTCTTGAAGGAAGCCGTAAATCACCATCCCAACGTCCACGTCACCCAGTTTGACGGGCTCCTGGTGCAATACGCCCGCGATATCGAAGCCCGGGTCATCATCCGGGGGCTGCGGGCAGTCTCGGACTTTGAATACGAATTCCAAATGGCGCTCATGAACCGCAAGCTGGTGGCCGACGTGGAGACGATGTTTTTGATGCCCAAGGAGGAATACAGCTACGTGAGCTCGCGCCTGGTAAAAGAAATTGCGCGGCTCGGTGGCGACATCAGCGCATTTGTGCCAGATTGCATCGCCAGGGCGTTGCGGGCAAAATTTCCCCGCTCATCCGCCCCGGGCATCTAAACCATGAAAATCCACCTCACCAAATTCCCCGTGGAGGGCCTTCATGTTGAAGGCGAAGAAGATCACGACATTCTCGAAGTGCAGGATGAACTCTACCGGGCGCTCAGCCCGGTGCGCTACAGCCTGGACGTGGGGCTTTCCGATGGCGGGCTTTTTGCCACCGGCACGCTCGCGGTGGATATGGAACTGGAATGCGTCCGCTGCCTGAAGCGCTTTGAGCAAACCGTGGAAGTGCCGGATTTCGCCATCCAAGTCGAGCTTGGCACGTCCGAGACAGTGGACTTGACGGAGGAGATCAGAGAAGATATTCTCCTCGCCCTGCCTCCCCATCCGCATTGTGACTGGAATGGCGCAAATTGTTGCGCCGGGGTGCTGGAAATACAGAGAATTCATGAGTCGGAACCGCCGGCGGATCTCGGGGAAAAAAATCCCTGGAAGACGCTCGACCAACTCGCGAAACCGGAAGACCGAAAATAACAGACCTTAGACCAAGAGAATAGACCGATATGGGAGTCCCAAAACGTAAAACTTCGAAAATGCGCCTTCGCACCCGCAAAGCCGCCAACCGTTGGCATGCCGACACACTCGCGAAATGCGGCCAATGCGGCAGCACGCTGCGCTCACACACCGCCTGCCCTTCGTGCGGCTACTACAAAGGCCGCCAGGTTGTCACCGTCGAGGCCGCTTAAGCGGTCGCGCAAATTTAAATTCAGCCGTCTCGCAAATGCGCGGGACGGCTGTCTTTTTCTCCGTATGGTAGAGGTGAACCTATGAAAATCGCTCTCGATGCAATGGGCCACGATGAGGGGCCGCGCAAACTTGTCGCAGGCGCCGCGCTGGCTTTGGGCGAATTTCCCGAGATTTCCCGCCTGTACCTCACGGGCGACACCCCGAGTCTGGAAGCCGAACTCAAAGCGATTGGCTGCAATGACCGGCGCATTGAGATCGTCCATTGCACGCAAGTCGTGGAGATGAGCGACCACGCCATCGACGCCGTGCGTCGCAAAAAAGACTCCTCCATCGCCCGTGCGGTGGATCTCGTCAAGGAAGGCCAGGCCGAGGCCGTGGTCAGCGCCGGGCACACCGGCGCGTGTGTCGCCGCCACCACCATCAAACTGCGCACGCTTCCCGGCATCGAACGTCCGGGGATCGCCGCGACGATGCCCACCGAGAAAAACCTTTTCGTCCTCATCGACGCCGGGGCCAACACCGAACCGACGCCCACCCAGATGCTGCAAAACGCCATCATGGGCGCGGTTTATTCCCAGCATGTCCTTGGCTATGCCAACCCGAGCGTGGGGATCATGTCCATCGGCACCGAAGACGAGAAAGGCAACGCCTTTACCCGCGAAGCCTTTGAGTTGATCAAGGCCAGCGGAATGAACTTCCGGGGCAACGTGGAAGGCCACGACCTGTTCCAAAACCCGGTGGAAGTCGTCGTGGCGGACGGGTTCACCGGCAACGTCGTTCTCAAGACCAGCGAAGCCATCGCCCACGCGATCTTCGGCTGGCTCAAGCACGAGATTTACAAAAGCCCCGTGCGCAAACTCGGCGCCCTGCTTGCCAAAGGCGCCTTCCAGAACATCCGCAAGAAAACCAGCGCCGACGAATACGGCGGCATGCCGCTGCTGGGCATCAACGGAGTCTGCATCATCGGCCACGGGGGCAGTTCGCCCATCGCCGTGAAAAACGCCATCCGCATGGCGGTTCAATCCATCTCCCACCAAGTGAATCCACACATCGTGGAACACATCCAACGCTACAATGAACAAGCCGCAGCCTCGCACAACCCGCCTGCATAAACCCAGGCGCACCGCCTCCATCATTGGTACCGGCAGTTACGTTCCGGAAAAAATCCTCACCAACGCGGATCTCGAAAAGCTCGTCGATACCACCGACGAGTGGATCGTAAGCCGCACGGGAATCAAAGAGCGGCACATTGCCGCCCCCGGCGAACACACCAGCGACATGGCAGCCAAGGCCGCCCGCGCCGCCATGCAGCAAGCGGGGGTCACCGCAGAGGAGATCGACATGATCATCGTCGGCACCTTCACTCCCGACATGGCGTTCCCCAACACGGCCTGCCTCGTCCAGAAGCTCATCGGGAACAAGCGCGCCATCTGCTTCGACCTTTCCGCCGCCTGCTCCGGCTTCCTTTACGCAATGGAGATCGCCCAGCAGTTCATCTCCACCCGCGCCTGCAACACCGTGCTCGTCATCGGCGCGGACAAATTGAGCGGCGTCGTGGACTGGACCGACCGCAACACCTGCGTCCTCTTCGGCGACGGCGCCGGCGCCGCCATCCTGCGCCACCGGCCCGGTTCCCACGGCATCATCCACACCACCATGGGTGCGGACGGCGAATTTGGCGACATCCTCCACATGCCCGGAGGCGGTTGCCGCCTGCCGCTCACCAAGGAGAACATCGACGAGAAACACAACACCATCAAAATGTCCGGCAAGGACGTTTACAAACAGGCCGTGACCGCCATGGTGGGCGCCGCCAACAGCGTGCTGGAAACCGCCGGGCTGCAAACCAAAGACCTCGCGTGCATCATCCCGCACCAGGCCAACATGCGCATCATCGAAGCCATCGGCAGCCGCCTCGGCGTCGGCACGGATCGCGTTTTTGTCAATTTGGATCGCTACGGCAACACCAGCGCGGCAGCCGTCGCCATCGCCCTGGACGAAGCCAACCGCACCGGACGCATGAAGCGGGACGACTACATCCTGCTGGTGGTTTTCGGCGGCGGATTGACCTGGGCCAGCTCCGTCATCCAATGGTAGACGCGCAAGAATTGACTCGATAAAAAGCCCAGAAAGTCCAAAGAATCCCCCTATGGCAAAGAAAATCGCGCGTCCCCGGCTTTTCAAAGACAACGAAGAGTGGTGGATGGAATACGAAGGCCACGCCACCAACGAGCTCTGCATCTCCCCCAATAACCGTTGGGCCTGCGCCATCTTCCGCTTGCAGGAGAAAACCCAGCTCCTTCTTACCCGGATGGGGCATACGGAGCTCAAATTCAACATCGCCGTCCCTCTGGTGTTTGGCGTTTCAGACTCCGGGGTCGCCGCCATTGTGGAATTCGCCGAGGGCGGGGAAAAAAAACTCGCCTTCTACTTCCCGGATGGAGCCGTCGGGAAAACCGAGCCCATCAAGGAACTCCAACAAACCGACCGCATCTTCTTCGACAAGAAATTTGCAGAGGTCAACATGCTCTCTGCCGGGCGCATCCTGAACACGTACAACTTCGGGGAACTGGAGGCGACGATCAACTCGAACTCCTTTATCTACAGGCGCAACGAGTGGCTCCCCGTCATCATTGGCGGAGCCATCCTTTTCGTGATCCTCGTCGCCTTGGGCGTTCATTACCTGCTCCCGTGAAGATGCCGCAGGGGGAACGCTTCCTTGGCTCCCTCTGCTGAACCGCATGCTCATCGACACCCACGCCCATCTTGATTTCCCCGAATTTGAGGGAGAACTCGACGCCCTTGTCGAGCGGGCGGCGCAAGCGGGCGTCACACGCATCATCACCATCGGCACCTCGGTGGAGAGCAGTCGCCAGGCGGTCGCCATTGCCGAAGCGCATCCCGCCATTTACGCCGCCATCGGCATCCATCCCGGCTCCGCGACCGAAGCCGAACCGGACGCCCTCGCTTCCCTGCGCGAACTGGCCCGCTCCCCGCGCGTGGTCGCCATCGGGGAAATCGGCCTCGACTACTACCGTCTCCCGGGCGGCGAGGAAGACGCCGGGATCAAAGCGGCCCAAGCGTCGATCTTTCAGGGGCAACTCGATCTCGCCATGGAATGCGGCCTCAACGCCGTCATCCACCAGCGAGGGGATTGCTGGCAAGACACCCTCGCTCTGCTCGCCCCTTGCCAAGGCAAATTCCGCGCCGTCTTTCACTGCTTCGGCGGTTCGCCCGAGAACGCCGCCACGCTGTTCGCCATGGGCCACCTCGTCTCCTTCACCGGCATCGTCACCTTCAAAAATGCCGGGCTCATGCAGGAGAGCGCCGTGAGCGTTCCCGACGGCTCTTACATGGTGGAAACCGACTGCCCCTACCTCGCGCCCACCCCCTTCCGCGGCAAACGCTGCGAACCGGCTTACACGCGCCAGGTTGCCGAGAAAATCGCCGCCCTGCGCAACCAGCCTCTGGAGCGAGTCGCCGAAACCACCACCGCCACCGCCGAAGCCTTCTTCCGGCTCGCGCGATAGAGCATTTTACAAAAAAATGTGGCCAGTGGCTTGGGAGCGCCGAAGGCTGG
>JBAXQF010000029.1:0-23304 GCA_037131875.1 Verrucomicrobiota bacterium
ACCCACGGCGCTCCCATCGAATAACGGAAATTCTTTTTGAGAGATGCTCTAATCCGAGCACGCCAATCTCCGAGAAGCGCCGGCTGCGAGCCCAGGCGATGACGCTGTGGAGATCGGCGATTTCCGTGTTGGGCGAGACTTCTTCAAAGCCTCCCTCGCTATCGCCGGAGGCCCAGAAATCAAAGCGCAGGGCGGAAATTCCGGCCTCGGCCAAGGCGCGCGCGGTCTGGACGAAGAGGCGTCCCGACTCGCATTTGGTTCCGGTGTAGCCGTGCGCAAAAAGGACGATTTTTTCGGGATCAGCTGGGTGCAGCACTGCGGCAAGCGCGCCGTTTGGGCCCTTGATTTTGAGAAGTTTTTCCATCACAGAAAGCATGAATTCCCGAGAGGAGAAGGAAATACAAGCCCAAACAACTACGCCTGCCAGCGCCGCAGCCGCAAGGCGTTCGTGATGACGGAGACGGAACTCAGGCTCATGGCGGCTCCGGCGATCATGGGGCTCAATAAGAGGCCGAAGGCGGGATAAAGAATTCCGGCGGCAAGGGGCACGCCGAGAAGGTTGTAAACGAAGGCGAAGAAGAGATTTTGCCGGATGTTGCGCAGGGTCGCCCGGCTTAATTCCAGGGCGCGGACGATTCCGCGCAGGTCGCCGTGGAGCAGGGTGATGCCTGCGCTTTCCATGGCCACATCGGTGCCGGTGCTCATGGCGATGCCGACATCCGCCTGGGCCAGCGCCGGGGCGTCGTTGATGCCGTCGCCCGCCATGGCAATTTTGCGGCCCTGCTTTTGCAGTTCGGCCACGCGGGCGTGTTTTTGTTCGGGCCGCATTTCGGCGGCAAAGGCGTCGATGCCGAGTTGCGCTGCCACGCGCTGTGCGGTGGCGGGGTTGTCTCCGGTGAGCATCACCACCCGCAGACCGAGCGCGTGCAAGGCTTGCACGGCTGGGAGGGCTGTTGGCTTGAGGGGATCGGAAATGCCGATGACGCCCAAAAATTTTCCCTGGCGCGACACAAACACCGTCGTCTGGCCTTCCAGCGCAGCCGCTTGCTTCTGCTGCGGCGCGAGGTTGAGAAACGCGGCGGTTCCGGCGGAGATTGTCCCCTCCCCCACCCTGCCTTGCACACCGCATCCGGCGGTGGCGTGGAAATCCGCAAGCGGCGAGAGCGCGATGTTTTTTTGCTTTGCAGCGCGGAGAATGGCGGCGGCGAGCGGGTGTTCGCTCCCCTGCTCCACCGAGGCGGCGGCGGCAAGGAGTTCGGTTTCCGTGACTCCCTCGGCGGGCAGCAGGGCGGTGACCTCCGGTTTGCCTTGCGTCAGCGTTCCGGTTTTGTCAACCACGAGGGTATCGACGGTTTCCAGCGCCTCCAGCGCGGCGGCGTCCTTGATGAGCACGCCGCATTGCGCTCCCCTGCCCGCTCCGACCATGACGGACATTGGCGTGGCCAGACCCAGCGCGCAGGGGCACGCGATGACCAGCACGGAAATGGCGCTTGTCAGGGCGAATGCCAGGCGGGGCTCCGGCCCCAGGCTCATCCACACCGCGAAGGTCAGCACGGACACGGCGACGACGGTCGGCACAAAAATTCCGGCGACGCGATCCGCAAGCCGCTGGATGGGCGCGCGGCTGCGTTGGGCGCGGGCAACCATTTCGATGATCCGCGCCAGCACCGTCTCGCTGCCCACATGCTCCGCCCGCATCACGAAGGAGCCCGAGCCATTCACGGTTCCGGCGGTGACGGGATCGCCAGCGGATTTCCGCACGGGCGCGGGCTCGCCGCTCAGCATTGCTTCATCGAGAAAACTTGCGCCCTCCGTGACCGCGCCGTCCACCGGCACGCGCTCGCCGGGCCGCACGCGGAGGAGGTCGCCTGCGCGCACTTCGGCCACGGGGATGTCGTGTTCGCCGCTGGGGTCGACGCGGCGGGCCGTGTCAGGCGCGAGGTTTAACAGGGCGCGGATCGCCTCGCCGGTTTGGCTGCGGGCGCGGAGTTCGAGCATCTGGCCCAGGAGCACCAGCACGGTGATGACGGCGGCGGATTCAAAATAAAATTGCCCGTGCGTGGCTTCGGGAAACCAGTCTGGCGCGAGGAGTTGCGCCGTGCTGAATCCAAACGCCGCCATTACGCCCAGGCCGATCAACGTGAACATGTTCAAATGCCAGGTGACGAGCGAACGGCCCGCGCGCTTGAGCAAGGGCCAGCCAGCCCAGAAGAGCACGGGGAGGCTCAGGAAAAACTGCGCCCAGCCGGAGCTTGCATGGCTCAGGCGGGAGGGAGCGATGTGCCCCATGGCCAGGATCACCACCGGCAGCGCCATCATCGCCCCCAGCCAGAAGCGGACGGTCATGTCGTCGAGTTCCGATGTCTCCTCCGGCTGTCCGGCGGCGACAAACTCCGGCTCCAGCGGCATGCCGCAGATGGGGCAGTCGCCCGGATGATCCTGGCGGACCTCCGGGCACATTGGGCAGACATACATGCCCGAGGCGGTGCCGGATTCAGGTGCGACGTTTTGCTCATGCTTATGCCCACCGCAGCAGCAGGCTTTTTTGGGCGCGGGCTCTTGCTGCTGCGCGAGGAATTTTTTGCGGCATCCCTCGCAGCAAAAATAATAGGTTTCCCCGGCGCGTTCCGCCCGGATGGGGCTGGAGGCATCGACTCTCATTCCGCAGATGGGATCCAGTGGCATGAAGCTATGTTAGCATGCGGCCCGGCTTTGTGCATCCGCATCTCAATGAAGGCGATAGAAAATCTGGAACTCAGGAACTCAGGAAAAAACAGAGGGATCATCCGCAGATGACACAGATTTTTTAAGCTCCGGCCTTGAAAGCGTGGCTACGGATTGGACGCCCTACTTGATGGCAACATTTCGAAGCTGGAGCTTCGAAGGCATCGGCATTACCAGGCTGGAGCCTGGTAACGAGAACCAAATGCACCGCTTTCCACGGCAAGAAATGCGGGGTCTCTGGTTTTTCTTTCTTGAGTTCCTGAGTTCCAGATTCTCTGTTGTCTTGATTCAGATTCGCAGAAGATACGGCTTGTGAATCCCTTGACTCCCCCCGCCTCTTGGCCGCATGTTTACGGGTTCCTATATGGCTATTGATATCCAAGCTTTGAACACCTCTGCATTGAAGTCCCGCGTGGACGAGATGCGGAGGTATCTTTGACCTGCCGAAACTGCAAGACCGGCTGGCTGAACTGGAAGGGATGATGAGCGCGCCGGACTTCTGGGAGAGCCGGGAGCGGGCGCAATCCCTTGTGGAGGAGGTCTCCTCCCTGCGCAATAAAATCCAGCCTTTCCGGGCGCTTGAACAAGGGCTGGATGATTTGGAAGTTCTCAAGGCGCTGGCTTTGGAAGAGACTGACCACGCGCAGCAGGTTGCGGCGACGGCAGAGGTGGAGAGTGAATACACCGGGTTCCTCCAAAGGCTCGAAGATTTTGAGCTGAAGAGCTACCTGAACGGGCCACAGGATCGCGCGAACTGCTTCTTGATTATCCACTCCGGTGCGGGCGGCACGGAATCGTGTGACTGGGCGGGGATGCTCCTGCGGATGTACCAGCGCTGGTGCGAGCGCAACGGGTTCAAGGCGGAGATTGTGGATATTCAAGAGGGGGAAGAAGTGGGCGTGAAATCCGCCACGCTACAGATCACCGGCGAATACGCCTATGGGTATCTGGCGTGCGAGCGCGGCGTGCATCGGCTGGTGCGCATTTCTCCTTTTGACGCCAACAAACGGCGGCACACTACGTTTGCCAGTGTGGATGCCACGCCGGAACTGGCCGACGCGGTGCCCATCGAGGTGAAGCCCGACGAGATTGAGACGGACACGTTTCGCTCCGGCGGCAAGGGGGGCCAGAACGTCAACAAGGTGGAGACGGCGGTGCGGATCACCCACAAGCCGACGGGGATTGTCGTTGCCTGCCAGGCCGAGCGCAGCCAGGGCCGCAACCGGGAGTTGGCCATGAAGATGCTCAAGGCCAAGCTGTATCAACTGGAGCTGGACAAAAAGAGCGCGGAGATTGAACGGCAATACGGCGAAAAAGGCGACATCGCCTGGGGCAGCCAGATTCGCTCTTACGTTTTCCAGCCTTACCAGATGATCAAGGATCACCGCACCGGCGTGGAGACCAGCAATATTCAAGGGGTGATGGACGGCGGGATTGACGCCTTCATCCACGGGAAGTTGCGCGGGTTGGTGAACAAGAAGGGCGCGGCTGAGGATTTGGAGTAAGGCCATCCATAAATGAGCGTGCTTTTCCCCATCAAACGTCCCTCCGGGACGAAGCATTGTTCCACGCAAACCCGGCGTTAAAACGCCGGGCTACTTTCGGGTTGTCCCTTTGGGACAATAAGACCAATCCAACGGTGTAACTGGTATTACTTCGGCTCAGTCAAAGCCTCGAACGCGCGGGCGGCCACTACCTCCGGCGTATCTCCGCTGACTTCCGCTTGGCGCGGCGGTTCTTCGGGCGCTCCGAACAGGATGACGCGCATCCGCAGTTTCCGCTCGCTGACTTGGGTGGTGACGCCGACGGGCAAGGTGCAGTCGCCGTTCAGGAGGCGCATCAATTCCCGTTCTGCGCGGATGGCCACCCAGGTCGGTTCGTGGTTGAGCGCGGCGAAAAATGCGGCGTCCCCTGCCCGGCATTGCAGGGCGATGGCTCCCTGGCCGATGGCGGGCAACATGGGGACGACTTCTGCGTGGAAGGTGCCTTCTTCGGTTTCGAGGATTCCGTTTACGGCGTGGTATCCAAGGCGATCCAGCCCGGCTTGTGCCAGCACGGTGCCGTGCAGTGTTTGTGATTCCCGCAGCTTGCGCAGCCGCGTGGCGACGTTGCCGCGGATCTCCTCGATGAGGAGATCCGGGCGGTGGAATTGCAGTTGCCGCGCGCGGCGGACGCTGCTTGTGGCGATAAGCGCGCCGTGCGGGATTTCGCCGCCGGTTTTGGTGATCAGGACGTCGGCGGTGTTGGCGCGTTCGAGCACTGCGGCGAGCTGCAGGCCGCCGGGCATTTCGCCGGGCATGTCCTTGCAGCTATGAACGGCCAGATCGATTTCCTTTCGCAAGAGCGCTTCTTCAAGTTCCTTGGTGAAGAGGCCTTTCGCGCCCGCCGGGGTTTGCTTGATGAGGCTCATGTCGAGCTTGCGATCCCCGGAAGTGGTGAACTTGCGAATGGTAACGCTTGTCTCGGGATAAACGCGAGCGAGAGCGGCGAGTGTCAATTCCGCCTGGGCCAGCGCCAATGCGCTGCCGCGTGTGCCAAGGGTGAGGTTTTTCATGGTTCGTTTGCGGGAGTTTGAACGGTGGTGGGATCGGGCCGCGGCGTCGCGAGCCATTGGTGGAACTCGCCGACATGCCGGGCGATGATTTGCTCACAGTGAGTAATCTCCTGCTTGCGCACCTCGATCCCCTGCCGGGCGATGGCTTGGAGGGAGTCGATGTCGTAAAGGTAGGCGCCTTCGATGTCGTTCACCGACGGCTCCACGTCGCGCGGCACTGCGAGGTCGATGACGAAGAGGGGCCGGTCGGGACGCTGGCTCATGACCGGGGCGATCTTGGCATGGGTGACGACGGCATGGGTGGCGGCGGTGGAGGAGATGAGGATGTCGATCTCATGGTAGCGCCGGTCGCATTCTTCAAAAGGGATTGCTTCCCCTCCCATGTCTGCCGCGAGAGTCGCTGCGCGCTCGTAGGTGCGGTTTGCCACGAAAAGGGTTTTTACGCCGCGCGAGAGCAGCGCGCGCGCGGTCAATTCGCTGGTTTCACCCGCGCCAAGAATCATCACGCGGCAGGAGGTCAGATCTCCGAAGATTTTTTCCGCAAGATCGACCGTCACCGAGCCGACGGACACGGGGCCCCGGGTGATGCTCGTTTGGGTGCGCACTTCCTTGGCCACGTTAAAAGCCCGCTGGAAAAATTTGTTGAGGTTCCGCGCCGTGCTGCCCGCCGCGGTTGCCGCCGCGTAGGATTTTTTGATTTGGCCGAGGATTTCCGTCTCGCCGATGACCATGGAGTCCAAGCCGCTGACGACCCGGAAGAGGTGGTTGATGGCGGTTGGGCCGTCGTGGGCGTAAAAGGGATCCGGGATGGTGGGGGTCATGCCGCTTCGCTCTGCCGCGAACTGTTGCAGGGAGCACATGGCGGCGTTGGCATCGCTGGCTGCGGCGTAGAATTCCACCCGGTTGCAAGTGGAGACAACCACGGCTTCGGCAATGCCCGGAAGGGAGGTCAGGGTGGCGAGCGAGCGCGCCAATTCCGGTTCGGGGATGGCGAATTTTTCGCGCACGTCCACTTGGGCGGTTCGGTAGCTGAGACCGAGGCAGAGAATTTGCGGCTGCGGGGTTTCGCTCATAACCCGGCTCTCCGGTAAAGCTCCGAAGCCTGCACCACCGGGCTTTGATCCGCTTTGGGTTTCGGGTTGATGTGCGCCAGAACGCACAGCATCACGATCGACAAGACAAATGCCGCCACGGAGAAAAGCGCCACGCGGCGGGGGCCCAATCGGCGGCCCAGCGCCAGCAACAAATAGGAGACCCACATTGCCACACTCCAAACCAATACTCCGTGGGCAACCGGCACGCGGATGGCGACGGCGGAAGCGAGCCCGGCGGTCAGGAGGAATAATCCCATCCAAAGCAAGCGCAGATTGGCCGTTGCCAGCGCGGTGATGGGCGGCATCTGGAAAAAAAGGGCGCCCAAGCGGTGGGTTTTAAGCTGGCGTTCCTGGGCCAGATACATCACCCCGGCCACTCCCGCCAGGGCAAAGGCTCCGTAGGCGATGACCGAAAGGGCGGCATGCAGTTCCATCCACGGGCTGTGCGGGGGAAACGGCGGGTGCGGCGTGTCGATGGGGGCAAGGAGCGCGATGGTTTGCAGCAAAAAGATGAGGGGTTCCGTGAACATCCCCAGCAGGGAAAGGCGATAGGCGGGGCCGATCAAAAAGTAGAAGAGGGCAATGGACCAACTCAGGAACACGAGCACTTCAAAGAGGTTCGTTAGCGGGCAATGGGCAAGCGCCTTGCCGCGCAGGACAAGGAATGCGGTCTGGAGGGCGAAGCCTGCGGCCATCATCGCGAGGTTGAAGCGGCGCGGACGGTAATGCCCCGCTTTGAGGGAGACCAGGGTGGCGGCAAACCCAATGAGAAAACAAAGCGTGGAGAGAATCAGGGGAAGTCGATCCATTTTTAAAGTGTGCCTACCCTAGCGAAGCTCTCTGGGTAATGCAAATGCGGAGAAGTGCAATTCCAGAGAGCCTGCGTTGCCCTGTGCTATTTCGGCGTGGCGCCGGTGTGGCAGTCGCTACAGGAGAAGTCGGAATACTCGGCGTCGATGTGGATGAAGTCGTAGCCTTTCGCGTTGAGTTTGAGGACTTCCTCATCACTGCCCTGCGCAAGGATCAAGTGGCACGATTTGCAGTCGCTGGCCTTGACGGTCGTCTTGCCGTCGGCGGCCTTGTGCTGGCCGTCGTGGCAACGGAAGCAACCGTTGGTTTCCTTGTGGCTCAGGTTGTCGGGATGCACGCGCCAATCCGCCTTCATCTCCGGGAAGAAGTTGGCGCTGTAGATGGTTTGCGCCTGGGCGATGATCGAGCCGACGTCGGAGCGATCCGGGTAATCCGCGCGCAGGGCGGCGTCAATTTTCTGAAGCGCCTCCGCTTTGGTGGCATACGGCTGGATCAATGCCTCGACCACCTTTGCTTTCACCCACGGGATCTTGGGGCTGATCTGCCCGTTGGCCAGTGCATGATCCACGGCGTCATTGGGAGTGCGGAAGTGATGCGAGGGCCGGTTGTGGCAGTCCATGCAGTCCATGGTGCGAAGGGGATACTTCGCGGGGTCGCCCTTGAAATCGGGCGTGCGGTATTCCGTAACCACTCCTTTTTCATTGGTGAAGCGGATCCAGGGAATGGTGCTCCGCGTCTCGTCTGGTGAGATGTACTCGATCTTGTTGCCGAGATTCATGTGCCAATGGATGCCGCCCACAGGGCCGCTTGCGGGATCGCCGCCGCCGACATTCAGCAAGAGGCGTACGGTGAAGGGGGTGTTCTTTTCATCCGCAAGGAAGTGGCGCAGGGTGCGCTCCATGGATCCGGTATATTTTTGCGGCCAGTGGCACTGTTCGCAGGTTTCCTGGGCGGGGCGCTGCTTGGCGGCAGTCAGGCGGATGGGGCGATCAAAGTCTCCCGCGAGGGTGTGATACAACTGGCGCACGCCGTTGATCTTGGTCTTAAAATAGGCGACGGCACCGGGGCCGACGTGGCACGCGACGCAGTCGACCCGCGCGTGCGGAGAGTGTTGGGCGGTGACAAATTCCGGGTCCATGGGCACATGGCAGGCTTGCCCGCAGAACTGGACGGTCTCTGTGTAGTGATAAGTCTGGTAGCTGCCCAGGGCGGTGAGAAAAAGAAAGGCCACGCTGCCGAGCGCGAAGATCCCCAAAATCTTGCGGTCACGGGGGCGCAAAAGATCAATGGTCAGCATTCCCGCCAGAGCGCCGGGCTGGATGCGGCTCTCCTGGCGGAGTTTCAGCCACGCGCCCGCCACGATGAGCATGAGTCCTGCAACAAGGAAGCTGGGGGCCACCACATAGGCCAGAATGCCCATGTAGGGATTGCCATGATGCGAGAAGAGATCCACCGCAAACAGCAGCACGAAGGCGAAGAAGCTCGCGGCGGCGATAAGCAGGCCGAGCAGGCTGATCCAGTTTCGCAACAGGAGTTCTCTGGACGTTGGTTTTTTAGACTCGTTACTCATTTTTAACTCGGGAGAAAAGAGACCGTTGGGCACACGCGGCGCCCAACGGTCTCCAGGATGACATTACATTTGCAGGGCGACTACTTTTTAAAGCTGCGGATGTGGGCCACCAAGGCTTTGATTTCGTCGTCCGTCAGCTTGTCCTTGAAGGGTTTCATCTTGTCCTTGCCTTCCTTGATTGCGGTGAAGGCTTCTGCATCCGTGAATTTGGCTTGGGCCTTGGCGTCCGTGTAGTCTGCCAGGCCGAGCTTCTTGCCCATCATGGTGTTCCCCGTGCCGTCTTTTGCATGGCAGGAGGCGCAATTCTTGGCCCAGTTTTCACCGGCATCAGCAGCAGAGGCGCTTCCGGCAGCCAAAACCAGGGATGCGAGAATCAGCAGGGTTGTTAATTTTTGTTTCATAAATAGTGATTTTGATTTTTTGAGTTGTGGAGTGCAACACCAGGATCGCTCCCGCGGCTAGAACCGGACGAGCACGCTGGTGGAAACCAGCGACCCGGTGAAGTTGCCGTAGCCGTAGGAGGTCTCGTCGCGGCTGGAGATGTAGGTGTATTTGAGCGTCAGGCGCGCATTGCGGCAAAGCTGCCTCTGGATGCTCGCCGACACGGTTTGCTCCTCCTGGCCTGCGCCGTAGGGTTGGCTGAGGACCACGCTGCCTCCGAACAGGTCGTTGTTTCCGTAGTCGTTGGCGCGGTAGTAGGTGTAATCCGCCCGGAGGTCGGTTTTGTCGTTGAGCGCAAACCCCGCACCCAGGCCTGCCGTCCAGTAGTTGTTCTTGAAGCTCAAATTGACCGGCCCGCTCACCGGATAGCCGTCAACGAATTTGGAGGGCGGGGTGAGAACCCCGCCGGAGAGGGTGGCGAATTGGGGATCCTGGAGGCCGATGGAGGCTGGCGTGTTGGTCTCGTTCAGCACGTAGCTGAAATTCCCTTGCAGGTAGAGGCGGTCCAACGGAGTCCAGGTGATGCATTCGTTGAACATGTTGCTCGTTTGCGTCGCGGATTTCTGCGGGGCCAGCTCTTCTGCGGTCACGTAGCTTGTGATGCGCTGGTAGTCGTAGCGGCTGACCAGCGTGAGGTTGTTCAACGGACGGACCGTGACCCGGAAGTTCACATTGTCGGTGTTGAAGTTCTGGTTGGAGATGTATCCATCCCCCAGCGGGCTGTCGTAGCTGTAATGATCGTCCTTGTGGTAATACTGGCCGGAGAAGCTCAAGCGCTGCAAGGGATACCAGTTGAAGCCGGTCGTGTATTTCTGCGCCAGGCGGTTGCTGTCCCAGAAGGTGTTCAGCTTGATGGCGCCGGAGGAAAGCGGGCCGGCAACTTGAGTGACGTTGTGGGGCTTCACGCCGTCTGTTTGGAGAATGGCGCTCTGCTGGAACTGGATCACATTTTGATTGTCTTCATCCCAATCGCCCCGGGCATAGAATGCCCAGTTCTTCAAGCCGGTGTAGCGGATTTCGAGGTTCTCCGCCCACTTCTGAAGCGAATAGTTGCTGTTGGCAATGGAGGGGAGTGTCGTCCCCTGAAGGTAGGTGGCGGTTCCCGTCGTGACGGTTCCTGTGGTGACATAGGCCTTTGCCGAGGAGTTCACGCCGGTGTCAGTCCAGCTTGAGAGGGCGTCGGTATCCTCATGGCTGTAACGGACGCCGGTGATGACGGAGAGATCCGCCAGGGGAATCCACATGAGGTTCATGTTGAACGCGTGCTGGCTTGTTTCCGCGCCGCCGAGAAGATTGATGTAGCCCGAGACAGCTCTGGTGGCCGGAGTGCTCCCGAGGGCTGCGCTTGTGCCGCTTGTGGCCGCCAGCGGCAATGTGGGAAAGCGCGGATCCCTGAACGCGGATGCCCCGAAAATCCCTTGATAGGGAGAGTCGTAGTTGGTTCCCTGGATGCGGCTTCCCGAGATGTCGCTATTGAGCGTCGAGAATTCATAGGCCGAAGTCAGCCACAGTTTCTCACCAAAACGCGTCTCTGTGGTTGCGTGGGTGCTGAAGGTGTCAGACTTCAAACCGTCCTCCTGGGTCAGGTAGCGGTCGAGCTTGACGTCGCTGTACTTTGCCGTTGGGTTATACTCCCCGGGACGAACCAAGGTGTTGAGGGAGTCGTTGTTATTGATGAGTTCCGCCCGTGCGCCCACGCCCACGTCGGTCTTGCCAACGGTTTGCTTGGCGTCCAACGCGAAGACATCCCTCTTCTCATTGAGGTTGCGGAATGCAGGCACGATTTTCCGCACGTTGCCGTAGATGTTGGCTCCTGTCAGAGCGGTGTCTCCCCACATGGTGGAGTCTTTTGTGCCGTCGCGCCAGATGTGGTCGTAACGGAAAGTGATCTCGGGCAGGTTGGGCATGCGCAGGCCCAATTCAGCCCATACGTCGCCGCGATCCACCTCAAGCTCGTCATTGAGGGGATTGATCATGACTCCATCCCCCGGCAGCGCCTTGTTGGGGAAAAATCCCCCCATGCCGTTGTAATAGGTGCGGAACTCCTTGTAGCCGACGCGGAGATAACCGACGTCGGTTTTGGAGATATCCAGGAGGAGGTTGTAGTCATGGTTGCCAAAGATGGCGTGGCCATCGAGCTTGGCGAACCACTTGTTCCCGAGGGACTGTTCCAGGTGCATGTCGTTGATGCCGCCGAACATGTTGTCGGCCACCCCGGTCCTCTGCTGGCCTTGCGCCTTGTTGCCTTTGTAGAGAGCGCCGCCAACGCCCACGTCCACCCAGTTGTTGAAGGTGTCTTCTTCCGTCTTAACGATGTTCTTGGACGCTTCTCCGGCCCACAGGGGGGCAGCGCCAGCCATCGCAACACAGGCGCAGAGCGCCGTGCGAGTGATCCGATCCAATAAGGAGATTGTCATTTTCATTTTGAGGGGTCTTTCGCAGTTCAGAGGGAGGGTTAGTACCGAAGGGTTGGGCTGGTTTGCGAACCGTGCACGGCCTCATGGCAGCCGGCGGACCAGCAGGCGCCGGTGAGCCGGGTGGTGTGGTTGCCGCTGCCGATGGTGAGTTGCCCGGGAGGCATGGGTGAGGTGTTTGGCAATTGCTGCTGGAAGTGGCACTTCAAGCAGAGCGATGCGTTGCGCTGGAGGAGCATGCGGGGGTTGATGGTGCCGTGCGGATCATGGCAGGAGGTGCAACCGTCGCGCACTGCCTCGTGGCGGAATACAAACGGGCCTTTCTGCTCTGTGTGGCATTGGGCGCAGGTGTCGTTGGCGCTCATCAAGGATGTGCCGCCGCCTTTCTTCGCGTCGCCCTTGTGCGGGTCGTGGCAGTCAGTGCAGCTTACCTTGCCTTGGAGCACCGGATGGGTGTGGGGAAGGTTGAACTTTGCGCGCACGTCCAGGTGGCACTGGAAGCAGGTTTCCGGGGATTTCTTGGGATTGAGGATGGTGTTGGCTGCGCCGCCGGATTCGATGTGCTTGCTGCCGGGGCCGTGGCACGATTCGCACCCGATGTTATCGGCATTCTTGCCTTGGGCCTTCAACCGCGCGTGGGTGGCGGTGGGGAAATAACGCGTGATTTTTTCATGGCAATCCGAGCAGGCCTTGGAACCCGCGTAGGAAGACCCTGGAATGCTTGGCGGAGCCATGATGGGCTGTGAAAGTGTGCCGCACGAGATCATCGTGAGGGCAACCGCCGCACAGCCGGCGAAAAGCAACATGGTTTTCCGAGGTGTGCCCTGGAGCCAGCGCTTCAGGGTCAGGAGGGGAGTTTTTTTCATTTTGTGTGGGTGTTCGCAGGAATGGTGTGGGTGGGCGACTTCAATCAGGAATCTTAATATCAGGAATAATTTTTTTGAATTCTTCGGATATTATCTCCCTGTTTTGCTTATGCACGTTTTCCCTGAAAAGCCCCCCTTTCGACAAGCTCTCTATTGTCCTAGATGCACCTTTTGTTGCTTTTCCATGAGGAGAATACGGCCAAAATAAGCAGTAAACCCTCTTATGGTTGCTTGGGTGCCTATAGGGGTTTTCCTGATAGTGGAAATTTTTTGAAAAATGCGCGCTCTCCTGACTTCCGCGATGGGGAAATATTCCGTCGCATCAAAAAATAGGATGAGGAAACCTGATGGGATCTCCGCGCGATCTCCTGCGAGCGCTTATTCCACCGAGGCGCTCCGCCAGCGGGCGATGGGCAGCGCTGCAAGGGCCATCAGCGCCAACTGGCTTGCCACAAAGGCCATGAGCCAAGGGAAAGCCTTGTCCATGAAACCGTAGGAATGGAGGCCGACGCCGAGCATGTTGACGCCAAACCAGGAGAAGCTGGTGACGATGTTGCCGAAGAGGGTCAGTATCATCAATCCGCGCTGGCGGATGATGCCGCCCCAACGGGCATGGAGGATGATGGCGCACCAGAGGACGATGAGAAGGGCTCCGTTTTCCTTGGGGTCCCAGCCCCAGAAGCGGCCCCAGGATTGGTCCGCCCAGATGCCGCCGAGCACGGTGCCGACGAAGCTGAAGAGGGTGGCAAAGCAGAGGACGCCGTAGGTCATGCGGGAGAGCGATTGTGCGGAGGCGCGCGTCAACGAGCGGGTGAGCACGCCGCGGATCACGTAGATGATGGCCAGCATTCCCGCGAGGAACATGGCGGAGTAGCCGAGGGTGATGGTCACCACATGGGTTGCGAGCCAGATGTTGGTGTCGAGCACGGCCCGGAGCATTTCCAGCGTGTCGCCGGTGGCCGCAAGGTGATGGGCGATGATGAGGGTGACAAAGCCGATCACGGACGAGCAGGCAAGGCCGATGCCGTCGCGGAACAGGCGTTCCAGGAAGAGCCCGATGATCACGGTTCCCCAGCCGATGAAGACCGCCGAGGAATAGAGGTTGGTGACCGGCGGGCGGCCCTGCAAAACCATGCGCGCGGCGAGGCCGAAGGTGTGCAGCGCCAAGGCGAGCAGCGTCAGCAGGAAGGCGGAGCGATTCAGCGGCTGGGACCAGCCGATCCACGAAGCGCACACGAGCAGGAAGACGAGCACGTACAGCGTCATGCTCTGGTAAAACGGCGCGATGTGATTGAAGAGGAACTCGAAGGATGCGCGGCCTGTCGTGGCCGGTTCGTGAGCGGCCATTGCGGCGGCGAGAGCGTGGACTTGCTGGTTGAAGAGATCGGTTTTGCCTGCGCGATAAGCGTCGCCTATCGCCGCATAGGCTTTCACGGCGGGATGGATTGCGCCCTCGGTGCGAGCCTGTGACAAACTCGCTCCGAGGGAAGTCCACTCCCCTGCCCCTTTCAGCGGGGGCACCGGCAGGATGGAACTCGCTTCCGCCAGGGTTTGGTAGCGGTGGGCGAGCTTGTCGAACATGTCCACTTTTTCTTTTTCGAGCGCAGTCAGAGTGCCGCTCTTAAGGAACAGATTCCTGACGGACGGAATGAGTTTTTCGTAGGACTCAATCTCGGCGGCAAAATTTTGCGTTTCGTCCGGCCGCAGGCTGCGCCGGAGTTGCTGATCCACGATGAGCGCGTTGCGGAGGTTGTAGATGGCGGTTTGATAGGGCGACCGCTGGGCGGATTCGATGCCCCCGGCTTGCTGCCCCTCCGTGTCGATTTTTTCAAAAAACGGCTCCAGCTCGGCGTAGCTGAAATATTTCCGGTCTCCCTGCTGCCAGCCGAAGAGGCCCAGCACTTCCGGGTTGTTGATGGCAAAGACGGGGTATTGATCCGCTGCGGGAAGATGGAACAGCACGTCCGCCAGCCAGTGCATGGCGGTGAGGGTCTCGCCGCTTTCCAGGCGCACGGTCTGCCGCCCGCGCAGGATGACGAGGGCGTTGCGCGCCACGGTGTCCAGCGGCTTCAAACGGCCGTCGGCGAGGACGGGGATTTTGCCGAACGCGGTGAAATCAAAATCTCCGGGCGACAGCTTCGGCATGCGCAGGCTGGATGCGAGGGAAGCAAGGGCGAGGATCAGCACGATCCAGGGAAAGAGGCGTTTCATTTTGCGGAGGCGGCTTTGGTGCGCCGTGTAAAACCGATGAAGTGATAGGAGAACTGAAGGAGCAGCCCGAGGCCGACCACGACGCATGCGATGTACGGCGCGACGAAGCTGGGGTTGTGCACCACTTGCAGGATGGAGGACTGGTCATCCCCGCCGAACCCTGACTGGTAGTAGGTTTCCCCGGCGTAGCGGAACGGGTGGTTCATGTAGATGAGCACGTCGCGATGGACGTTGTGCCCGGGGTCGTTGAGGGTGATCTGGCTGGCGAAGTTTTTCGGGATGTCTGTCCCGGGATAACGCTCGTGGGTGAATTTCTGGAGTGTGAGGCTGTAGGGTTTGTAATAGCGGATGGGCCGCATCTCGATCTGCCAGGCGCCGCCGGCGCAGGAGAAAGTCTGGGGGTTTTCGAGCGCTTCTGAAACCAGCCAGGTGCCACGGGGAACGGAGGCGGCGTCGGCAGTTTCTTTTGGCTCAAGCTGGAGGATCGCGCTCTTCACATCGCGCCCGTCCACGGAGGTTGTCTGGGGCAGTTCCCGCACGGAGACTTGGGCGCCGAGGCCCTGCTCTGCGGCCCGTTCGGTTTTTGCCATCATCGGCCCCAGCTTTTGGAGCTGTGAATTTTCAAAGTAATTTTTGATGGCGATGCGGAAGGGGAGGTTTTCCAAATCGAGGACTCCGCCACGCCGCAGGCGGGCCTCGGAAACGGCTGTGACCTTGTCGGAGTCGCGGTTCCGCTTGTCAATGATCACCAACTCGCGGAGGCGCGAGTCTTCTGAATAATTTTTGGTTTCTCCCTGTGCGATGAGGATCTGGCTTTCGACGGAAAACAAATCTGTGAAAAGGCCGCCCGCGAGCATGATGATGAGGCCGCCGTGAATGAGGTGAATCCCGACATTGCGCAGGTTCATGCGGAAGCGACGGAGGTGCGCGGCGACCAGGTTGAGCAGCAACACGGCTCCCAAAAGGTGACCGCCGGGAAATACCGGGATGCGGAACCCCGTGGACTCGGTGGGCCACCAGACCAGCAGGCTCTGGAAGTAGCGCTCCTGCACGACGTGGATGCCGTAGTGAACCTGGGCCAGGGTGCCAACGAAGACCAGAATCGTCGCCGCCGCCAAGCAAGCGATGGTGAGCTTCATGGACGAGACGAGATCAAGGAGTCGACGCCACATGATTATTGAGAGGAGGTTGGCGAGCTGGCGGGTGCCGCAGGGGTTGAGGATTTGGTCTCGGCGTCCGCTTTTGCTTCACCGAAGCGAACCGTGCCGGCCCATTTCAGGAAATCCGCCTTCTGCGCACCGACCAATTCCGCGTTTCCGCGCATTTTGAAAAAGAAGGTCATCCCTTCGCCTGTAACGATTGCGGCGAGGATCCGGCCATCCTTTGCGGCATCAGCCCCTTGGGGCAGCCCCTGGAGGTCCACCACCGTCATTTCGCCCAGCGGCGATGGGAGGTGTTCCGCCTTTTGTGCAAGGGCGTCCGCAGTGAGATCCGGCTGGCCCAGTTGGGACTGCCACCGGTTGACGTTGTCCAGGACACCGCCTGCCGCGCCCCCCAGGATGATGAGGGAAATATCCGCGCTGGCGCCATTCTCGCCCTTCACCAGGAAGCTCGCCAAACGCATGGGTGTGGGCGGTTGCATGACCCACTGGGGCGGCGGAGTGCCGGGCTGGATTTCCGACAATGGTTTGTCTGCCGCGACGATCCCGCCGCTTGTGGGGCCGATGGCGGGATGCCCTGGCGGCATCGCTGCGGGCATGGCCTGTTGCGCAGGAGGCGTGGCTTGGGCGGGAGTCTTTTCTACACTGTAAACTTTGGCCTCCTGCTTGTCTTTGCAACCGGAATGGAGCGCCAGGACGGCCAGGGCTCCGCACAGCAGGGTGGAGGGATGAAGATTCATGGGTGGGTGGTTCTATACATGGGGATTCCCCGGTGGTCAACGGACGAAATCCGCTTCGTCCGCTGCCGGGTGGAGTTAAAGGTTGTGTGCGTCAGGAAAAAAAGAAGCGAAGTTGCTGAGCCGGGTAGAGCAGGCGTCCCGCCGAAACAGTTTTTTTCCCTTTTACAGGCTCTTTTTTGTAAGCAAAGATGGCGGGAAGTTCGCATAGGCGGGACGCTTTCATTGGATCTTCTAATACCGCTTCCAGTTGAGAAAGAGCATATAGAACGTGTCTGCCACCCCTGCCGGGGTGAATCCGCTTTTCTTTTTTCCGGGGGTGTCGCTGCGCTCAACCCCCGGCTATTATCTATAAACCCTTCGGGTTAAATGCTCCGAGTTCAATGCTTCGGGTTAAATGCTTCGGGTTAAATGCTTCGGGTTAAATGCTCCGAGTTCAATGCTCCGAGTTAAATGCTTCGGGTTCAATGCTCCGAGTTCAATGCTCCGGGTTAAATGCTTCGGGTTAAATGCTCCGAGTTCAATGCTCTTTTCCAACCAGACTTGGTGTAAATTGGCGGCGGTCGTGCATGGAGGCATGAAAAACCGCTGTGCCAGTGCCCTGGAGCGGTGTTATTTCATCCGATCAAATGTTTTCTGCAGGAGGTCGAGATCACTCGCTCCATCGGATTTTGCGCGAACGGAGTTGCTCCACTTTTTCTCCGCGGCATTCTTTGTCGGGCGGTCCACTTCATAAAAGACCCCGAAGAGGCCGGGGAATGGAAGATCTGCGAGCCGGTACGCCGCAACTTCGTCTGTCACGTCATGGCGCGCTTCATCCTCGGGGGTGTTGTCTCCCTTTTTCTCTTCGATGATCTTGTATTCGCCGCCTTTGCGCGGGGTGCTGGAATCGAACGCGCCCGGAAAGAACTGGACGCACTCGGAAAGCACTTCGACGACCGAAAAGCCTTCATGATCCATGGCGCGCTCGATCATCTGCATCATGTGGCCGACCTGTGCGGCGTGGGTGCGCGCAATAAAGGTGGCTCCGGCGGCAAGCAGCTTCTTCATGGGATTCACGGGCCGATCCACCGCGCCGAAGGGATCCGTCTTTGACTTGAAGCCGATGGGCGAAGTGGGCGAGGTCTGCTTCTTCGTCAAGCCGTAGACAAAGTTGTCCATGATCACGTAGGTCAGGTTCACGTTCTTGCGCGCCCCGTGTTCAAGGTGGTTGCCGCCGATGGAAAAGCCATCGCCGTCCCCGCCGAACAGGAAGACATGGGCGTCGGGACGCGCGAGGCTGACTCCCGAGGCGAAGGGAACTCCCCGTCCGTGAATGAAGTGCGCGCCGTGGGTGTTGACAAAATACGGGAACCGCGAAGAACAGCCGATCCCGGCAAGGGTCACGATGTTTTCGTGCTGGAGCTGGCGCTTTTCCAGGATCTTGTAATAAGAGGAAAGAACCGCAAAGTCGCCGCATCCCGGGCACCAGGTGGGGTGCTCTGCGGTGAGGGATTTGCGGGTCAGCTTTTCGGTTTCGGGTGGAAGAGTGGTGGCGGTAGTCATTTTAAATTCCAGCTAAAATTTCTTTCACGAGGAAGCTGAGGCCGTCGGTTTTGGTCAGGCTTCGGATTTTGGGATTGCAGTATCTGGCGCGCAGGATGGAGGCCAGTTGTCCGTAGCCGTAGACGCCCTCGTCGTTGAGCTCCACGGTGACGATGTCTTTGAAGCGCTCGAAGAGGGCCTCGAGCCCGTTGGGAAGCGGATGCACGCAGCGGAGGTGGACGGCGGCGAGGGATTCTCCCCTGGCGCGCGCGCGATCCACCGCTTCCCGGATGGGCCCGAAGGTGGAACCCCAGCCGACAAGCAGCGTTTCGCTCTTGGGGTCGCCGTAAATCTCTGGCACAGGGAGTTCCTGCGCGAGCTTCTGGAGTTTTTCCCGGCGCTTTGCCGTCATGCCGGTATGCAGCCGTGCGCTTGCCGAGGGGTGGCCTGTCTCGTCATGTTCCAGCCCGGTGACGACCGGGTATTTGCCGCCGAGCATCCGCGATCCGGGCGGCGCATGCTGGGTAATACGATCCAGCGGGTAGGGCTTGAAATCCTCGGGGCGAGGACTCAAGTCCGGCTTCGGGTCTTGCATCAACCCTTTCAAATCCGGCTCGCTGAACGCCTCAATGCGGCTGGACAGGGAGGCGTCGCTGAGAATGAAAACGGGCGTGCTGTATTTGCGCGCGATCTGAGCGGCTTCCAACGCGATGTAAAAGCAGTCCTCCACCGTCGCAGGCGCCAGAACGACGCGGGGGCTGTCGCCGTGGCCGCCGAAGATGGCCTGGTTGAGATCGCTCTGCTCGACTTGCGTCGGCAAGCCGGTGCTGGGCCCGCCGCGCTGGACGTTGACGATGATGAGCGGGATCTCCGCCATGGTTGCCCAGCCGATGGCTTCCGTCTTGAGGGAAATGCCGGGGCCGGAGCTGCCGGTGACCGCGAGGTTGCCGGAGTAGGAAAAACCGATGGCCATGGAGACGGCGGCGATCTCATCCTCTGTCTGCACAAACAAGCCGCCGTATTTTGGCAGTTCCGCGCGCAAGATTTCCATGACGGAGGTCCACGGAGTGATGGGGTATGCCGCTCCGTAACGCACTCCGGCGGCGATCAATCCATAGGAGAGGGCCTGATTGCCATCCATGGTCACTTGGGCTCGGGCGTTCTCTTTTGGCAACACCTCGAATTGGTAACGCCGCGAAAGGACATTGCCCACGGGGTAGCTGTAACCGGCCTGAAAAGCGATGATGGCGGTGTTTGCGAGGCTTTCGTCCTTGGCTCCAAACCGCTCGCGGATCAAGGCTTTGAGCTTGTCTGCGTTGAGATTGAAAATGGTGGCGACCAACCCGAGCACAAAAATGTTTTTTCCCTTGCCGCGTGCCGCGCCGCCCTGCGCCTCGACGGTCAGGCTGGTAATGGGCACGCCCACGTAAACAAACCGTTTGTCGCTGAGATCCGGCTCGACGTTGTCCGAGTCATAAAGCAGGACGCCGCCGTGTTTCAAAAATCCGCGGTGGTTGTCGTAGCTGTGCTGATAGAACGCGACCAGAAAATCCGCCTCGTCACCGGCGGACAGGACTTCTCCGGAGCCGATGCGCACCTGGAAGATCGAAGGGCCGCCGGAAATGGTGGAGGGAATGGTTGCATAGGTCATCACGTCCTGTGCGCTGCGCCCGGCAAGTCGGGCGAGGAAGCCGCCGATTGCCTGGATGCCGTCCTGGGAATCGCCTGCAAAGCGGATGACGGCATCCCGGATGTTTTGCTCCCGCTGGGTGAAGTTTGACTGGGGGGCGGACTCAACTGCCAAAGAGGGTGCAATGTTCATGAAAGGAAGGAGTGTTGTTTTGAAATTCCAGCGGTTGCTACTTGGTTGGGTTGGTTGTCTGGGTTGCAGAAAGCAGGGAGGCGCGCATCGTTGGTTTGGGCAGGTTCGCCAAATAAACGCAGCACGCGAAAGAATGAGGCAGAAGCCTTGCTAATAATCATTTGCAATATAATAAGTATATGATTTTTCGAAATCAACTTATTTCTGAGTGGGGTGAGAAAACGGCGCCTGGGCCAAGTGTGCAGCGCCGTGGTTTTAGAGCAGTTTGGGGGGCGCAAAAAGCTGTTTTAAGGCGCATGATCCAACAACATGCGCTAATACAAGACCAACGGAAGGTTGGTGACGCTTTCCGTGAGGGATTACTGCTTTTAACCGCCGTGCATCCTTCGCTGTACCGCTGCCAGTTTGCGACGCCAAAAATGATCATTCAGAGACAACCTTCGGTGCTTTTTTGCTTTCTTCAACGTCTTGGAGTGATCTTTTTTTCCTTCCCGGATTTCGCAACGATGCAAGCAATGCCGTAATCCTCATTTATTTTCAACTCCCCAAAGTATGCAACAAACCAACATCCCCACCCCAAAATCCAACCAACCGGAGCGGAATCCGCTCGAAACCATTTTTCATCCAAAATCCGTGGCCATTATTGGCGCGACGGAAACGCCCGGCAGCGTGGGGCGGACGGTTTTTGAAAACGTGCTGGCGGGGTCCCTGAAAGATGCGGTTTATCCCGTATCCCTGCGGAGCCCGGAGGTTTTTGGGCGGAAAGCTTACAAGAACATCGGCGAGGTGCCGGCGCCCATTGACCTGGCGGTGATCGTCACGCCCTCCAAGACGGTTCCCGGCATCATCACGGAATGCGTCAAGGCGGGCATTCCCAGCGCGGTCATCATCTCCGCGGGCTTTAAGGAAGCGGGCCCGGAAGGGGTGGAGCTGGAGCGCCAGATTTTGGCGAATGCGGGCGGGAAAATGCGGATCATTGGGCCGAACTGTTTGGGGGTCATGTCTCCGCATACCGGGCTGAACGCCACTTTTGCGGCCACTGCCGCGCGGCCTGGCAATGTGGCGTTCCTGAGCCAGAGCGGCGCGCTGTGCACGGCGATTCTCGACTGGAGCCTGAGCAAGAATGTGGGCTTCAGCGCGTTTGCTTCGCTGGGCTCCATGCTGGACGTGGATTGGGGCGACCTGATCACCTTCCTGGGCAATGATCCGCACACCCAGAGCATCACGATGTATATGGAAACCATCGGCGATGCGCGCGCCTTTCTTTCCGCCGCGCGCGAGGTGGCTCTCACCAAGCCGATTGTGGTGATCAAGGTGGGACGCACGGAGCAGGCTGCCAAGGCGGCGGCTTCGCATACGGGCTCCCTGACCGGAAATGACGAGGTGCTCGACGCCGCCTTTGAGCGCGCGGGCGTGTTGCGGGTGGACACGATTGCGGAGTTGTTCGACATGACCGAGGCTTTGAGCAAGCAACCGCTCCCGGCGGGGCCGCGCCTGGCCATTGTCACGAATGCGGGGGGGCCTGCCGCCTTGTCCACAGACCGCCTGGTGAGCAATGGGGGGAAGATTGCCGAACTCACCGCGGAAACCACGGCGGGTCTCAACGCGATGCTGCCGCCGTTCTGGAGCCATGGCAACCCGGTGGATATTCTGGGGGACGCCAATGCCGCAAAGTATGGAGACTGCACGGAACTGGTGGCCCAGGATGCGCAAAATGACGGGACGCTCGTGATCCTGACGCCTCAGGCCATGACGGAATGCACCGCCACCGCCGAACGCCTGAAGGCCATGAGCAAGAGCGCGGGCAAGCCGCTTTTTGCAAGCTGGATGGGGGGCTCCGGCGTGAAGGCCGGGGAGGATATTCTCAATGAGGCGGGGATTGCCACCTACTCGCATCCCGACACGGCGGCCCGCGTGTTCTGCTCGATGTGGCGGTATTCCGAGAATTTGCGGGCGCTCTATGAGACGCCCACGCTTACCCCCGAGTCTGAGGTGACGCCGGAAGCCCGTGCGATGGTGGAAAAAACAGTCGCCGCGGTGCGCCAAAGCGGACGCACCATTTTGACGGAGGTGGAAGCCAAAGAGGTGCTTGCGGCCTATGGCATTCCTGTGGTGCCGACGCGCGTGGCGTTGACGGAGGAGGAGGCCGTTGCGCTCGCCCAAGAGGTGGACGGGCCTGTTGTGCTGAAGATCCATTCCGAAACTATCACGCACAAGACGGATGTGGGCGGGGTGAAGCTCAATCTCCAGGGCGCGGATGCCGTGCGCAACGCCTGGAGGGAGATCCAGGAATCCGTCACCGCAAAGGGGCTGGCGGAGCATTTCCTGGGCGTAACGGTTCAGGCGATGATCAAGTTGTCCGGGAGTTATGAGGTGATTCTTGGGTGCAGCACCGACGCGCAGTTTGGCCCCGTGCTGCTCTTTGGCACAGGCGGCCAGTTGGTGGAAATTTTCAAGGATCGCGCGTTGGGTCTGCCGCCTTTGAACAGCACGCTGGCGCGCCGTCTCATGGAGCGCACGCGCATTTACGAGGCGCTCAAGGGGGTGCGCGGACGCAAGGCGGTCGATCTCCCGGCCTTGGAACAACTGCTGGTGCGCTTCAGCCAGCTTGTCGCGGAGCAGCCGTGGATTGCCGAAATCGACATCAACCCGCTGCTGGTTTCCCCGGATGGATTTGTGGCCTTGGATGCGCGGGTTGTGGTGCATGGGCAGGATGTCCAAACGCCGCCGCAAGCGGCGATTCGCCCCTACCCCCGGCGGTATGTTTCCTCCTGGACGACCAAGGATGGAACGCCGGTCACCATTCGCCCCATCCGTTCCGAGGACGAGCCGTTGCTGGTGAAGTTCCACAAGACCCTCAGCGAGCAGAGCGTCAAGAGCCGCTATGGAAAGACGCTCTCGCTGGACTACCGGATCGCCCACCAGCGGTTGGCCCGCGTTTGCGGCACCGACTATGACTGGGAGACGGTTCTTGTGGCTGACCGCACGCTTCCCGATTCCAACGAGCATGAAATCCTTGGCGTCGCCCGGTTGACAAAAACGGACGAAGGCGAAGCCAGGTTTGCCCTCTTGATCAGCGACGCCTGGCAGGGGCATGGGCTCGGCACGCACCTGTTGGAGATGCTCATGAAGGCGGCCCAGGCGGAAGGATTCAACCGGGTTACCGGGCGGATTCTTTCCGACAGTCTGGCCATGCGCAGTCTCTCGGAGAAGATCGGCTTTACGCTCAGCGCAATTCCCGATGCGGGCGAATACAAGGCTGAGATCTACCCGAGCGCCTGGTCTAAAAAATCGGCTCCGGCAGAAGCGTCATAGGAGGCAGCCTTTAGAGCAATTTACCAAAAACTATAGCCGCGTCTTGGGGCGGCGAAGGCCGT
>JBAXQF010000030.1:0-23114 GCA_037131875.1 Verrucomicrobiota bacterium
CCACCCCTCGGCGCTCACGGCCTATTGTAAACACCTTCATGGAAAACGCTCTAAAAGCGGCAGAAGGACTCGCGCAAAGGTACGCAAAGGACGCAAAGAGAAAAGCTTGGGAAAGTTATGCTCCTCACCTGCGGAGTGACTCCGTTTTTTGCGTTCTGTCCTTCCAAGATTCTGTCTTTGCGTCCTTTGCGTCCCTTTGCGCGACATTTCATTCCGATTTAAGAAACCTACTCCGCGTAATGGAACGTAATCGGCTTTTCTACCTCGGGATGCAGGCTGCCATGCACGGGACAGGTCAAGGCGGCGCGTTCCAGCGCTTCGCTCTTTGCGACCCCGGCCGGGAGCCAGATTTCCGTGGTGATCCGCGCAATGCGGCGGGGCGGCGTCTGCGTCATTTCCTTGCCGACCTCAATCCGCATCCCTTTCAGGTCGATGCCGTGTTTTTCCGCGTAAATGCCCATGACGGTGGCCATGCACGCGCCCAACGCCGTGGCGACAAGGTCGGTGGGAGAGAACGATTCGCCCCTCCCGTGGTTGTCCACAGGGGCGTCGGTTTCCAGTGTGCGGCCCGACGGGCCGTGCGTGGCCTCGCAATGCAGGCCGCCGGTGTATTCAAGGGCGATTTTGACCATAGATTTGCAGTGAAACTACGAACAAGCTGGGCGTTTGTCGATGCCGGTCTTCTTTGCGGCTTTGCGTGAGATCCTTTCAGGGCTTCACCGCAGGCGCGAGCTTCTGTTGCGCACTTTGAATTTTCCCCTGTAACGTCTTGTTCTCAGGGGTCACGGCGAGGGCTTGATTCCACGCTTCCAACGCCTTGGCGGTCTCTCCGGCGGCGGCATAGGCGTCGCCCAGGTGTTCATAGACCACGGCGTCCGGCGCGGGCAGCGCGGCGACGGCTTTGAGCAGGTTGGCGATGGCCTGCGGGTAGTCGGCGGTTTTGTGAAAATACCAGCCGAGGCTGTCGAGATACGCGCCGTTCTTCGGCTCGTCATGCACGGCGCGTTGGATGAGTGCGCCCGCTTCGGGCAGGTGGCTATCATGCTCCAACCACATGTAGCCGAGGTAGTTGCGCGCCTGGGCGGAGTCGTTTGGAGCGAGTTCAATGCTCTTTTTGAGCAGCGTTGCGGCGCGCTCGATCTGACCGGCCTGTTCCGCCGCCATGCCGTAGGCGAGGTAAAAGGAGGCGTCGGGGAGCGTCGGTTTGGAGGCGGGCGCTTCACGCAAGGTTTCCTCGAAAATGGGGAGGGATTGCGCGTATTGCCCCGCCTGGGCCAGGGTGGCGGCCAGGGAGTAGGTGATGAGGGCTGCGCCGGGGAATTGCTTGCGGGCTTCGGTGAGGGTGGCGAGGGCTTTTTCGCGCGCTCCCAGGCGCATTTCCAGATCGGCAATGCGCAGGTAGGCGGGGGCGACGGAGGGATCGAGCCGAACGACTTCGCGATAAGCGTCGAGGGCTTGCTCCAAGCGCCCGTCCAGGAGGTGAAGGTCGCCGATCAACGCACGGGTGTCGGCCCGTTGCGGGGCATCTGTGGCCATTTGCTGGAGGACGTCGAGCGCCTGGTCGCGGTGGCCGGATTCCATCAGCGCGCGGGCCAGTTTATCACGCAGGGAGAGGGTGTCTTCCGCATCCGGTTCTTCTTCAGCGGCAACGACTTTGCGCAAGAGGGGAACCGCCGCTGCGTATTGCTTGGTTTGGAAATAAAAATCGGCCGCCTTGGCCATGCCGTCGAGGTTTTCGGGGTCAAGGGCGAGCGCTTTTTTGTAGAGCGCGTTGAGCCGCTGGAGTTTGTCCGGGGGAGCGGTTCCCTCCGGGGAGAGATCAAGCCGCGCACAGAGTTCCGCAAGCTGGCACCAGAAGTCGCCCTCAGTGCTCTCGCTTTTGAGCGCGCGCTCCAAAATGGCCCCGGCTTTTTTGGGCTGGCCGCTGTTGTTGTACAGCTCCACCAGGGTCACATACGGGCCGATGTTTTCGGGGTCGAGATCCAGGGCGAGCGTGGCGTGTTTGATGGCGAGGGCCGTTTTTTTCAGGAATTTCGCGTAGATGTGCGCGAGGCACAACGGCGGCAGCATGTCCTTTGGGGACGCCTTTGCGGCATCCTTGAGGAGATCAATTCCCTCGGCAACCTCGCCGCGCTCGGCCAGCTCAAAGGCGACTTTGGCGGCCAGTTCGGTGTTGTTGGAGTCGAGCGCGAGGGAGCGGCGGTAGGCTGTGAACGCCCGTTCGGCATCTCCATCTTCCTCTGCGAGAAGGCCTTTTGAGAATTCTGCCAGGGCTTCTGCCTTGCGGTTTCCCTCCTTGTTCAAAGACAAATCGCTCTCTTGCGCCGGAGTGGGCTTCGGCGAGGACTTGGGTTCTGTCTGGGTGGCGTGCGCCGGACTGGGTGGCGCTGCGTACACAGAAGAGCGAAGGGGGCCGACCCACAGGCCGGCCCCGATCGCAAAACAAAGAATGACCGATGAGAACCGCGAGAGCGACTGGCTGATGAAGGACAGTGCTCTTTGCGGTTTCATGGGATCCAAAGTTAGAGACTAGCTCTTATAACGCAAACGCTTCTTGTGGCGGTTTTCTTTCATCCGCTTGCGGCGTTTGTGTTTGGCGATTTTGGCTTTGCGTCTTTTCTTTAAGGAACCCATACGTGACTGCTCTTCTACTTGGCTGGTTTTTTTAGTAAACGACTTTGTTTAGGGGATACTCAATGATCCCTTCGGCGCCGAGCGCCTTGAGTTGGGGAATAATTTCCCGAACAATTTTTTCGTCGATAATGGTTTCGACGGCAACCCATCCACCTTGCGCAAGGTGCGAGATGGTTGGATTGCGGAGCGAAGGTAGGGCATCGAGTAAATTCTGCAATGCCTTTTCTTCGATATTCATCTTGAGGCCGACCTTGTCCCGCGCGTTGTGAGCGCCCTGGAGCAGCAGCACCAGGGTCTCCATCTTGGCGCGCTTCCAGGCGTCCGCCCATGCCGCCTTGTTGGCGATCACTTGGGGCGAGGACTCCATGAGCGTCTCCACGATGCGCAGCTTGTTGGCCCGCAGGGAGGAGCCGGTCTCGGTGACATCGACGATGGCGTCAACGAGGTCGGGCACTTTGACCTCGGTGGCTCCCCATGAAAATTCGACTTCGGCTTGGACGCCGTGTTTTTCCAAAAACCGGCGCGTCATGCCGACGGCTTCGGTGGCGATGCTTTTTCCTTGCAAATCCTTTACGGAACGGATGGGCGAAGCTTCCGGCACCACCAAAACCCAGCGGGTGGGGGCGTTGCTCACCTTGGAAAAAGTCAGCTCGCAGAGCGTCTCCACGTCGGAGTTGTTCTCCACCACCCAATCCCGCCCCGTGAGGCCGAGATCAAGGTAGCCGTGCTCCACGTAGCGGCTGATTTCCTGGGCGCGCAGCAGGCAGACTTCAATTTCCGGATCGTCAATGGAAGGCTTGTAGGAACGCTTGGGTACGGTGATGCTGAACCCGGCTTTGGCGAACAACGCCAGAGTGGGTTCCTGCAGGCTGCCCGAGGGCAGGCCGATTCTGAGAATCTGTTGGCTCATGAAAAGGGGAGAGCTTTTTAGGGGGGTTGGCGCGTGCTGGCGAGGAAAATTTTTACTCCGTTGCAGAAAAATCCGAATAAAACCTTTTGACAGACCCCGCGCATTTGCTACTTTCCCCACTCGCTTTTACGAGCCAAAGAGTGCATCAGCCCTAAATCGTGCTTGCCGGAAGGCAGGTTCGGTTCAGGGGTTTTTCGCCCCAAAGCTCGTGAGGCGGAGGAGACGGCACTGCGTTGGGCGGCGAAAGCTCTCCCGGCGAAGCACCATGCTCCGCGCAGGGAAAAGCCCATGTAGCTCAGTTGGCAGAGCACGTCCTTGGTAAGGACGAGGTCACCGGTTCAAGCCCGGTCATGGGCTCCATCCCACTGCGCAGGCCGAATCGGCAAGGTGAGCCGGATCAAACGAAATTTTAACCACTAAACCAACCCAAAAACAGAGAACGAGGAGACCTTAAAATGGCTAAGGAAGCATTCAAGCGCGACAAACCGCATGTGAACATCGGTACGATCGGTCACGTTGACCATGGCAAGACCAGTCTGACGGCCGCCATCACCACCATTCTCGCCAAGACCGGCAAGGCCCAGGCGAAGAAGTATGACGAAATCGACGCAGCGCCCGAAGAAAAAGAGCGCGGCATCACGATCAACACCGCTCACGTCGAATACGAGAGCGAGAAGCGCCACTATGCGCACGTTGACTGCCCCGGACACGCGGACTACGTCAAGAACATGATCACCGGCGCGGCCCAGATGGACGGCGCCATCCTCGTTGTGAGCGCCGCGGACGGCCCCATGCCTCAGACCCGTGAGCACATCCTGCTCGCCCGTCAGGTCGGCGTGCCCGCCATGGTTGTTTTCCTCAACAAGTGCGACCTCGTGGACGACCCCGAGTTGCTCGACCTCGTTGAAATGGAAGTGCGCGACCTGCTCACCCAATACGAATTTCCCGGCGACACCATCCCGATCGTCAAGGGTTCCGCAGTCAAGGCTCTTGCCGGCGACGCGGACGCGGAAAAAGCGATTCTCGCCCTCATTGAGGCGGTGGACGAATACATCCCGCTCCCCGAGCGTCCGATCGACCAGCCTTTCCTGATGCCTGTGGAAGACGTGTTCAACATTGAAGGCCGTGGCACCGTTGCCACCGGTCGTGTGGAACGCGGCATCCTCAAGAAGATGGAAGAAGTCGAGATCGTCGGCATCAAGCCCACGGCCAAGACGACCTGCACCGACATCGAAATGTTCCGCAAGCTTCTCGACGAAGCCCGTGCCGGTGACAACGTCGGCGTTCTGCTCCGCGGCGTGAAGAAAGAAGACATCATGCGCGGCCAGGTGATCGCCAAGCCGGGCACCATCAAGCCTCACACCAAGTTCAAGGCGGAAGTTTACGTCTTGAGCAAGGATGAAGGCGGCCGTCACACGCCGTTCTTCACCAACTACCGTCCGCAGTTCTACTTCCGCACCACCGACGTGACCGGAAGCTGCAAACTGCCCGAGGGAGTTGAAATGGTGATGCCTGGTGATAACGTAGCTCTCGAGGTTGAACTCGTGACTCCGATCGCCATGGAAAAAACCATCCGTTTCGCTATCCGTGAGGGTGGCCGCACGGTGGGAGCCGGACGCGTATCCGAGATCATCGCCTAGCACAAACACAATCGAAATTCTAGGTCAGTAGCTCAATTGGTAGAGCAGCGGTCTCCAAAACCGCTTGTTGGGGGTTCGAGTCCCTCCTGGCCTGTTTTTCTCCAAATACTTCATGCTCGCGCGCACCAGAACATTCATCTCCGAAGTCCGGGGAGAGCTCGCCAAAGCCAGCTGGCCTTGGGATCCGAAAGAAAAAGGATTCAAAAGGTACAAGGAATTGATCGACTCCACCCTCGTCGTCATCATCGCCATGCTCCTCTTGAGCGGCTATGTGGCGTTGCTGGACTTTGTTTTGCTGAATGTGGTGGGCTCGTTGACCGGAGGAGGCTTGTAAAATGGGACAGCTGGCACGCAGTCAATGGTTCGCAGTGCACGTTCTCTCCGGACAGGAGCAGAAGGTTCACGACAATATCGTCAAGCGCATCAAGACCGAGGAGATGGGCGAACTCATCTTTGAAGTCCTGATCCCCACGGAGCGGATTTCCGAAGTCAAACGCGGCAAGCGCACCGAAACGGTTCGCAAGCTGCTCCCTGGCTATTTGATCATCAACATGCACCTCTTGGATGATCAAAACCAGTTGGTGGATCGCACCTGGTATTTCATCCGCGAAACCCCGGGAGTCATCGGGTTTGCCGGAACCAAGGACCGCCCCATCCCGATGCGCGACCAGGAAGTGCAAACCATGCTCGCCCAAATGGCCGAGCGGGAAGACACGGTCAAACCGAAAGTCTCCTTTGAAGTTGGGGAAACAGTCAAAGTCGCCGACGGCCCCTTCCAAAACCAGAACGGCATCGTCGAAGAGATCGACCCGGAACGCGGCAAACTCCGTGTTTCCGTCAGCATCTTTGGGCGTTCCACACCGGTCGAACTCGAATACTGGCAGGTCGAACGTAGCTAATTCCCTGGTTTTTCTTTCACTGCCGCCCTTTCCAACCAATCCAACCCACTATTTCACATGGCTAAAGAAGTCGTCGCCCAAATTAAATTGCAGATCCCGGCCGGCCAGGCAAACCCGGCACCTCCCATTGGACCGGCCCTCGGTCAACAGGGCGTCAATATCATGGCGTTCTGCAAAGAGTTCAACGCCGCCACCCAAAAGATGGCCGGAGACATCCTCCCGGTCGTGCTTACCGTCTATAAAGACAAGAGCTTCACCTTCATCACCAAGTCGCCGCCCGCAGCGATCCTTCTCAAGAAGGCCGCTGGCATCGCCGCCGGTTCCAAGGAGCCGAACAAGGTGAAGGTCGGCAAGTTGACCAAGAAACAGGTGCTCGACATCGTCAAGCTCAAGGCCAAGGATCTCAACTCCCGCAATGAAGAAGCCGGCTTCCGCGTGATCGCCGGAACGGCCCGCCAGATGGGCATCGAGATCGAAGGATAATCGAAGGTTCATTTTTTCAAACCCTAAACCGCAGGAGAGCACCCGCTCGTTCGCACTGCAAAACAACATGCCTAAATACAGAAGCAAACGCTACCGCGCCGCCGCCGAAAAGGTGGCCGCCAAAGCGTATTCACTTCCGGAAGCAATCGGTCTCTTGAAGACACTTCCGGCTGCAAAATTCGACCAGACGGTGACCCTTTCGTTCCGTTTGGGCGTCGATCCCCGTCAATCCGACCAGATGGTTCGCGGCACCTGCCCCCTTCCTCACGGAAGCGGCAAGACCGTCCGCGTGCTCGTCTTCGCCCAAGGCCAGGCTGCGGAAGCCGCCCGCGAAGCCGGTGCAGAATACGTCGGCTTCGAAGACATGATCAAGAAATGCCAGGAAGGCTTCCAGGATTTCGACGTCGCCATCGCCACTCCCGGCGCGATGACCGAAGTCCGCAAGCTCGGTAAAGTCCTCGGGCCTCGCGGCTTGATGCCCAACCCGAAGACCGGCACCGTAACCGAAGACACCGCCAAGGCCATCAAAGAAGTCAAGGCAGGGCGCGTGGAATTCAAGCTCGACAAGAACGGCAACGTCGCTGTTCCCGTCGGAAAATTTTCCTTCAGTGAAGAATCCCTCGTCGACAACGGCAGCGCCGTGATTGACGCGGTCGTCAAATCCCGCCCGGCTACCGCCAAGGGCACCTTCGTGGAAAACGTCACCCTCGCCGCAACCATGCTGCCGGGAATCAAAATCGACGCCTCTTCCTTCATCAAGAACTAACTGGGAGCCGCACACCATGAGACCTGAAAAAATCACTATTGTCGAAGATTTGCAGGCCAAGCTGAACGCCTCGCCGTTTGTGCTGGTCACTGACTACACCGGACTCCGGGTTGATCAATTTTCCATCCTTCGCAACCGTCTGGCCGACAACGGCGCCGAGTGCAAGGTGGTCAAGAACACCTTCCTGCGCCGCGCCATGAGCGACGCCGGTTTGCCCGACATCTCCACCGACCTCAAGGGCCAGACGGCCATTGTGATCGGAGAGAAGGACGTTGCGGCAGCCGCCAAAGTGCTCAAAACCTTTGTGGCCGAGTTCAAGAAACCCGAGGTTAAAATCGGCGTTGTGGGCGACGTGGTTGTCACCGCCGATCAGATCAATGCGATCGCCGACCTCCCCAGCCGCGAGATCCTGCTCGGCCAGTTGCTTGGCGTCATGCAAGCTCCTGCCAGTGCGCTCGTGCGCCTGCTCAACGAACCTGCCTCCTCCCTGGCGCGCGTCCTCAAGGCGAAAGCCGACGCTGCTGGCGAAGCCCAGCCGGAAGCCGCAACCGCAACCGCAGCCTAACCAACCCTTTTTGCGGGGCGCAAGCCCCGCGAAATACCAAATAACACAACATCCAACTGGTTCCTCGTCGGGCGGGCGGCAGTTCGCCTTAAATTTCCGGAAGCCTCCGGAATGCGACGACACCGAAAAATACTATGGCCGATATCAACGCAATCGTCGAACAACTCAGCGGACTTACCGTTCTGGAAATCGCTGACCTCGTAAAGAACCTCGAAACCAAGTGGGGCGTCAGCGCCGCGGCTCCCGTTGCCGTTGCCGCAGCTCCCGCCGCCGGTGGTGCAGCCGCCGCTCCTGTGGAGGAAAAGACCGCCTTTGACGTCATCCTCAAGGAAGTTGGCGCCAACAAGATCGGCGTCATCAAGGAAGTCCGCGCCGCTGTGGCCGGTCTCGGTTTGGCTGAAGCCAAGGCTCTCGTTGAGGGCGCTCCGAAGACCATCAAAGAAGGCGTGACCAAAGAAGAAGCCGAAGAGATCAAGAAGAAGATCGAAGCGGCCGGCGCCAAGGTCGAAATCAAATAAATTCGAGGAAATCGAACTTTTCGTGCGTGCGGCAGGCAGAAAATGCTTGCCGCACGCCGATTCGTCTTCTAGTTTCGTAACCCACTTTTGCCAGGGGAGCACGCACCTGAACAACTCAGCGTATCACCGATCCTATAATCAGAGACCGAAAATCGCAGCCCGTTTGACGGGCCGCGACTTTCGGCCTATTGCTTTTTTCCGGGCTTGTGCCGGGATTCCTGAGATGCATCGCTAACCTTTTCACCGTCGCCGAGCACCCTTCACCCACGGCAGACGGCCAAAACCCAACCGCACCACTATGTCAGAGCGAATCTACTTCGGTAAACTCAAGGAAGTCAGTGAACCACCGAACCTCATCGAGGTTCAGGTCAATTCCTACGTCGAGTTTCTTCAACAAGCCCTTGCCCCGAGCAAGCGCAGGGATATCGGCCTCCAGGCGGTTTTCCGTGAAGTCTTCCCCATTCAGAGCTACGACGAAAAAGTCACCTTGGACTTCGTCAGCTACGAAATCGGCGATCCGAAGATGAGCGCCCTGGAGTGCCAGCGCGAAGGGCAGACCTTCAGCGCTCCCTTGCACATCACCTTCCGTCTCGCCGATGAGAAGGGCACCAAGGAGGAGAAGGTGTATATGGGCGAAATTCCGCTCATGACCCCGCAGGGCACCTTCGTCATCAACGGCGCCGAGCGCGTCGTGGTGAGCCAGTTGCACCGTTCGCCCGGCATCGCCTTTGAGTCCTCCGTCCACCTCAACGGCAAGGTGCTTTACAGCTTCCGCATCATTCCTGATCGCGGTTCCTGGCTGGAAGTGCAGTTCGACACCAACGACCTGCTCTACATCTACCTTGACCGCCGCCGCCGCCGCCGCAAATTTTTGGCCTCCACCTTCCTGCGCGCCATCGGTTACGGCAGCGACGAGGACATCATCAAACTTTTCTACACCGTCGAGAAGCTCAAGCTCAGCGAGAAGCTCGAAGAAGAAGAGATCAGCAGCAAGGTGCTCATCGCAGACATCCGCGACGGGGAAATCACCGTTGCGCGCGCCTTCGAGCCGCTGACCAAGGCGACCATCCGCCAGATTCTCAACCTTGGCGTCAAAGAAGTGCAGGTGGTCGACACCAAGCTCGACGACACCATCATCAAGGCCCTCAAGAAAGATCCCGCGCACGACGAGGAAGAGGCCCTCAAGGATATTTACCGCCGCCTGCGCCCTGGGGATCCACCCACGGTGCCGAACGCCCGCGGCCTGCTCAAGCGTCTCTTCTTTGATCCCAAGAAATATGATTTGGGGCGCGTGGGCCGCTACAAGCTCAACCAGAAGCTGACCCTTGAAGTCGACCTCAACGAGCGCACGATGACCAAGGAAGATTTCATCTCCGCGATGAAGTATTTGATCGGACTGCGTCGCGGCGAAGGTTCGCTCGACGACATCGACCATCTCGGCAGCCGCCGCGTCCGCACCGTGGGCGAACTGCTCGCCAACCAGTGCCGCGTCGGCCTGGCCCGCACCGAGCGTCTCGTCAAGGAGCGCATGACCTTGTTTGATGTGAACATCGAGGGGATGACCCCGCAGAAGCTCATCAACCCGAAGGCCCTGAGCGCCGTCATCCGCGACTTCTTTGGCCGCTCCCAGCTCTCGCAGTTCATGGATCAGACCAACCCGCTCGCCGAGTTGACGCACAAGCGTCGTCTTTCGGCCCTCGGGCCAGGCGGTCTCTCCCGTGACCGCGCCGGATTCGAAGTCCGCGACGTGCATCCCTCGCACTACGGCCGCATCTGCCCGATTGAGACCCCTGAAGGTCCCAACATCGGTCTGATCAGCTCCATGTCCACCTTCGCCCGGATCAATGATTTCGGGTTCATCGAAACGCCTTACCGCCGGGTGGAAAACTCGCGCGTCACCTCGAAGATTGATTTCCTCACGGGCGACCGCGAAGAAAACTACCTCGTGGCCCAGGCCAACGCGCCGATTGACGCCAAGGGCAACTTCCTCGCCGAGAAAGTTTCCGTGCGTCACCGGGGAGACTTCCTTGAAGTGGAACCGAGCAAGGTTCACTACATGGACATCTCGCCCAAGCAGTTGGTCTCCGTGGCCGCCGGCTTGATTCCGTTCCTAGAGCACGACGATGCGAACCGCGCATTGATGGGCTCGAACATGCAACGCCAGGGCGTGCCGCTTCTCGTTTCCGAGTCGCCGCTCGTCGGCACCGGCATGGAAGGCAAAGTGGCCCGCGACTCCAAGGCCGTCATCGTGTCTGACGCCGATGGCATTGCCGCCTCCGTCACCGCCGACCAGATCATCATCACCCCCGACGGGACGCTTCCCGAGGGCCGCAAGAAGGTCAAGCACGACCCGCAGGAAGGCATCTACGTCTACGAACTGCGCAAGTTCATGCGTTCCAACGCCAGCACCTGCGTCAACCAGAAGCCGATCGTCAAGAAAGGCCAGACCATCAAGAAAGGCGACGTGCTTGCCGACGGCCCCAACACCCAGCAGGGCGAACTCGCCCTCGGGCGCAACGTGCTTGTCGCGTTCACCCCGTGGAACGGCTACAACTTCGAGGACGCCATTCTGATCTCCGAGAAGATCGTGAAAGAGGACATCTACACCTCCATTCACATCGACGAATTCGAGATCGGCGCCCGCGACACCAAGCTCGGGCCGGAAGAAATCACCCGCGATATTCCCAACGTCTCTGAGGAAGCCCTGCGCAACCTCGGGCCGGACGGCGTCATCCGCATCGGCGCGGAGATCAAGCCCGGCGACATCCTCGTCGGCAAGATCACGCCCAAGAGCGAAACCGAACTGGCCCCCGAAGAGCGCCTCCTGCGCGCCATCTTCGGCGAGAAAGCCGCAGACGTGAAGGACACCTCGCTGACGGTTCCCTCGGGCACCTACGGCATCGTCATGGACGTGAAGGTTTCCTCCCGCAAGGAGGTTGCCAAGTCCAAGCTCACGCCTGCCGAGACCAAGCGCCAGATCAAGGCCGCCACTGAAGACCTCAACCGTCGCATGGACGAGTTGCACGAGCAGTTGACGGAAGCCCTCTCCAACATCCTGTTGGGCGAGAAGATCCCGCTCGACGTCGTCAACGCCCAGACCGGCGAGATCATCATCCCGGCCAACCGCAAGATCACCAAGACGCTCCTGCGCAAGCTCGCGAGCGTGCACGACCACGTCGAAATCGACCCGAGCCCGATCCGCAACAAAATCCGCGAGATCATCAGCCAGTTCGAGCACCGCTTCCACGAGCTGGACATGGAGACAGAGCGCTCCATGGACCGCATCGAGGCGGGCGACGAAATCGACCCCGGCATCATCAAGCAGGTCAAAGTCTACATCGCCAGCAAGCGGAAACTCTCCGTGGGTGACAAGATGGCAGGCCGGCACGGAAACAAGGGCGTTGTCGCCCGCATCGTTCCCGAGGAAGACATGCCGTTCCTTGCGGACGGCACGCCTGTTGAAATCGTGCTGAACCCGCTCGGCGTGCCGAGCCGTATGAACGTCGGCCAGGTTTTGGAAACCCACCTCGGCGTCGCCGCCAAGGCGCTCGGCTTCAAGGTCGCCACGCCGGTATTCGACGGTATCGAAGAATCCCGCATCTTCAACTACCTCAAGGAAGCCAAGAAGATCGACGGCTTCACCTGGATCGAGGAAAACGGCAAGGCGAGCCTGTTCGACGGGCGCACCGGTGATCCGTTCGACCAGCAGGTCGTCGTCGGCTACATTTACATGTTGAAACTGGGCCACTTGGTCGCGGATAAAATCCACGCCCGTGCGGTCGGCCCGTACTCGCTCGTCACCCAGCAACCGCTGGGCGGCAAGGCGCAATACGGCGGCCAGCGTTTCGGCGAAATGGAGGTGTGGGCGCTCGAAGCCTACGGCGCGGCCTACACGCTCCAGGAACTGCTCACCGTCAAATCCGACGACGTTCAGGGCCGCACCCGCATCTACGAGTCCATCGTCAAAGGCGACAACTCGCTGGAAGCCGGCACGCCGGAATCCTTCAACGTTCTCATCAAAGAAATGCAGAGTCTCTGCCTCGACGTTCGCGCCGGAGCCAAGACCCCGGCCCTCCCCGAGGGTCTCGCCTAACCGCCGCCGCCACCACACCCGTCACACAAAACATCCAAGAATCTCTGAGTAAGTATGAGCGATCCCAACTTTCGTGACATCTTCCCCGCCGACCGCGGCACAGGCTTCGACCAGATTGCCATTGCCGTGGCAGCCCCGGACACCATCCGCCAATGGAGCAGCGGCGAAGTAAAGAATCCCGAGACCATCAATTACCGGACCTTCAAGCCGGAAAAAGGCGGCCTCTTCTGCGAGCGCATCTTCGGTCCCACCCGGGACTGGGAATGCTCCTGCGGCAAGTACAAGCGCATCAAGCACAAGGGCGTCATCTGCGACCGCTGCGGCGTGGAAGTCACCCTCTCGCGCGTCCGCCGCGAGCGCATGGGCCACATCGAACTGGCCGTGCCCGTCTCGCACATCTGGTTCTACAAGTGCATGCCCTCGCGCATCGGCCTGATGCTCGACATGTCCAGCCGCCAGCTTGAGCGCGTGATCTATTACGAGGATTACATCGTCGTTGATCCGGGCAACACCCCGCTCCAGCGCTGCCAGCTCCTCACCGAGAACGAATACCGCGAAGCCCTCGACCAATACGGCGACGGCAGCTTCTCCGCCAGCATGGGCGGCGAAGGCATCAAGCTCTTGCTCGCGCAAACCGATCTCGCCTCGCTCAACAAGGAGCTGGAAGAGCAGATGACCACCACGCGCTCCAAGCAGATCCGCAAGAAGGTCGCCAAGCGCCTCAAGCTCGTCCAGGGCTTCATGATCTCCAAGAGCCGTCCCGAGTGGATGATCCTCGATGTGCTCCCCGTCATCCCGCCGGACTTGCGTCCGCTGGTGCCGCTCGAAGGCGGACGGTTTGCCACCTCGGATCTCAACGACCTCTACCGCCGCGTCATCAACCGCAACAACCGGTTGAAAAACCTGCTCCAGCTCAAAACGCCGGAAGTCATCATCCGCAATGAAAAGCGCATGTTGCAGGAAGCCGTGGACGCCCTCTTTGACAACGGCCGCCATGGCCGCGCCGTCACCGGGGCGGGCAACCGCCCCCTCAAGTCCCTCTCCGACATGCTCAAGGGCAAGGGCGGACGTTTCCGCCAGAACTTGCTCGGCAAGCGCGTGGACTACTCGGGTCGTTCGGTCATCGTCATCGGGCCTGAACTCAAGCTCAACCAGTGCGGTCTGCCCAAGAAAATGGCGCTCGTCCTGTTCGAGCCGTTCATCATCCGCCGCTTGAAGGAACTCGGCTACGTTCACACCGTCCGCTCGGCCAAGAAAATGATCGAGCGCCAGACCCCCGAGGTCTGGGATATCCTTGAAGAAGTGACCCGTGGGCATCCAGTGCTCCTGAACCGCGCGCCCACGCTGCACCGCCTCTCCATCCAGGCTTTCGAGCCGCAGTTGATCGAAGGCGAAGCGATCCGCGTTCACCCGCTGGTCTGCACGGCGTACAACGCCGACTTTGACGGTGACCAGATGGCCGTGCACGTTCCGCTCTCCATTGAAGCGCAGATGGAAACCCGCATGCTCATGCTTGCGAGCAACAACATCTTCTCGCCTTCCAGCGGAAAGCCGATCACCACGCCATCCCAGGACATCACCCTCGGCTGCTACTACCTCACGCAGAACCCGCGCAAAAACTCCCTCAAGGAAGGCGCGCGCATGCCGTTGTTTGCCAACGAGACCGAGGTGGAGTTCGCCATCGCCGAGCGCAAGCTGCAAATCGCGGATCGGATTCGGTTCGTGAACCCCGACCTCGGCAAGGTGACCAACTACGGGAACAAAGACCTCAAAATCATCGAGACCACGGCAGGCCGCGTTCTTTTCAACGCGATCTGGCCGATTGGCATGGGCTTCATCAACAAAGCCGCCGGCAAGAAACAGCTCTCCGACATCATCTGGCGTTGCTACCAGGTGGGCGGCCCGCAGAAGACGGTCGAGACCCTCGACAAGCTCAAGGAACTCGGCTTCAAGTGGGCCACCAAGGCGGGTATTTCCATCGGCATCGCCGACATGATCATTCCGCTTGAGAAAAAGGTGGAACTGGAGCGCGCCTACAAGGAAATCGCGCAGGTTGAGAAGCAATACCGCAGCGGTATCATCACCGACGGCGAACGCTACAACAAGGTCGTTGACATCTGGACTCACGCTGGTGAGCAGATCTCCAACGTCATGTTCCAGACCCTCGAACACAACGAGGGCCGCAAGGAGCTCAACCCGGTCTACGTCATGGTGGACTCGGGTGCGCGCGGCAACCGCCAGCAGGTCAAACAGTTGGCCGGTATGCGCGGTCTGATGGCCAAGCCCTCGGGCGAAATCATCGAGCAGCCCATCACCTCGAACTTCCGCGAAGGGTTGACCGTTCTCGAATACTTCATCTCCACGCACGGCGCCCGCAAGGGTCTCGCCGACACCGCACTCAAGACCGCCGACTCGGGTTACCTGACCCGCAAGCTGGTGGACTGCGCCCAGGACGTCATCATCACCGAGGAAGACTGCGGCACCGTCAACGGCATCGTCGTTCGCTCCATCTACGAGGGTGACGAAGAAGTCGTCGACCTTGGCCAGCGTATTGTCGGCCGCGTGAGTTGCGAAACCCTCATTGACCCCATCACGAACACCAAGCTCGTGAAGCCCAACCAATTGGTCGACGAAATCGTTGCCGCTCAAGTTGTCAAGATCGGCGCCGAACAGCTCAAGATCCGTTCCGTGCTCACTTGCGAAAGCAAGCGCGGGGTGTGCTCCAAGTGCTACGGACGCAACCTGGCCACCGGCCAGCCCGTCAAGCTCGGCGAAGCCGTCGGCATCATCGCCGCACAGTCCATCGGCGAGCCCGGAACGCAGCTCACCATGCGTACGTTCCACATCGGCGGCACGGCATCGCAGACCTTCAAGCAGCCCATCATCAAGTCCAAGAGCGAAGGTGTTGTGCGCTTCAGCGACGATCTGCGCGCCGTCAAGGCGGTGGACGGAACCTGGATCGTTCTCAACAAGAACGGCGCCGTCACCATCCATGGCAAGGACGGGCGCGAAGTGGAGCACTACAACGTCGTGATCGGCGCGGTCATCTCCGTCGGCGACGGTGAGATCGTCAAGAAGGGCGACACGTTTGTCACATGGGATCCGTATAACGTCCCGATTCTCACCGAGAAGGCGGGCAAGATCGAATTCCGCGACATGATCACGGGCGTCACCGTCAAGCGCGAGGTGGACGAAACCACGGGCGTCATGGGCGCCGTCGTCATCGAGCACAAGGAAGACCTTCACCCGCAGATCGTCATTGTGGACGACAAGGGCGAAGTGCTTGCCAGCTACTCGATTCCCGCCGGGGCGCACATCTCCGTTCAGGAGGGCAAGAAAGCCCAGGCCGGACAGCTCCTCGCCAAGACGCCGCGCAAGATCGCCAAGACCAAGGACATCACCGGCGGTCTGCCGCGTGTGGCCGAGCTTTTCGAAGCCCGCCGCCCGAAAGACGCTGCCGAGATCGCCAAGATCGACGGTATCGTCGACATCGGCGGTTCCGTCCGTGGCAAGCGCCGCCTGGTTCTGAAGGACGCCGCCACCGGCGCCGAAGAAGAGCACCTCATCCCGCTCAACAAGCACATCATCGTGTTCAAGGGCGACTTCGTGAAGAAGGGCAGCCAGCTCACCGAAGGTCCCGTCGTGCCGCACGAAATCCTCGACATCTGCGGGCCGCATGAACTCCAGGAGCACCTCGTCAACGAAGTGCAGGAAGTTTACCGGCTCCAGGGCGTGGAAATCAGCGACAAGCACATCGAAATCATCGTCCGCCAGATGCTCCGCAAGGTGAAAATCACCGATCCGGGTGACTCCACGCTGCTCTGGGGCGATCAGATCGACAAGCTCGAGTTCGAGGCCGAAAACGCCCGCGTCGTCGAGAAAGGCGGCAAGCCTGCGGAAGCAAGCCCCGTTCTGCTCGGCATCACCAAGGCTTCGTTGGAGACCGACTCGTTCATCTCCGCCGCATCCTTCCAGGACACCACCCGCGTTCTCACCGAGGCGGCCACGTTGGGCCGCATCGACCAACTGCGCGGCTTCAAGGAAAACGTCATCATGGGTCACTTGATCCCTGCGGGCACCGGCTTCCAGGCGCACAAGGCGATCCGGCTGGTCTCCCACGGCGAGCCGCTCCCCGAGCCGCTCGTGATGGCCGAAACCGAGGAGCAACCGTTGGCCTAGAGGGCAAACAATCAACCACCGGCGGCGTCTGCGAAGGCGTCGCCGGTTTTCTCTTTTTAGCGTTACCCCATCCATGTCCATTGCAACCCAGACCGGCGATCTTGGCGAAACGAGCCTCCTCTATGGACGGCGCGTGCCCAAGACCGATCCGCGCATCGGCTGCAACGGAGCGCTCGACGAACTCAACGCCGCGCTTGGCATGGCCCGCGCCTGCTTGAAGGGCGGCGTCGGCGATCCCTTTGTCACGGGGCGGCTTTTCGCGATCCAAAAAGAGCTGATCGTCGTCATGGGTGAAATCGCCGTCCTGCCCGAAGACCGCGAGCGTCACCGCGCCGGCACCTATGGAGTCGTGACCCCCGCGATGGTGGACGCCCTGACCGCCAGCGTCACCGACCTGGAAACCCGCCACCGCATTGAATTTCACCGCTGGGCCACTCCGGGCGACAGCTTGGGAAGCGCCGCGCTGGAAGTCGCGCGAACCGTCTGCCGCCGGGCTGAGCGTGCTGTGCTTGGCCTGCGCGAAAGCGATGCAAACCTCAGCGGGGAAATCGTCCGCTACCTCAACCGCCTTGCCGACCTGCTCTGGCTCTGGGCGCGCTGGGTGGAGACCCAGGAGGCATCACCCGCGTCCCCAGCAACAATTTAACGCCCCAAAGAACTCTCTCCGCACGAAAACCTTGCAACCGGCGCGCGGATAAGACAAAAATGGTTGTTCACAGTCAACCCAATCAACCCACAACCCAACAATCAACCGGACGCGAAGGACCAACCCTTGCGTTCAACCCAAAGAGCGGAAATACGCGCTCTTTAACAATCAACAGAAAAAATTACTGAATATGTCGACAGAACTCATGACGGAACTCTTGGAAGCCGGAGTCCACTTTGGGCACCAGACCAAACGCTGGAACCCGAAGATGAAGCCTTTTATCTTCGAGAAACGCAGCTCCATTTACATCATTGACCTCGGGGTCACCGTCAAACAACTCCACGCCGCCACCGATTTTCTCACCAGCATCGCCGCGAAGAAGGGCAAAGTCCTTTTCGTCGGCTGCAAGAAGCAGGCGCAGGAAGCCGTCAAGGAAGCCGCGACCGCATGCGGCCACTACTACGTCAACCAGCGCTGGCTGGGCGGCACCCTTACCAATCTCACCACCATCCGCAAGAGCATTGCCCGGCTGAAATACATCGAGAACCTCGAAAAACAGCCCGAGTACACCAAGATGGGCAAGCAGGAAATCGCGGCCGTCAAACGGGAAGGCGCAAAACTCTTCCGCAATCTCGAAGGCATCCGCGACATGGACAAAAATCCGGACGCGCTGATCATCATCGACACCACCCGCGAAGCCATTGCCGTCGCCGAAGCACGCCGCCTCAAGATTCCCGTGGTCGCCATCGTGGACACCAACGCGAACCCCGAACTCATCGACTACCCGATTGCTGGCAACGACGACGCCATCCGTTCCATCCGCATCATCCTGCAGAAACTCGTGGACGCTCTCGTCTCGGGCAGCGGCCATGTCAAGGCTGACCAGGACGCGATGACCGCCGTGGCTGAATAACCTCACCCAGCTTCCACAACCTCGCGCGCGGCCGAAGAGACACTTCGGCTGCGCCCATTTTCAACCAACCTGTATATGAGCGAAATCACTCCTCAACTCGTCAAAACCCTTCGCGACAAGACCAACGCCGGCATGATGGACTGCAAACGCGCCCTCGCCGAATGCGATGGCGACCTCGAAAAAGCCGAAGACCTTCTGCGCAAGAAAGGCATCCTCAAAGCCGGCAGCAAATCCAGCCGCGCCACCAAGGAAGGCATCATCGCCTCCTACATCCACATGCAAGGCAAAGTGGGCGTGCTGGTGGAAGTGAACTGCGAAACCGACTTCGTCGCCAAAAACGACGCCTTCCGGGACTTCGTCAAGGACATCACCCTGCACATCGCCGCTGCCAGCCCCATCTGCGTCTCCCGGGAACAAGTTCCCGCGGATCTCGTGGCCCGCGAGCGCGAAATCGCCGCTGACCAGGTCAAAGGCAAGCCCGCCAACATTGTCGAGAAGATCGTCGAAGGCAAAATCGACAAATATTTCTCGGATGTCTGCCTGCTCGACCAGAAGTTCATCAAGAACCCCGACCAGAGCGTCGACGACTTCGTGAAGAGCAAGATCGCCGAACTGGGCGAAAACATCGTCGTCCGCCGTTTCACCCGCTACATGGTGGGTGAAGCCATCGAAGGCGAAAAAGCCGCCGAATAAGGCAGCCGGTTTCCTTGTGAAACACGAATGAGCAATGTTGGAGCCGCAGAGAAATCTGCGGCTTCCTTTTTGCCCGGACGTGCAAATGGCAAATCCGGGCTTTTCCTTCAGCCCACTCTACTCCACAATACGGCATGCCCTTTAATATCGATCTGCACACGCATTCGTTTTTCTCGGGCGACGGAGTCAGCAGCCCGGAGGAACTGATCGCCTCCGCCCGGCGCAAGGGCTTGCACGGATTCGCCCTCACCGACCACAACACCTGCGAGGGCATCGACTACATGCTCCGCAAAGGATTGATGAGGCCCGACGGCCTTCCCGTGGACGGATTTCTCGTCATCCCCGGCGTCGAAGTTTCCACCCGCGACGGCCATCTCCTCTGCCTCGGCGTCACCCTGCCCAACATGAAGGGCCGCCCCGCAGCGGAGGTCTGCGACGCCATCCACGAGCGCGGCGGACTGGCCATCCCGCCGCATCCCTACGACTTGTTCCGCTCGTGCATCCGCGAGTCGGTGCTCAAAACCCTGCCCGTGGACGCCGTGGAAGTCTTCAACGCCGCCAACACCTTCCAAGTCTTCAACCGCAAAGCCTACGCCTACGCCGAGGCCGCCGGACTGCCGATGATCGCCGGGAGCGACACCCACCACGAGAGCTCCATTGGCACCGCCTACACCATTCTGGAAACCGAGGAACTGACGCTGGCCAACGTGCTGCGCCAGATCGTGCAGAAAAACCGCCTCGCGCAGAACCCATTGAGCCCGCGCGACAAGCTCCGCAAAACCTGGAACAACTGGATGCGCCTGCGCTGGCGGCACCGGCAGAAGCTCAAAAAATTGTAGGTTTTATTTCACATTCTCCATCACCCATTGCAGGTAGGCGGGCAGACCGTCTGCGGGCTGGATGGCGACAATCTCCGGCGTCTCGTAAGGGTGCAACTCCTTGAGCCGCGCCTCAAAGCGCTTGTATTGATCCTCGGTGGTCTTGAAAAACGCCAGCACCTCCGAGCTGCTCTCGATCACCCCCTTCCACCAGTAGATCGACTCCGCGCCGGGCACCAGATTCGCGCAGGCGGCAAGTTGTTCTTCCACCAGTGTGCGGGAAATCGTGCGGGCCTCCGCCGCATCAGGAAACATGCTCATGACCAGAAGTGCGCTCATAATAATTGATACGGATCAACGTCCACTGTCACGGTTACATCCTCGGGGAAAGTCAGTTTTTCGAGCACCTCGTTGAGCACGCGCGTGAGTTTCTGGATGGAGCGGGTGCGCAGGATCAGGTGGAAGCGGTAGTTGCCGTGGCTCTTTTCCAGCGGCGCGGGCGCGGGTTCGCCCAGCGTGGTGTGGGGCGGGAGCACTTCCTTGAGGCGACGGTGCAGCGTTTCCAGCGAGAAACTCCCGCGCTCCTGGTGGGCGGAGCGGGCGGTGATGAGCACCATTTTGCTGAAGGGCGGATAATCCCACTGCCGCCGCCACTCGGTTTCCTGTTCGGCGAATCCGTCGTAGTCGTGGTGGCGGGCGAACTGGATGGCCGGGTGGTGCGGCGTGAAGCTCTGCACAAAGACCTCGCCCTCCACGTCGCCGCGCCCGGCGCGTCCCGCCACCTGCGTGAGAAGCTGGAAGGTGCGTTCGCCCGCGCGGAAGTCCGGCATGTGCAGGCCCATGTCGGCGTTGACGATTCCCACGAGCGTGACGTTGGGGAAATGCAGCCCCTTGGCGATCATCTGCGTGCCGAGCAGAATGTCGATCTTGCCCGTGCGGAACGCCGTGAGCACTTCGCGGTAGGCTTCCTTGCGCGTCATCGTATCCGCGTCCATGCGCCGGACGGTGGCTTTGGGAAAGAGTTTGGTGACGATCTCCTCCACCCGCTCCGTGCCGAACCCGGAGAACTTGATTCCCGGCGCTTTGCAGTCCGGGCACTTGCTCGGCGCGATGGCGGTGTGGCCGCAGATGTGGCAGACGATCCGGTTCTCCGCCCGGTGAAACGTGAGGGAGACGGAGCAATTCGGGCACTCGGCCACATAGCCGCAGGCGTTGCAGGAGAGGGAGGTGGAAAAGCCGCGCCGGTTCAGGAAAAGGATCGACTGTTCCTTGCGCGCGAGCCGCGCGTCGATGGCCGAGCGGAGTTTTTCCGAGATGATCGAGGGCGCCTCGCCGCCGTGGCTTTCCAGCCGCATGTCGATGATGCGGATGTAGGGCATCTTGCGGTCATCCACCCGCAGCGCCATGCGCAGGAGTTGGTATTTTCCGGTCGCGGCGTTGTGGAAGCTCTCCAGCGACGGCGTTGCGCTGCCCAGTAATACCGCGCATTTTTCAAACGACCCGCGCAGCACCGCAAGATCGCGCGCGTGGTAGCGCGGAGCCTCCTCCTGCTTGTAGGAGTTCTCGTGCTCTTCATCCACCACGATGAGCCCCAGGTTTTCCAGCGGAGCGAAGATGGCGCTGCGCGCGCCGATGACGATGCGCGCCGCTCCGTTGTTGATCTTGTGCCATTCGTCATGCCTCTCCCCTTCGGAGAGGTGGCTGTGGAGCACCGCCACCTCCGCCTGCATGGCGGCGAACCGACTCTTGAAACGCTCCACGGTCTGCGGGGTCAGCGCGATCTCCGGCACGAGCATGATTGCGCTCTGGCCCCGGTCGAGCACGCGCTGGATGCCTTGCAAATAAATCTCCGTCTTGCCGCTGCCGGTGACGCCGTGCAGCAGAAGCGGCTTCTCCGGCTTGTCAATGGCCGCGCAGACGTCCTCGAACACGATGGCCTGCTCGGCATTAAGCGGATGCGGCTCTGCCAGCACAAACGTCTCGCCCTCGTGGGGATCGCGCGCGACGGTTTCGCTTTCCGTGGCGACGAGCCCCTTGTGCACCAACGCCGTGAGCGCGGCGCGATCCGATCCCGCCGCCTTGAGCAGCGCCACGACAGGCATGGATTCCTGAGGGTTGTTCCCTTGAGCCGCCGCCTCGCGCAACGTCTCCACAATAGCCGCCTGCTTGGGCGCACGGCGTTCCAGCGCGGCGAAGGTCTCGGCATCAATGTCGCGCAGGAGCCGGGCGGCGAGCCGTTGTTTGAAGCCGATGTTCCCCTTGCGGATCACCTGCGGCAGCACCGCCCGCATCGCGGTCTCCACCGGGCAGCAGTAATACGTGGCCATCCAGCGGGCCAGCCGCAGCAGGTTGGGGCCAAGGATCGGACGGTCGCCGACGACCTTTGTCAGCGGGCGGATGCCGGGCACGTCGCTTGTATCCAGCAGTTCGATCACCGTTGCGAACGCTTGCCGATGCCTCACGGGGACGGCCACGCGCGAACCGGTCTGCACGCGCGTTTCCCATTCGGGCGGGATCGCGTAATCGAGGGCGGTCCCCCCCGATTGATCGACAAGCACACGCGCGAATTTCATGGCGACAGCGTGACTTGAATGTAAATTAAGGTGAAGTTTTTTCAGCGCTTTTGCACAATGATCTCGTAAAACCCGCATGCTCCGTTTTCTGGCCAAACTCCTGCTTTTCCTCGTGCTCGCCGCCGCCACGGCGGGAGTGGTGCTCTTGTATCGTTCCAACGACCGCCTCTACACGGTGGCGGATTGGATGAGCCTGGGCCGGTTCCAGCGCTACGACGCGATGATTGAGGACGCGGCGCGCAAGAATGGGGTCGATCCGCTGCTGCTCAAGGCCCTCGTCTGGCGCGAAAGCGAGTTTCATCCCCAAAAAACTGGCACGAGCGGCGAACGCGGACTCATGCAGGTGAGCCAGGCGGCAGCCAAAGACTGGGTGCAGGCGCACAAAGCGGAGACCTACCAACCAGCGGATCTCTTCGCCCCCCGGATGAATCTGGAAATCGGCTCCTGGTATTTGAAAAAAGCCCTCACACATTGGGCCGCAAAGGATGACCCGGTGCCCTTCGCCCTTGCGGAATACAACGCGGGCCGCGCCACCGTGGATCGCTGGATTGCCACGACCAAACAGGGCGAAGCCACCACCGCCGCCGACCTGCGCACGCACATCGGCTTCCCCAGCACGCACAGCTACGTGGAGACGATTCTCAAACGCCGCGCGTATTATGCAGCGGAGGGGAAGCGAGACGCAGAGAAGGGGAGATAAGGGAGGCGTGAGGAAAGCCCTCTCCGCTGTAGTCTAGAGCAATTTACCAAAAACTATAGCCGCGTCTTGGGGCGGCGAAGGCCG
>JBAXQF010000031.1:0-22590 GCA_037131875.1 Verrucomicrobiota bacterium
CAGCCTTCGGCGCTCCCAAGCCACTGGCCACATTTTTTTGTAAAATGCTCTATTCGTCGGCGCATGAGTGGAGCAATGGGGCTCTGCCGTTGCTGAAGTGTGATCCGTGGCGGTAGGAGGCCCCTACTGCGCAATAGAATTGCGCGGACAAGCGCGTTCCCAAATGGAGTTTGGGAACGAGAAGGAAACTGCGCCTAATTATTCGGGGTAGCGGAGGGTGCGGGAGTTGCGGCGGCGGGAGGCGCAAGCATGCCCTCCAGAGTGGAAATCCAGTTGTTCAAATCGGGATGGTCGGGGTAGTTTCTGATCAAGGAGATCATCTCACCCATCGCGCGATTGCGCTGGTTGATGGTGAGGATGTCCTGCGCGCGCTTCCAATAAAGCTGCGGGCGGGTCACCTTGTTAAACTGCTCAATCTTGAATGCGAGCACCGAGCTCGACGCCTTTTGCGCCTCCTGCTGAATCTTGTCATCCCAATAGGCGATTACCCGCGGATCTTTGTTCTGCCGGAAATACGGGAGCAGCGTCTTTTGATACATTCCATCCACATTCCCAGGGCTGCTCTCCCACTCCTTGATATCCGAAAATATTTTTGTAATCCCATACCACTGCACGAAAATGCCGCCATCGACGCCACTGTTAATCAGAGGCTGCTCCCAAAACAGAGGCTCCTTTTCGGGCGGCTTCACTCCCTTGATCGGCTTATATCCCGCCTCTTTGAGATCCTTTGCTTTATCCCGCCGGGCAAGGATCGCGGCATCTCCCGCGCCCGCCGCGGTGAGTGCGGCAATATGCGCCAGTAATGCCGGTTCGAGTTGTTTGGTGGTCATGCCTCCCGCACGCTGGATCGTCAGCAGCAGGTAGCTTAGGTGCAGACGGGCGGCATTCTGCATCGCATCGCTCTTGAGGTTGTCCGCCTCCCTTTTTTTCCAATCCTGGAATTCCGCCTGGGCCTTCCCTGCATATTGCGTGGCGCCGACGGCTTGCTCATAAAACGCAATCGCTGCGGCGTTGCTGGCGGCGGCGGCGCGGAAATCCTGAAGCACCCGGGCCACCGTTGCCTTCTCGGCTGCGGCCCGCTTTTCCTTGATTTGCTTCAAGATCACGATGAGATCCTTAAGATCCACAGGCGGGGCATCCTGCGCCTGTGCAAAAGTGGCGAACACACAAAGCAAGCAAGCAAGGAAGCGCATTTTCATGGGGGAAAGAGTGAGGGAGGAGAGCCGCTGAATTCACCAAATCCCCTCCCAAAAGTAAACCCGAAAACGGCACTTCAAAGATTTTCCGAGAGCCATTTTTCCACCCACGGGACGCTCTCGCCTTTGCGGGCGGCGTAATCCGCCACCTGGTCGGCGGCAATCTTGCCCACGGCAAAATATTTTGCTTCTGGATGGGAAAAATACAATCCGCTGACTGCCGCGCCCGGGTGCATCGCGCATGATTCCGTGAGACGCATCCCGGCATTGCACCCGGCATCCAGCAAACGGAAGAGGAGCCGTTTTTCGGTATGGTCGGGACAGGCGGGATAGCCCGCCGCCGGGCGGATGCCCTGGTAGCGTTCGCGAATCAAATCGTCCCGCTCCAGCCGCTCCTCTTTGCCGTAACCCCAGGCGATGCGCGCCTGCTGGTGGAGATGCTCGGCGAAGGCTTCCGCCAGGCGGTCGGCCAGCGCCTTGGCCATGATGGCGTTGTAGTCGTCACGCGCGGCCTCGAACGCCTTGGCCAGTTCGTCGCCGCCGTGAATGGAGACCGCGAAGCCGCCCAGGTAATCCGGGGTTCCCTTCGGTGCCACGAAGTCGCTGAGCGCGTGATTCCGCTGCCCCTCGGGCTTGACCATCTGCTGGCGCAAAAAGCGGAAGGTCGCCAGCGGTTCGGCGCGGTGTTCGTCGGGATAAATCTCCACGTCGTCATTCACGGCGTTCGCGGGCCAGAATGCGTAGACGCCCCGCGCTTGAAATTGTTTTTTGGCGATAATCTCCGCCAACGCTTTCTGCGCGTCCTCAAAGAGTTCCCTCGCCTGCGCGCCCACTGCCGGGTCGTCAAAAATCGCGGGGTAGCGCCCGCGCAGTTCCCACGTGTGAAAGAACGGCGACCAGTCGATGAAGGGCACCAGTTGTTCGATGCCCGGCTCCACCGTGCGCACGCCGGCAAAGTCCGGCTTGGGCGGCAGATAGCTTGACCAATCGAGCGCTGTGGAGTTGGCGCGTGCGGCTTCCAGCGTGAGTTGCTTTTTTGTTTCCGAGCGGCCCGCGTGGGCCTGCTGCAAACGCTGATCCTCCTTGCGGAGCGCCTCCACGAACGCCGGTTTTTGCACCGGGCTGAGTAATGCGCTGACCACTCCGGCGGCGCGGGAGGCGTCCAGCACATGCACCACGGGGCCGTCATAATGCGGGGCGATTTTTACCGCCGTGTGTGCACGGCTGGTCGTCGCGCCGCCGATGAGCAACGGGAGGGTGAACCCCTGCCGCTGCATCTCCTGGGCAAGGTGGGTCATTTCGTCGAGCGACGGCGTGATGAGCCCGCTCAGGCCGATGATGTCGGCGTTGTGCTCGCGGGCCGCCGCCAGAATTTTGTCCGCCGGGCACATCACTCCCAGGTCGATCACTTCAAAATTGTTACACTGGAGCACCACGCTCACGATGTTTTTTCCGATGTCATGCACGTCTCCCTTGACGGTGGCGATGACGATCTTCCCCTTGGCCTTGGCCTCGGAATCCGCCGCTTTTTCCGCCGCCAGGAACGGCTCCAGCCATGCCACGGCTTTCTTCATCACCCGCGCGCTCTTGACCACTTGGGGCAGGAACATTTTTCCTGCGCCAAAGAGATCGCCCACGATGCCCATCCCGGCCATCAGCGGACCTTCAATGACATGCAAGGGACGCCCGATTTTCAGCCGCGCCTCTTCCACGTCCGCGTCGATGAACTCGACGATCCCCTTGACCAGCGCATCCGACAACCGCTCCTCCACGGAGCCGTTGCGCCACGCTTCGTCTTTCACGGCGGTTTTGCCTGCGGATTTGACGGTCTCGGCGAATTCCACGAGCCGCTCGGTGGCATCGGGGCGACGGTTTAAGAGCACGTCTTCCACGCGCTCCAGCAGCTCCTTGGGGATCTCCTCATACACGGCGAGCATTCCGGCGTTGACGATCCCCATGTCCAGCCCCGCACGGATGGCATGGTAGAGGAAGGCCGCGTGCATCGCTTCGCGCACCGGGTTGTTGCCGCGGAAGGAGAAGGAGATGTTGGAAATGCCGCCGCTGACCTTCGCGTGCGGCAGGTTCCCTTTGATCCAGCGCGTGGCTTCAATGAACGAAACGGCGTAGCCATTGTGCTCCTCGATGCCGGTGCCGACGGTGAGGACGTTGGGATCGAAGATGATGTCCTCTGGCGGAAACCCGACTTCTTCAGTCAGGATTCGGTACGCGCGCGCGCAAATCTCCTTGCGCCGCTCGGTGCTGTCCGCCTGGCCCTGCTCGTCGAACGCCATCACCACCGCCGCCGCGCCGTAGCGCCGCAGCCAGCGGGCCTGGCGCTTGAACTCCTCCTCGCCCACTTTGAGCGAGATGGAATTGACGACGCATTTGCCCTGCACGCATTTGAGCCCCGCCTCCAGCACGCTCCACTTGGAGCTGTCGATCATGATGGGGATGCGGGAAATATCCGGCTCGCTGGCGATCAGGTTCAGGAAGTGGGTCATGGCTGCTTCCGAGTCGATCATCCCCTCGTCCATGTTCACGTCCAAGATATTCGCCCCGCCCTCCACTTGCTGCCGCGCCACGGCGAGTGCCCCCTCAAAATCCCCGGCCAGGATCAGCTTGGAGAACTTGGGCGAGCCGGTGATGTTCGTGCGCTCGCCCACCATCAAAAAGCCGCTCTCGGGCGTGATGACGAGCGGTTCCAACCCGCTCAGGCGCGTCAACTGCGGGCGCTCCGGCAGGGTGCGGGGCGGGAAGCTCCTCACCGCTTCGGCAATCGCGCGGATGTGCGCGGGGGTTGTCCCGCAGCAGCCGCCCACGATGTTGAGCCAGCCCTTTGCAGCCCAGTCGGCAATCTGCGCGGCCAGGGACTCGGGTGTTTCGGGGAAGCCCGTGGGTGAAAGCGGGTCGGGCAATCCGGCGTTGGGATAGCAGCTGACATACACCGGCGCGCAAAGGGAAAGGGCCTCGATATACGGGCGCATTTCCTTGGGGCCCAGGGCGCAGTTCAACCCGATGCTCAAGAGCGGCGCATGCGAGGCGGAAATGGCAAACGCTTCCACCGTCTGACCGGTGAGCGTGCGCCCGCTTAAATCCGTGATCGTGCCGGAAACCATGATGGGGATCGCCCCATGCACGATGCCCTTTGCCTCAAACGCTTCCAGGATGGCGCACAGCGCCGCCTTGGCGTTGAGCGTGTCAAAGATCGTCTCCACCAACAGCACATCCACGCCCCCTTCGATCAACGCCTCCGCCTGTTCGCGGTAGGCCGCCTTGACTTGGTCAAAGGTCACTTCACGGCGGGCGGGGTCATGGACATCTCGCGAAAGCGAAAGGGTTTTGCTCATCGGCCCGATTGACCCGGCCACAAACGCCGTGCGTCCGCATTGCTCCACCGCGCGCCGGGCGCACGCCACCCCGGCGAGGTTGAGTTCCCGCGTGATCGACTCCAAGCCGTAATCCGCCAGGGAAATCGACTGCGCATTGAAAGTGTTCGTCTCGATCAGATCGGCCCCGGCGGCCAGGTATTGCGCGTGGATTTCCTCCACCACCTCGGGGCGGGTGATGCTCAAAAGATCGTTCGCCCCCTTGAGAGGGCTCGGATGCTCCGCAAAGCGTTGACCCCGGTAATCAGCTTCCGCGAGGCGGTATTGTTGAACCATCGTGCCCATCGCGCCGTCGAGGATCGCGATGCGTTCGGAAAGCAGTCGAGCAAAAGGGTGAGAAGAGAGAATCACCACGAAAAATTAGGAAAATTTTCCCGGAAAATCAACAATCAATTAACGCATCATGATGGAAAGATGCGTTTGAAAAATATCACCTTGCCTCATACTTCAACGCGCGGCTGCATATTTTTTCTTATCGTTGACTTTACCGCTCCATCATTTGCTGTAGTTTGAGCATGCATTTTGCTCCTGAAGCTCACATGACCCAATTTCCCCGTATCACCCGAGATCCTGCTGTGACAACTGGCCGGGCTTGCATCCGCGATTCTCGCATTGCCGTCTCAACCCTGCTGGCTCTCCTGGCAGTGGGACGCTCGCACGAGGAAATTCTCCGGATGTTCCCGCTGCTGACCCCCGAGGATTTACGCGAAACGCTGGCCTACGCAGCCTGGTGGATTGATGAGCAAACTCCACCGGTTCCCTCCGCTCCCCCCCCGGAAGTCAAACCACACGCCCCGGCGCTCCCGCAACCGATCCGGGAAGAGCAGCCTGCCGAATCGTCGTCCATCCCCATAGCGGAAGAACCCGCCGCCGCTCCGCAAGCCGCTTCGGAGGATCTTCCGGCAACGGAAGAAGCGCTGGACACTGGGGACAGGGAAGAGGCGTCTGACGAGGAGGAGGAGGAAGTCGAAGAGACGTTGGAGCTGTTTCATCCCGACCACCCGGATCAACCAACCGTCGTCGTCACCCGCCACGGCATTTATGACCAGCGTTGGGGCACACACACCATCGCATGGTGTGACATTCGGGAAATGCAACGCAAGAGCAGCAAGAAGACCATTGAAATCGTTCTTCGCAACCCGGAGTTTTATATTACTTCCATGCCGTTTTTTAAACGGCTCCGCGCCCAGATCAAGCTGGCGTTGAATATCGACTCCCTGCGCCTCGACACCGCCTCTCTGGGCATCCGAACCCGGGATCTTTACCACGCGGCAAACCGCCTTTGGATAAGCCACAGAGGGCGGATGCGCTTCCGCAAAAAGCGCCGGATGAGGGTCGACGGAACAAGGGATGACGAGCAAAGACCCGTAGAATGGGACAGGTATCAGCCCATGTAGCGGCTGCAATTATTTTGCCGGAGCAGCAACCAGTGGCGAGGGCTCTTCAAACAAATCAGGCAACCGGTCGTCGATGCGGATGTCAATGAGCTTCCAAGTGTTGGCCACGTTGTAAAAATAGAAGCGCCAGCGGATGGGGAGATTCTTTGCGAGCGAAAGGCACGTGATCCGGGTCAAGTGCTGCCCCACCACTTTCGTGTCTGCCAAGTCATATCCGTTGATGTCGCCATACACCCGGATCGCCTCGCGGGTCTTCGCCTTCAGGGTGGCCACGTCCTTGGGCATCTCGGCGATCTTTGTTCCTCGCAAGAGAATATCATACGCCGCATCCACCCGGCCCTCCGTCAATACGCGGAAAAAGTCATCCACCTGCTTTGCAGGGTCGCTTGCAACAGCCACCGCGCCACGCGTTTTCTCCGCAGCGGCTTCCGGCTGCGCAAAAGCCGACACGGAGGCTAAAATTGTCGCCAGAACACACGAAAAGAGCAACGGGAGTTTTATCATGGGCGTGGAGCGTAGTAGAAGTTGGGGGTTGAGAGAAGCTTAAACCATTGCCGCAGATGGCGGTTTGGCGTAGAGTGCTTTTCTGATGCAGGCGAACCTTTCCGCTCCCGAAAATTTCATCAACCGCGAACTCAGCTGGCTGGAATTCAACCGCCGCGTACTTGAGGAAGCGCAGGATGTCACGCAGCCGCTCATGGAGCGCGTGAAGTTTCTGAACATTTTCTCCACCAATCTCGACGAATTTTTTGAGATCCGCATCGCGGGCATCAAGCAGCAGATCGACAGCGGCAGCACGGATGTCGGCCCCGACGACCTTTCGCCTGCGGAAGTTTTCCAGGCCATCACCAAGACCGTCCACGAGCTTGTCGCCACGCAGTATGATCTCTGGAATCACCAAATCCTCCCGCTGCTGGCTCAAAACGGCGTTCGCTTTCACAAAGTCACCGAACTTTCAGGGGAACGCGCCGCGTGGGCACACCACTATTTCCGCAACGAGGTGTTCCCCGTTCTCACCCCGCTGGCCGTGGATGCCAGCCACCCCTTCCCGCAGGTTCTCAACAAGAGCCACAACCTGATGGTGCGCGCGCGGCGGCCCGGCGAAGCGGAACCGCTCTACGCCATCGTGCAGGTGCCGCGCGTTGCGCCCCGGCTCATCGCCCTGCCCCGCGAAGCCGACACCGACCCGTGGGACTACATTTTCCTGGGCGACCTGGTGAAGGAACACCTGGGCGAACTCTTTCCCGGCCTGGAACTCGAAGGCGTCCACGGCTTCCGCCTCACCCGCAATGGCGATCTCTACATTGACGACGAAGAAGCCGACAACCTCTTGCGCACCATTGAGCAGGAACTGCGCCGCCGCAACAAAGGCAACGCCGTGCGCCTGGAGGTGAAAGCCGATTGCCCGCGCGATTTTCAACTCCTCTTGCTGGAGCGTTTCAACCTGACCGATGCCGACCTCTATGTGCTGGACGGCCCGATCTCGATGACGAACCTCTCGCGCCTCCTGAGCAACGAAGCGTTTGCCCGGCTCAAAGACCGTCCCTTTTTCCCCGCGCACGCCCCTGCGCTGCCTTCCGATGGCGACATTTGGGAGCGGCTGCGCCACACGGACATTCTCCTGCACCACCCCTACGAGCCGTTTGAAGACCTTGTGAGCTTGATCGAGCGGGCCGCCGCCGATCCCCAGGTGCTTGCCATCAAGATGACCCTCTACCGCACCAGCGGCGACTCGCCCATCGTTGCCGCACTCGGCGAGGCCGCCGCCAACGGCAAGCAAGTCACCGCCATCGTCGAACTCAAGGCGCGCTTTGACGAAGCCAACAACATCCAATGGGCACGCAAGCTGGAAGATTCGGGCGTGCATGTCGTGTACGGCGTTGTGGGTCTCAAAACCCATTGCAAAATGTTCCTCATCGTCCGGCGCGACGAAGATCGCATCCGGCAGTATGTCCACCTGAGCACCGGCAACTACCATCCCAGCACGGCCCGCATCTATACCGACCTGGGTCTGCTCACCTCCGATCCGAAACTGACCGAGGAAGTCGCCACCCTCTTTAACACCCTCACCGGCCTGGCCGAATACCCCGGCTTCAAGAAACTCCTGGTCTCGCCCTTTGACCTTGCTGCGCGCTTCAAAGCGCTCATCGAACGCGAGCGCGACCACGCCCTGAACGGCAAACCCGCGCGCATCGTCGCCAAGCTCAACTCGCTGGTGGATGAAACGCTCATCCTCGCCCTCTACGAAGCTTCCTGCGCGGGAGTGAAGATTGACCTCATCATCCGCGGCATCTGCTGCCTGCGCCCCGGCATTCCCGGCGTTAGCGAGAATATCCGCGTTGTGAGCATTGTCGGGCGTTTCCTCGAACACAGCCGCATCTTCTACTTCGCCAATAACGGACACCCCGCCGTTTATTTAGGCAGCGCCGACTGGATGCCGCGCAACCTCTACCGCCGCGTCGAGATCGCCTTCCCCATCGAGAACCCCGCGCTACGCAAAGTCATCTTCCAGGAAATCCTGCCCGCGTATCTCAACGACCGCGCCAAAGCGCGCGATCTCCAGCCCGACGGCTCCTACCTCCGCCTCAAGCCCTCGCCGGGCGAAGAGCATTCGCAGGCCCAGCTCTTCTTCCGCGAACAGGCGCGCAAACGCAACGCCGCCGCCCCGTCTGCCGCCGTCTCCGACCACGAGCACCCGGTGAAGCTCACGCCGATGGCGAAGCCGTAGGGGGAGACTATAGATTGTAGAAAGAGGACTCATTTGTTCTTGATGGCAGGCGATGCCCACTGCTGCCAGAAAGCATCTATAGAGCATTTTACAAAAAAATGTGGCCAGTGGCTTGGGAGCGCCGAAGGCTGGTGCAAGGCGGCTTGGCCCGCAGCGGCTGTGTTTGTAAACACAGCCCAAGGGACAAACGGTTTGCAACGGCCTTCGCCGCCCCAAGACGCGGCTATAGTTTTTGGTAAATTGCTCTAGTCTATCCTCTCACGCTTCTATCATCTTCCCTCATCCGCGTCGATCACATCGAAGAATGTCTGGATGTCTGCGCGCCCGGCAAGCCCATACTCGGGCAGACGTTGCTGGAGCCGTGCGCTGGCCTCGTCGTTCCAGCCGCGTTTCGACATGAAGGCATTCCAGACCATCACCTCTTCATCCGTCGGCTTGCGCCCGTGCTCAAAGCACCACGCCAGCAACTCCTCGTCCGTGCCCCCCTGCTTTACGCGCTCCACGAGTTGCGGATATTCGACCTGCAAGAACAGGACACAACGCTCGTCAAAGCCGCCCCCGAGATTTGGGGCGTAATCGGCCGACAGCTTGCCCTCGGCGTGCAGCCGAATCTTGTCCAGCATCCGGCCAAAATAAACAAGACCGCACACCTGCTCGCGGGGACTGCGAAGATTGGGGATATTCATAGGAGTCCGCAGATTACGCAGATTTTCGCGGATTGCGAAGCGACAAATCTACCCGATCTTCGACTTGAAGCGCACGGCGCACAATGAGAAAAGCCCCGCCGCCATCACGCACAGAATCGCCAGCGAGGGCCAGTATTCCGAGAAGCTCGCGCCGCGCAGCACAATCGCGCGGATCAAGCTGATGCCATACGTCGCGGGCAGCAGCGTGCTGATTGCGTAGAAAATCGCGGGCATCGTTTCGCGCGGGAAGATGAACCCGGAGAAAAAGACGCTCGGCAGGATGAGCGTCATCGTCATCTGCAACGCCTGCATCTGGTTCTCCGCGCGGGTGGAAATCAGGAGCCCGATGCTCAGCAGCGTGAACACATAGACCAGCACCGAAACCGTCAACCCCAGCAAGCTCCCCGCAATGGGCACCATGAACACAAACCGCATCAGCAGAACGAGCAGCGCGGCCATTGCGCTGCCGAGACAGAAATACGGAACCAGCTTCCCGAGCATCAACCCCCAGCGCGACACCGGGCTCACCAGCAACTGCTCGAGCGTTCCGCGTTCCCGCTCGCGCACCACCGCCATTGCCGTGGTGAAGAGGGTCGCCATTTGCAACACCAGCCCGATCACGCCGGGAATGAAAAAATTCGGACTCTTCATCGCCGGGTTGAACAACATCTGGGGACGCACTTCGATGGGCATGTCCCGGCGGCCCGATTCCGCCAGCAGTTGCGCAATCGCATCGCGCATCGTCACTGCGATCCCTGTGTTCAAAGCCTGGAGCGCCGTGGTCGAGTTCGAGCCGTCAATGGCGAGTTGCACCATCACCGGATGCCCGGCGCGGAGGTTGCGCGAGAAATCGGGGGGGATTTGCAACGCGGCGTAAGCGTGCCCCTTGCGGATCTCGGCCTCCATCTCCTTCACGCTCTCCACCCGGCCCACCACCTTGAAAGTCTCTGTATTCACAAAACGCTCCACCAACTGGCGGCTCTCCACCGTGCGCGCCTGATCATACACGATCAGGCCCATGTTCTTCACGTCGGTATCCAGCGCGAAGCCGAAGGCGACCATCTGGATCATTGGCGGGATGAGCATGAAAAAGAGCGTCGTGGGATCGCGCAGCATCACGATGAACTCTTTGAACAGGATTGCGCCGAAGCCGCGAAAGATTTTCATAATTTCTGAGGGCCAAAGGCCCGGTGCCATACCAGCCTGGGGCAACGCCCCAGGATATGGCAAAGAGACAAAGCAGGGCTGAAAGCCCGCACCATCATAAGCGTGCCGTTATGGTACGGGCCTTCAGCCCTGATCTTGGGTTCTGGGAAATCCTGGGGCGCTGCCCCAAGGTCACGTTGGGAATTTAGCGGGTTTGAAACTTCGGAGAAGTTTTCTGAAGGGGATGCAGGGGAGTTGGCCCCGATGTGAACCGGGGCTTCATGCTTTGGGTGGTTGGGGGATGAAGAATGGGCGAATACAATTTCGATGGGGGCTTCGGGGTCTTTGTCGGGAATGATAACCTCTGTGCAGATGGCGGTGGCGAGGCGTTGCTTTCCTTCGGTATCAAGGGTCGGCCAGAGGGCGGCAAGGTTGCGTGCTTCATGAGCGATGGCATCGACTGAGAGGTTGTCTACGGTGAGTGCGGCGGCTTCGCCTTCGATCTTGGGAAGCTCGGCGGAAAGCTGGCCGAGGCGGTCATACAGGGGAGTGTTCAATTCTTTGAATTGTTCCACACTGAGGCCTCCGGCCATGTAGAGATCGTAGAGCTTTTTCATTTCTGCCCGCAGGTTTTCGCACTGAGCACGGATGGCTTCCGAGCTTTTATTGCGCTCGGCGATCTTCAATTGCGAGCGTTCAAGGTGCGCGGCGATCTGCTCGGTATCGGCAAGGTTTTCACCGATGCTGCCGACAAAAATCTCCTCAAGCACCGACGCACCGATTTTGTTTTTGCACTTGGCGCAGGTGTAATTTGGACTCCGGGTGTAGACATACATCTTTCCGCCGCAGGCGCACTTGAGCAGTCCTGCGAAAATATGCACCGGCTTCTTGCCGGGCTTGCGAACGGGCTTGGTCTGCTCTTCGAGGATTGCTGCAATCCGGTCAAACAGTTCCGCGCTGACGATAGCCGGACACTCCACCGTGCCCCATTCGTCTTCCGGTTTGATCTCTTTTTTCCATCCACCGGCTGTCGTGATGCGGTAGACGTTGTTTCTGTAAAGACCCTTGGCGCTGGAGCATCGAAGCATCCGGTCGATTTGGACATCCGCGAGGGGCTTTCCAGAGCGACCGCGATAGCCCTTTTCATTGAGCATGCGTGCCACGACTCCTTTGCGCCGATGGATAAGAAAGAGTTCCAATGCCTCGCGTCGCACGGCGGCTTCCTCAGGGACGATGACAAGCTGCTTCTCCTGCCACTTGTAGCCGTAAGGTGCGAGGCCGTTGAGGGGCTTGCCGAGCTTGGCCCGCACGCCGATGGATGAACGCAGCCGCGAAGTGATTTCCTCGCGTTCCCATTGGGCGATTGCTCCCAGCATGGTGTAGAAGAGCATTCCGGCTGGCGTGCCGGTGTCGATCTTCTCCTCGATGGAAACGAGCGTCGCCTTGTATTTCTCGAAGTGCTGGGCGAAATCCAAAAGTTCCTTGGTATTGCGGGCCAACCGGGCGAGCTTGGAGAAGATCAACCCTTGGATGTGGCCGCGTTTCGAGTCGCGTAGCATGCGCTGGCATTCAGGGTGTTCCCATACCGATTTCCCGCTGACGCCCGCCAAGTCGTAGACCTCTACCACAGTCCACCCATTGAATTCTGCGTAGCGTCGCGCCCGATATTCATGATGGGCTGGACTTTCGCCCTGGGCCTGATCTTCAGTCGAAACACGAATCCAAATGCCAACCCGTTTGCCGTTGTTTGCAAGTTTATCCATAAGGCTATGAAATATTGTGTTGGTCTTTTAGCCTTTATCGATAGAATTTACAAGCTTAATCGAGATCAGTCTTCTTTTTCTCTTGAGCTTCGATTTCTGAGGAGGTCTGCGATGGTTTCAATCTCTTCCGCTTCCTTCTTCCGGCGTTCCTCAAGCGACATTTCAAGGTGCCTCGTCCGAACTTTCCTGCCTGCGATAACACGGGTCGTTGGGGTATCCGGCTCGGCGGGAGCTTCCTGCTTTTGTGCGATTTGTCGTAACAATTCGAGAATGGTTTCGGGTGACTCAAAGCGAATCTTGCGCAACGCTTCGGGATCGAAGGATCGGGCGGCCGATTTTGCGATGTTCTCTCTCACATTCTCGTGAGGGGACACCGAGACGATAAAATCGGGCTTTGAGTCAAAGCACTTCTGAAGGTTCTCGATCTCATGGGCGGTATTGGAATGGACGGCGACCTCTGCCGCTAAACGGCATCGGCCGCTTTCGATGACGAGATCGATACGCCCACCTGAAACGGCGCATTCCTTAATGGTTCGGAAGCCGAGCCTGGCTGCTTCCGAAGCGAGATTTGCGACGATCAATTGATGATCCTCGCCGCCGCGCCCCATTCCCGCTGGACGGGTTGACTCTGAAACCACGACCGGCGCGGTAGATGGTGCGATTGCTTGCTCCGGGGCAACGGACTCAGGAATTACGGACTGACTTGTCACGTCGGGTAAAGATTCCCGAACATCCTCCCTTTTGGGTGATGGCTTTGCGGTTGCTGGCGATGTGTAAAGCGCCTCTCGAAGTTTTGCTTCCACTTCGGCACGCCGTGCGCCGTAGCGCGAACGGGATGCTTCAATCACACGCTGCCGCGTACTTGACGCGGTCACGGTGTCCGGTTCCTCGGGGAGAGGAATCGAGATGTTGAAATCATAGTCGCTCCGTTCTACCCGGCATATGGCCTCGCCAACACCAAGGCTTTGGAGGTCTTTGGCCTCAAACGAGGAAAAGCCATCGGCAAGCGTTCTGGCGTCGGCGTCTCCCACGCGGAATACGACCCGCGTATAGGGATTGGAAAGCGTTGCGCTTGCGACTTCTGCGTCGCGTTGAAGCTGGCGCAACTCCTGGTGAGCGAGCACGAGGGCCACGCGATACTTGCGCGCGCCGGAAAGCATCTCCGCAAGGGACGGCGTGATGAAATGGTGGAATTCGTCGAGGTAAAGTGAGAAGAGGTTTCGATCTTCTTCCCGAAGCCGTTGCCGGGACATGGCAGCTTGCTGAAATTTTGCAACGATGAGCGAACCGAGCAGATAGGAATTCTCTCGGCCAATTTCTCCCTGGGGCAACTTGGCGAGAAAGATTTTTCGCTCGTCCATGATGCGGGAAAAATCGAGTTTGTTTTCACGCTGCGAAACCATGAAGCGAATGGGCTTCGGTGCGAGAAAGGTGTCGAGCCGGGTGACAACCGGGCCGATTGATTTGTTGCCGGTCAGTTGCGGAAATGCCTTTTGCCAATAGTAAACAACCTCGGGGTCGGAAACGCTTTCAAGGAAAGTTGCACGGTATGCTGGGTCGATGAGGAACCGCCGAAGGTCGGCAAGCGTTCCGCCTTGCTCGCTTTCAAGAAAGGCGAGGATTGCGTTTCGCAAGACGGCGTTCATGGAGTCGCCCCAGCTTGTTGAAAGGCGCTCAAATACAGAAATGAGGTCGGACGCTAAAACAGTCTTTTCAAGATCGGAGTGCGCCGAAAGGATATTGAAGCCGACGCTGTATTCTTCGTCTGATGGATCGATGAGCACGACATCCTTGATCCGTTCGGCGGGGATTATGCCAAGCACCTTGTCGGCAAGGTCGCCGTGGGGATCAAGAAGGGCGATGCCCTGGCCGTTCTCGATGTCCTGCCGGATGAGGTTGAACAAGAGCGTGCTTTTGCCCGTGCCGGATGCACCGATGAGGTGCATGTGGCGGACACGCTGCTCCGGGGCAAGGCGCACCTCGGCGGCAACCCCTGCGTGCAGATTCTCGCCCAAGATCAGCGAACCGGAATGGCAAGTAGCAGCGGGCGCGGGCTGGGACTTTGCTGTGTTGCGCCGTAAGCGGCGGGATACCGATGCAGTCGGCAGGGTGAGGAAGCGCGTAAGCTCGTCGAGGTTGAGGATCATGCCGCTTCGGCGGCTGAGACGCGAAAGAAGATCGTCCTCGTGGTCGGAGGGAGCGTAGGAATCGTTCCGAAGCGGAATCAGATAATTGCTGCCAGCCCGCGAGAGCGCGGAAAATCCGGAAGCCATGTCGGCGATGATCTCCCATGCGCGCTCCGGTTGCGCTGCGCTGGCGGCGAGCCGAATAACGACGCCGAAGAGCGGGGACGCGAGCTTCTGTGCTGTGGCTTGAATCAGTTCCGGGCGATTGATGAAGAAAGCGTTTCCGTTTTCATCTGTCACTGCGGCAACGATGCTCTCGCCCCAGTTGTTTTGCGCGGGTTCGAATAATATCTGGCAGAGGCCGAGTTCACCCTCCGCAAGACCATCAAGCGCTGTGACGATGCTCGTAAGCAATTCTGTTCGGGGATTGCCGAGCGGAATCATGAACTCGACTCCAAGCCCCAATTCCACGATGCCGAAACAGTCTTCGCTTTGATGCCATGCTTGCTGGAAAGCATGCGAGGAATGGGTGACTGTCATGTCAGAAAAAGAAGCCTTGAGAGCGCGTTCGATACGGGCAGCCGCACTCGGTGCCGCGACAAATTGCGGGACGATCTCCCGTTCCTCACCGAGGATTTCAAGGCATAGCGGCTGGCCTTCCCTGCATACTTGGTGAAGGAAGGCTTCCACGGATTCCGCCGAAGGGGAACGTAATTCCGGGAGCGTGAGCTGCAACTCAATCAGTTCCTCGGGTTGGCAAAATTGCGGTTCCGGTTCCTGCTCAACCTCTGCTGATTCACCAGTGGATGATTCCTCTGTGCGGTTGCCGAAAAATGATAGGAAGCGGCTGCCGATGGTTTCCCTGCGCCCGTCATCAACCGCATTTCGGCGTGGAAGAAAGTGCCCGGAAAAAGGGAAGAAAGGCGGCTCCGGCGTGATTGGTGCATCGAAAAGCAATCCGCCTCGCCCACGCATTTCCCAGCGGTAGAACTGCTCGCTCAACTGCTCATCGATCTTGCCCATGCGATTGTGTCTGAATTTGGTTCAGTAACATGGCGACTGTTTCCTGCGCCTGCGTTGGGTTGTGCTTGAAATCGACAAGCCTCACGCCTTTCGCAGCGGTGAATTCCTCAACCTTGGCTTTCACGATCCGCTCTACGAGATCGCAATACATGAGCCGGGTGTCCTCACGGTAGTAGCTCTCTTTCCGCAGAAATGCCTCATAGCATGCCCCCAATACGGGAATCCGTAAAAGCACCGCATCAAGATCGTGAAGCCCCAGTGCGAGGGCGTTATTGAGAAACACAAGAAGCGCGAGAGCCGTCACACTAAAAACGATCCCGCCGATCACGGGGCCGAAGACATACACATAAAGGAGCACGATCCCGGCAAGGAGCGACAAGAGCACAAGCACTTCCCAAAAGCGGAGCACGAACGGGATTTCTGCAAAGCGCCAACTAAAAAACCAGCCCGTTCCAAACGGAGCGGAGCAAATATCAAAGACAAGGCGCTCACGGCGCATCCTCAAATACTCGCGTTTGAAAGAAAGTAATCCGCCCTCGGCGAATTCCTCCCGACTTATCTCAAGCCCTGGAACTTTTGCATCCGCAAGCTCCTTCTCGACCGCCACATAGAAGTCGGCAGTGGAGGATTCAAAATTGGGCACAAGTGCGTACCAGTGAGTGAACACTTCGGGTTTCTTTCGTTTCCAGATTCCGAACATAGGTCGTTATCCTTTCTTATCCCTGGCAGACTGTTTGACTATCTTGAAGCCATTGGGAGTGGCTTGGATTTCCAAATACATCTCGCACACGCCGCTTGATGATCCACCGCTAACGCTTTCGTTACTATATTGAACGGTGTAAACGGCAAGGAACCGCGTTGGCGAAATTTCCTTCACCCCAATTTCGCCCAAAATCACATTTAAGCTTCGGACAGAACTATTGTGGAACTGGAGTTGCTCCATATTGATTTCCTGTCGAGTCATGTTCCGACCGAAATAATCCACCCGGTCGGCGTAGTCGGTGACAATCCTGTCGAGATTGTGCTTGGTAACGGCCTGATGGTGATCCCGGATAAACGCCCGGATTTTATTCGCCCTCTCGATTTCAGCCGCAGAAGGGGTCTTAACAGGAGGCGGTGTGCTGGCTGGTGTTGCGGCGGGTAGTGGGGTGCTTGCTGGCTGAGGGGGTGGCGCTTGCGGTTCCGCAGGCGTATTTGCATCGGGAGCAGGATTCTTCTGTTTCGCCGGAGAAATCCCGGTAAACACGATGTGTCCTGTTTTGGTATCGAATTCCGGAATGTAGGCGTAGCTGGCTCCCTCTCCTCTCTCGCATTTTGGAAGCGGTGTATCTGCCGGAGGCTGGGAATTCATTCGCATCCAGCCCGTGCCGACCGTATTGAATCCGCCATTGAGGAAATAATTTGGATCAACGATGACATCTGCCGGGAGAATGGGCTGCCAATCTTGGACGACCCAACCGCTGACATCCGCTCCTTTCCAAGTATCGAACCGCATCAGCGCGTGAATCTGGCTCCGATCCGCATCAACCACCTTTTGATTCAGCGGATTGATCACCGGCGGACAGACGAACCCCCGCAATTCATGCATCGAGAGAATCTCATTCACCTTTGCAAATTGAGCTTCTTTATCGAGTTCGGTTTTCGATGTGGCGGTCAAGCCTCGCGAGGGAGTGTCGCGCAACCCCAAGTAAAACAAATCCACACGTTCATTCCGCGCCCGGATGAAGATGCTTCCGTCTGCCGTGGAAAGCAAAACGTCATTTTGGGAGAGGTGAATTTCGGGAAGGTAGCGAAGATAAGCGCTTTCGTTCGAATCAAGCGCGAGTGTTATTTGTGCATTCACCATGCAGGCGCGATTGTTGTCGCCGAGTGAATAGCTATTGGGACAAGGAAGAACTGTCGCGCTCCAGTATGTGTTGCGAGGAAGGACGTATGTCGGCGTATCAATAATACTCTTGCGGTCAGTCTCGCTCAAAGCCTTCCACTTCCCTGACTGGGCAATGGGAAGAACCCGCAACGAATCGAGGGAAAAGATTTGCGGATCGCCACCGGTCTTGATCAAGACTTCCTCCTCAGCCCACCACAGCAGATTGCCCTTGGGCCATTGATACGAAGACATTTTGTTGACCGGGAGCGGAATGGTGCCGCGCGATGGGAGATCAATGACGGTCAACGGGGGTTGATTCCCGGAGCCCACGCAAAGAATTCGCTTCGAGTCCGGCGACCATGCAAGGTGCTCAAGCGCCTCGGGCACATTGGCGGTGAAAACTGGGGCAAGCGTCGTAATATCGATCACCACAACGGAGGATGCTTCGGCGCAGTAGGCAAGAAGCTTGCCATCAGGAGCAAGGGAAATGGGAGAGTTTGCAATCCGCTCCGCAAGCGATTTGGTTGCGATAACAGTCAGGCGCGAAGCATCCGCATCCGCAAACCCCTCCGGCTTTGAATATTGAAAGGGAATTGGTGTGGGGGCGGGTTGTACGGTGTTCGCAATGCGTGCAGGCGCAACCGGTGCAGGTGTGGGACGCGCTCCGAACCATACAGGGAAGAACGGCGAGAGGAATGCGACAACAACAAGAAGTGCAAGCAGCATTCTTGGGACGCTGGCCGCGAATCGCTTTGGTTCAACGGTGCCCGACATTTGCGGGAGATTACGCGCAAAGGAAGCTGGGGAGCGCAATAGCACCGCAATCAACCCTCCCAGAATTCCGACCACAATTCCCGGCACAACCGACATGCACGCGCTGACGAGCGGGTAGAAGTCCGGCGAGGATGCGTGCCCGCTTCCAGCCAAGGAGACGGCGATTCCGAGGAGGAGGCTGGTAGCCGCCACTACGCTGCCAATTGTCCCCGCACGGAATCCGCAGGCAATCCCAACGCCAATGCCAACCCTGGGGGGTATCTCGCGCCAATGATTGAGGATCGTGGCGATAAATCCTCCCAAAAAAGAAAAACCGCATACCAGAGAAAGTATGCGGAGCGAGGGAGAGAGTGTGGTTTGAGAGACAATCGGGAGGTAAGTAACGAGAAATCCTCCCGATGAGACAAGCGCGGCGATCACTCCGGCTCTGTGGCGAGCAGACGTAGGTTCAGGGGGCGAAATAGGCATAGCGAAGAAGCTCCTTTCCGATTGCAACCATCAAATCGAAATTCGAAAGCTTCTGCAAATCTATTTTACTCCAGACGACTCTGTGTTACTCTGAAAAAATGAAACCAGAGAAAAACTGGCAGGAGCTTGCTGAGCGGCTCGCTGAAGAAGGCTGGTCGTGGCAGCATTGCCAATTTTCCGACCGGAACGGCCATTCGCTTCACATGGCCGAGGCGCACGATCTCGATGGCGTTACGCATGCCGTGGTTGCGGAAAGTGTCAACCCTGCATTTGCCGCGCTGGAAGAGTCCATTCGGATTGCGGGTGAATAGCCAAAGAAAACACCCTCTCCTTTCGGGGAAGGTGTTGGTTTTCAGTAATCCTCGGGGAGCAGAACGGTTGTGACCGACCTATCCCACTCGGTGATTACGTAGAATTTGACGCCGCTCGCGGTGTGGTAAACCGAAAGCAGGCGTCCGCCAGATGCAAGGGCGTCCTCGTTCAATTTCCAGTCCTCTTCGCAGAGGTCGCCCCAGTCACCGATGATGTGACGGTGCAGGGCTTTGAGGATTTCGTCGGCGGGTATGGTGTGTATAGCATTCCGCGTGGCCATGATTTGCCCTGGGGCAAACTTTGGCACTCTGTCCTTTGGATCAGGCTCTATGCTCATGGGAACCTCCCTTCAGGAAAGGGAAGCAAAGCACGAAGCTCATCGGACGATAAATGCTCCGGCTGCACTTCACGGTTCCCAAGATGGACGGTGTGGGCGTAGAGGCGTTTGGAGAGGCGCGCGAGCGCATCCGCCTGGCCTTTGCGTCCAGCCTCGTCGTTGTCCAGAAAGAGAATCACACGTCCATCCTCTTTGCAGAGGCGAACGATGCACTCCTCCTGATCCGCCGAGAGACTCGATCCCATCAGGGCGACAACTCTCTCGTATCCCGCTTGGTGCAGCTTGATCGCATCGAAGTAGCCTTCAACCACCACAAGCGGAGCGTCGTTGTCACACGCCGCCGCCCGGTGCTGATTGAACAACTCCAGGTTTTTCTTGAACCCTTGGGGCAACTTGTATTTGCCCACACCTTCTCCGGGCATCCCCGGCCAGCGCCCCGCATAGGCCACAAGCTCTCCCTCCGTGTTTTGGATGGGGATCGCAATGTAACCGCGCAGAAGCCCTTTGCCGCAATAACCAAGGCCGAATGTCGCAATCGTTTCTTCGGTAAGTCCACGCTCCCGGAGATACGGATGCGTGGCATCAAGCTTGTTCAATGCGAATTTCAATGTCGGGTTCCTGTGCGGCTGATCCGCCTCGGCAGATTCAACCACTGGCGTTTCGTCCTGCCTCGGAGAGTCCTCCGAGACGGTCGGAACAGCCTCGGTCACCTGCTGTGCGGGTTCTTCCACTTCCGGCGGCTGCGCCGATACCGCGTTGGGAAACCACTTCTGAATGAGCAGTGCCGCGTCACGGAACTCGATGCCTTCCTTCTTTGCCACGAAGTCAATGACGTTGCCGCCGCTCTGGCATTTGCCAAAGCAGTTCCAGCAATTCTTTGACGCGCTCACCCTGAAGTGGGTTTTGTTTGTCCCGCCGTGGATCGGACATGCGCCGCTCATGCGGTCGCCGTTTCCGCTTTTGGCAAGACTCTGGAGAACGCCGTAGCGCTCCAGAATTTGTACAATGGATACCTGCGATTTGATCGCTTTGAAATCAACCCACGCAGCTTTTGCTTGGGCCATAATGAACTACCTCCTGTTAAGTTTTGGTTTTGTCCGGCACGAATGTGCAAAGGAACCCCTTAATTATATCATGCCCAGCTCGTGCAATGGATTGCCCTCGCGGATTTGATCCGGGCAGGTAAAGAGAAACAGCCGCTCCTTTCCGTGTGCCTGTTGGCAAACCGCCTTCATCCGCTCCATGCGTTCCTTGGAGCGAACCACAAAAAGCACCTTAAATCCTGCGATGCCGAATCGCTTTTTCAAAAGTCCGGTTTTGAAAGTACGCGAATAAGCGAGGGATTTCCGGTGAATGGAGGAAAGCCCAAGGCTCTTGCGCATGATCGGCATGGTGCCACGATCCACCTCAAGGAAATAATAAAAGCGGCGTGGTGATCCAGAGTCCTCCTGATTCTCCACGGCAAAGAAACCGTCCGGGATCACGCCGACGGCCTCTGTTTCCTTCTTGGATTTGATCGTGATGCGCCATTGCAGACGCTTCGGTAATGACTCGGTGCGCAGAGTGTTCAGGACTGCCTGTTCATCCAGAAATCGGATGCCGTTGCGCTTGCTGGTTTGCTCAATGGAAATCAACGCTTCGGCAACTGCGAGTGTGTGCGAAATGGCAAGGGCAGAAACTGGCCTGAATTCTTTTCCCGAACCTGTTCCATCCTGAATAACTGCCGCTCCCTTGCGCGTCGGCGCATAGACGAACTCGGCAATCTCCCCGTTATAACGGAGGGCCAGTTGCGCCCTGGGCCGGTCGAGGAATCCCGAGTGATAGAGGCGCTGCAATCGGCGCACAATGTTTTGCCCGCTCCCTGAAACAACAGAGAGAATCTGCCCCGTGGTCAGAAGCCGGAATTTGCAAACAGCCGAAAGAATCGCCTTGTCCCGGTCTGTAAGGCGAATGGGGTTTGAAATGGTGATTCGCTTAAAACGTGGCCTCCGGGCTACGTTTTTCTCCATGTCTCGATATTATACCATGAACCGGTGAGGCCTATCCACATTGCCGTGATTTCTAATCTGTAATACAATGTTTTGTGTTGTTGGTTTTCCGTTCATTTTGAGGCTCGGAAAATTCACAACTTGCAAAAACCTGCATCGCCATTGGCGGCGCAGGTTTTTGTATTGCTTGGCTTCCGTTATTCCTGTCCCCACCGCTCCACCCAGCGCCTCAGCTTTTCCTCCACATCGTGGCGGTCGGTGGTATATTGCTGTCGGGAATTGCGGAGGATAGCCTCTTTGCTGCCGGTGCGTGTGGCTGCGCTCGGATGAGTTCTCCCGCGAAAGGGTTGTTCTGCGCCGTCAATCATGCACGGCTTCACGAGAATGTGGAATCGCTCAAGGTCAACGAAGTGGCTTGGGGCAAAGGCGTTTGCGTATTCGTTTGCCAATAGCTCGGCATCGGAAAACCCGGTTTGGAATGCGACGGTCGTGCCGACGTTCCCGAAGACGGCATCGCGGATATTCGGCTGAAGCTGACTTGTGAACTGGTGGGAAAGCACAAGGGAGAGGTGGAATTTCCGCGATTCCGAAAGGATGGACGCAAAGGCACCCGTGGTGAAGTTTTGAAATTCGTCGATGATGAGGCAGAAATCCCGGCGTTCGGATTCCGGCATGGTGGCGCGTGCCATTGCGGCCCGTTGGAATTCTGAGACAAGGAGCGAGCCAATAAGGTTCGCCGGGGCGTCGCCGATGGCTCCCTTCGCGAGATTGGCGATAAAAATGCCTCCGCTGTTCATCAGGAACGGCAGGTCAAGTTTCCGCTTCACCTGCCCCAGCATGTTGCGAAGCACGGGGTTGGTGACAAACGCACCGATTTTGTTTTGGATGGGCGCGATGGCCTCTTGCCGAAACCGTTGGTCGTATCCCTCAAACTCCTCCGTCCAGAATGCTTTTACAAACGGGTCTTCGATCTGGCGGACTACCCATGCGCGGTATGCATCGTTCGTGAGCATCTTGGAAAGCCCAAGCAGCGTTGTATGTTCGGCGTCCAAGAGCGCGCGGATACCGTTGTAAAGGATGTATTCGAGGCGCGGCCCCCACGAATCGCCCCACACGTTCTTGAGCGCCGAAACGATCCCGGCGGCAACCGTTGGCCGCTCGTTAGCCTGAACATCGGCGACAATGTTCCATGCGATGGGATGCTCATGATCGGACGCGTTGAAATACACCACCCGCGCGGCATCGTGGCGGGGAAGCAGGTCAAGCAGGGAAGAGGCGAGGTCACCATGGGGGTCAATCAAGGCAACGCCCTGGCCGGACTCCACCAGTTCCAGAAAGAGATTCTTGAGCAGGGTCGATTTTCCCGTGCCCGTTTTTCCGACAACATAAAGAT
>JBAXQF010000032.1:0-22501 GCA_037131875.1 Verrucomicrobiota bacterium
AACGGCCTTCGCCGCCCCAAGACGCGGCTATAGTTTTTGGTAAATTGCTCTAAGGCCGGCTAGCTGGTATATGGCGTTTTTCGGAAAGAATGTCCGAGACGCAGAAGGGGGATCGTGCGCTCCGCGCGCGATTCCGGGGATGGGCGTTGCCAACAAAATCAGCTCGCTGCGCTCGATCTGCTTTAAAGAATCGCCCGCGGAGCGGCCGATCCACCACTCGCCGCCACGGAATGTGTAAAGACATTCAGGGAAAACGCTCTATCCACCGATATTCGCGTTTGGGATTATTGCGCCTGCCAGCGGGCGAAAATGCCGCACGGCAGCAACCGCCCTCCCTTGGATTCCAGCAGGGTGAGTTCGCCGGATTCGACGCCGCCCTGATGCTTTTGCATCATATCCTGTAGGTTGTACCGGTAGGCCAGCTGCGAGTAGCCCGAGGCGTAGCCGTTGAGGGCAAAAAAGAGCGGCTTCTCGCTCAAGAGCCGCTTGCAGGCGTCCACCAGCGGCACGAAGTCGTCCTCAATCTGCCACACGTCCCCCTCGGGGCCGCGTCCGAATGCGGGCGGATCCATCACTATGGCGTCGTAGCGGTTGCCGCGCCGCAGTTCCCGTGCGACGAAGGCCTTGGCGTCGTCCACGATCCAGCGGATCGGCTTGTCCGCAAGGCCGGAAAGCTCCGCGTTGTCACGCGCCCAACCGACGCTCGCCCTGGAGGCGTCCACGTGGCACACCTTCGCGCCCGCCTGGGCGCAGGCGAGCGTGGCGCCGCCCGTGTAGCCAAAGAGATTGAGCACGGAAACCGGCCTGCCCGCCGTGCGGATGGCTTCCCGCATCCGATCCCAATTCGGCGCTTGCTCCGGGAAAATGCCGGTGTGCTTGAAAGCCGTCGGGCGAATGTGGAATGCGAGGCCCGCGAAACGGATTGTCCATTTTTCCGGGACGCCTTTTGTAAACTGCCACCGCCCGTCGCGGCCCTCGCGCACGAACGAGCCGTGGGCCTCTTTCCAAAGGGCGGGGGCGGTTTTATCCCAAAGCGCCTGCGGGTCGGGCCTGCGCAGGATCACTTTTCCGTAGCGCTCCAGCTTTTCGCCCGCGCCGCTGTCGAGCAGTTCGTAATCGAGCGACGGCTCGGTGCGGAGGATTTGCGGTTGGATGGGCTGGTTCACGCGGGCGGTCAGCTTATCACAAACCCGGCAGGCAGTAAGAACAAAAAGGCGCGAATAAACGCGCAACAAACCTCGAAGAAGGGGCTTCAATAACCCTGAACCCGCTGGGCGCCGCAAGAAGGTTCGCCAACGCCCCCCGTACATTAAGTGGGACGGGCTCCCCCGATACCCGTCCCACTGCACCGGACCCCATTTTCCGGTGAATTGTTGTCTGCTTAAGTTTCGCACCAACCGGGAACTTTGTCTGGGAAATCTCTTTCCCAAACACCCGAGCGCACCCCCGGAGAAAAGACCGCAGGGGCACCGGGATTTTTTGTGTCGTGCACGAAAACCGCAAAACTCGCTTGAAAAATCGTTTTCTGTGCCGATTCTTATGGCATCGACACCCCGCTCTCCATTTCCCTCGCCGAGCATCTCACCCCGGAGGAACGCGAACAGATTCTCCAGACGGTCGAGACGCTGAAGACGATTACCGAGGCCAACCCGGACGACTACCAGTCGCTGGAGATCCTCAAGGATGCGTATTGGCGGCTGGAGGATCAATGCGCCGGGCTGGCGGTCACCCGGAAACTTGCAGACACCTACCTGCGGCTCGGCCAGTATTCCTCCGCGCTGCTGGAATACGAGGGGATTCTCCTCCACGAGCCCGACAACGCAGATGTGCGCATTCTGCTCGAAGACCTTGAAACCAAGCTCAACCGGGGCACTTCGGCGAATGCCAAGACGGCCATCGCCCTGGACTTCGGGCTGGTGGAAATCCCCGAACCGGCGCCCGAACCCGGCGCCCCGGAGCCCGCGCTCATCGCAACCCCGGAAACGCGGATGCCTTCCAAGCCCGCCCGCAAAGCAGCCGATGTTTCCCTGGAACAGGACGCCAACGAGCCGCTCTCGCGCTTCCTCATCCAGCATCGGCTGGCCACGCGGGAGATGGTGGAGAGCGCGCTGGAGCGTGTGCGCAGCCGCAACGCCGCCATCCAAGCCGATCCAGCCACCCCGGCCCTTGCCGCAGGATTGCTGGAAGAAGTGATCGAGGCGGGCGTGGAAGCCGAGCCCTTGCTCGCGGCGATTCTCGACCGCACCAAGTTTGCCTATGCGCCGCTGGAGTGTTACGACATTGACCGGCAGATCGTCAAAATTCTTCCCGAGGAACTGACCTTGGGCCGACGGGTCGTGGCCTTCGACATCGTCAGCCGCACGATGATGGTGGCCATCGACAACCCGTTTGACCTGGCCGTCAAAGCCGTCGTCCAGCAAACGGTGGACTACCACGTCCAATGGCATCTGGCCATGCCCGGCGTCCTCCACCGCATCTTGCGCGACAGCTACCGGCTCGCCAGCTAACCCCCCTTCACCCCTCATGGCCGCTAAAACTTTCGGAGAACGGATCGCGGATGTCCTCATTGAGGACGGTCTGCTCCTGCCCAGCCAGCTTGAGGAAGTCATGGGGCTTCAGAAGCAGCAAGGCGGCCGCATCGTCAAGATCCTCACCAGCAAAGGCTACGTCACCGAGCAGGACATGGTCATCTCGGTGGGCCGCTGCCTGGACGTTCCCCCGCTCAACCTCGCCAAGGTGCATCCGCCCGAAGCCGTGGCGAGCCTGATCCCCAAGGAGATCGCGCGCTCCTACAAACTCGCCCCGGTCTGCAAGCTCGCCAACAAGCTCTTTGTGGCCATGGCGGACCCGATGAACGTCCTCGCCTTGGACGACCTGCGCCAGCGCACCAAGCTGGAGATCGTCCCGATGATCGCCACGGAAAAAGCCATCGAGGACGCCCTTTCCGGCGTCAACTCCGGCGGCCTGGCCATGGATCAAGTGATGCATGACGCCGCTGAAGAGGCCGAGGGGAGCTTGGAATCCGTCCAGGAAAACCGCGACCATCTCGATCTGGACAAACTGCGCGACCAGGGCGAAGACGGCCCCGCGGTCAAAATCGTCAACATGATCCTCGTCCAGGCGCTCAAGGAAAAAGCGTCGGACATCCACATTGAGCCGTTTGAGAAAGTGCTCAAGCTGCGCTATCGTGTGGACGGCAACCTCATCGAGGCCAGCTCCCCGCCCAAATCCCTCCAGTTGCCCATCGCCTCGCGCATCAAAATCCTCTCCCGGCTGGACATCGCGGAGCGCCGCCTGCCCCAGGACGGCCGCTTCCGCATCCGCATCGCCGGGAAGGAAATCGACCTGCGCATCTCGTTTCTCCCCACCATCTACGGCGAGAAAATCGTCATCCGTCTGCTGGACAAAAGCGCCCTCTCCGGCTCCGTCCAGACTCTCGGGCTGGACGAGCGCACGCTGGGCATCTTCAAGAAAGCCATCGACGCGCCCCACGGCATGATCCTGCTCACCGGCCCCACCGGCTCGGGCAAAACCACCACGCTCTACTCCGTGCTCCAGGAACTCAACAACCCGGAGTACAACATCGTCACCGTCGAGGATCCGGTGGAATACCAGCTCATCGGCATCAACCAGGTCGCCGTGCGCTCGGAAATCGGCCTCACCTTTGCCGGGGCGTTGCGCTCCATTTTGCGGCAAGACCCGGACATCGTGATGATCGGCGAAATTCGCGACCAGGAGACGGCGGACATTGCCGTCAAAGCCGCCCTCACCGGCCACCAGGTCTTGAGCACCCTGCACACCAATGACGCGGCGGGCGCCATCAGCCGCCTCGACGACATGGGCATCGAGCCCTTCCTCATCGCCTCCTCCGTCCTGCTCACCTGCGCCCAGCGTCTGGTGCGGCGCGTCTGCCCGAACTGCAAGGAAGAGTTCGTGCCCGAGCCGGATGTGTTTGAAAAGTTGGAGATCCCCGAATTGATCGGCGAGACCTTCTACCGGGGCGCGGGCTGCGAGCGCTGCAAGGGCCGCGGCTACTCAGGCCGGGCCGCCATTCTGGAAATCCTCCCCATCAGCGAATCCATCCGCCGCCTCATCGTCAAGCGGGCCAGCGCCTCGGTGATCAAAAACCAAGCCGTGCAGGAGGGGATGAAAACCTTGCGCATGGCGGGCATCGACAAAGCCCGCGAAGGAATCACTACCCTGGAGGAAGTGCTGCGGGTGACTTCCGAAGATCATTAAAAAGATTGGCCGCAAAAAGGCGCAAAAAGCGCAAAAATCTCTGTTCGCAGAAAGGTCACAGATGGGCACAGCTTTTCCCAAATCCGTATCGACTTTGGTCGTGTTGTGCCTGCTTGGATTATTTCCACATCCGGCGCAGTCAACGCCAGGCAGTTGGTATCAAGATGACCTTGTTTGCAAAGCAAGCGTTATTGCGATTATCGAGATACGCAATCAACAGATGATTCCGTGGGAGATCAAGGTCGTCGGCGAGCGAGGCGATGTTCCAACACTATTGACGGTATATGACTCCCTTGTTTCAAAGGTCATCAAGGGGAAAATCCCCGAAAATCCCTGCATCGCGCAGCTTGATGGTGCAGGAGATTTGAGTCCATTCGAGAAGGGTCGTTACCTCGCTTTTCTGGAAAAATCAGGCTATTTTTATTTTCCCCTTGTTACATCGTTCAAAATTACCGGCGATCAAGTGCACTGGTATACGAAGCCATTCCGACACGGAGATTATGGGCCGTACATGGGTCTTGTTCCTCTCGAACAGGCACTTTCGGATATTAACGCTATCCTGAATGAAAAAAAGAAATGATCCCAACTAGTCCACTCAACGGCACACGAAGCCATACCCACTTTTTGCGCCTCTTGCGCTTTTTTGCGGCTATCCTTTTCGCCTCTTTTCGGCCAGGTTTTGGCATTCCCATCTCCCACCCATGAAGAATGACCCCTCCCTCGAAGCCCGGATTCTCACGATCCGCAGCCAGAAAGTATTGCTGGATGCGGACTTGGCGACAATCTATGGCGTGCCCACAAAGCGGCTGAACGAACAGGTCAAACGCAATGCTGGGCGTTTTCCTGGAGACTTTATCTTTCAGCTCACTTCAGAGGAAAAGCTGGAGGTGGTCGCAATTTGCGACCACCTCGCCCAGCTAAAGTTTTCCAAGAGCCTGCCTTATGCTTTCACCGAACACGGGGCGATCATGGCGGCAATGATCCTGAATAGCCCCGAGGCGGTAAAAATGAGCGTTTTTGTGGTGCGGGCTTTTACCCAGATGCGCGAGCAACTTGCCGCCAACGCCACCATTCTCAAACGTTTGGCCGAGATCGACAAGACCCTGCTGGAGCACGATCAGGCCCTCGGCTTGATCTGGCAGCAGATTCAACCCCTTTTGGTTCCGCCGCCGGACTCACCCAAACCACGCATTGGCTTTCACTCGGTGAGCAAGGCGTGATAAAACCTTTGCGTCTCTTTTTCCTGCCTCATTTAGGCCAGCATGGCATCCCTCTTGCTCCTTAAAGACGATACCTCCAGAACCTTGGCAACCAGCACTTTCCCATCCCATGGCACGCATTGACACGTTCTTTCGCTTCATGATCGAGCAGAAGGCCAGCGACCTTCATCTCTCCACCGGCAACCAACCCATCCTGCGCATCAACGGCGAACTGGTGCGGGTGGACGCCCCGCCGCTGGAAAACGACGACCTCAAGGCGCTGGTCTACGAGATCGCCCCGGAAATCAAGATCAAGCAGTATGAGGAAACCGGGGATGTCGATTTCGGCTACGAATACCCCGAGGTGGCCCGGTTTCGCGCCAATTTTTTCAACCAGAAAAACGGGATCGCCGCCGTCTTCCGGCTCATTCCCAGCAAAGTCCTGACCATGGAAGACCTGGGGCTCCCCCCGGTGCTCAAGAAATTCGCCATGCTGCGCAAAGGGATGGTGCTTGTCACCGGGCCGACCGGCTCGGGCAAATCGACCACGCTCGCGGCCATGGTGGACTACGCCAACCTCATGCGCAAGGAGCACATTATCACCGTGGAAGACCCGATCGAATTCGTCCACCGCTCCCAAAACTCGCTGGTCAACCACCGGGAAGTGGGCGTCCACACCCGCTCCTTCGCCTCGGCGCTCAAGGGGGCGCTGCGCGAAGACCCGGACATCGTGCTCGTGGGGGAAATGCGCGACCTGGAGACCATCGAGCTCGCCCTCACCGCCGCCGCCACAGGCCACTTGGTCTTTGGCACGCTGCACACCTCCAGCGCGCCCAAGACCATCGACCGCATCATCGACGTTTTTCCCACCAACCAGCAAAACCAGATCCGCACCACGCTGGCCGAATCCCTCAAGGGCGTGGTGGCGCAAAATCTCTTCCGGCGCATCGACAAGCCGGGGCGGTGCGCCGCGCTGGAAATCCTCGTCGTGGACAGCCCCATTGCCAACCTCATCCGCGAAGGCAAGACCCACCAAATTCCCGGCATGATGCAGGTGGGCAAAAAGAAGGGCAACCAGCCGCTCGACGACGCCATCACCGACCACCTGCGGGCCGCCCGCATTTCCCCCGAGGAAGCCTACGAAAAAGCCATCGACAAAAAGAAATTCCGCGCCCTGCTGAAGGAACCGCCCGATGACTGGGATGAATAGGTCCCATAAGACTTATACGTCCTATAAGTCCCATCTCCCAAAAACAATCTCCCACCATGAGAAAACCTGAACTCGACGCCCTCCTCAAATGCATGGTGGAGTCCCATGAAGGCATTTCCGACCTGGTCTTTGCCGTGGGCCGCCCCTTGCAAGTGGAAGCCCAGGGCGTTCTTAAAGCCGTGCGCACGCCGCACAACATCCATGTGCTGACGCCCACGCAGATCGAGCGCATCGCCTTGACCGTGCTGCGCGACGACCATCGCCTCATCCGCGACCTGCTCCGCAACGGCTCCTGCGACTGCGGCTACGGCATCGACGACCGGATGCGCTTCCGCGTCAACATCTTCCGCCAACGGGGAAACTGGGCCTTGGTCATGCGCAGGCTCCAAACCAACACCCCCTCCATTCAAAGCCTCAACCTGCCCCACATTTTTTATGACATGGTGGAGGAAAAAAACGGGCTGATCCTTGTCACGGGGGCCACAGGCAGCGGCAAAACCACCACCCTGGCCAGCATGCTCAACGAGATCAACCGCACCAAGGCCGTCCACATTGTCACCTTGGAAGACCCGATTGAATTCGTGCACCGGCACCAAAAAGCCACCTTTAACCAACGCGAACTGGGCACGGACTTCGATTCCTACCCAAATGGCCTTCGCGCCGCTCTGCGCCAGGCGCCCAAGGTGATCCTCGTGGGCGAAATGCGCGACCGCGCCACCGTGGAGATTGCGCTGACGGCCGCCGAAACGGGCCACCTGGTTTTGAGCACCATCCACACCATCGACACAGGGCAGTCCATCAGCCGCATCCTGGGCATGTTCAACCGCGAAGAGGAAAAGCAGTTGCGGCTGCGGCTTTCGGAAATGCTGCGCTACGTCGTCAGCCAGCGCCTGGCCCCAAAGCACAACGGCGACGGGCGCAGCCTGCTCCTGGAAATCATGGGCAACAGCCTGCGCACCAGGGAAGCCATTGCGTTGGGCGAAGGCGACGGGCGGGATTTTTACGAGATCATCCAAGACGGGGCCCCCTATGGCTGGATGACCTTTGACCAGTGCATCCTGCGCGCCTATGAAGCCGATACGCTCTCGGAGGAAACCGCCATGCTCTACGCCTCGCGCAAGGGGGTCGTGCAACGCCAGATCGACCAACTCAAAAAACAGCGGGGCATTGCCACGGAAACCAGCACCGGGCTGAGGCTGGATGGCACCCGCACCCTCAAGTAAAACGCTTATGAACCCGTTGCGCAACGCCCCTTCCGCCTCCCGCAATTTCACGGCACTTCTCTGCATGGATGCGCCGGAGGTGCTGCAAGCCGCCATCGACCAGCTCGACTCGCTCGGGTTTGAGGTGCACACAGTCGCCACCCCCGAGCAGGCCCTCGCCGACTTGTATTCCCATTCCTACGACGTGCTGCTGGTTTCCGATACCTTCGGCGGCGGCGACGCCGAGGCGCATCCCGTCCTCGCACAGCTTGCCTCGGTTCCCTTGGACTTGCGGCGCAAGCTCTTTGTGATCCTCCTCGGCCCAACCCTCACGCCCCACTCCACGATGCAGGCCTTCGCCTTGAGCGTCGATCTGGTGCTCCACCCCAAGGATGTGGCGAATTTGAAGGGGATTGTCGGCCAGGGCCTTGCGTCGCACCAGGAATTCTATGCCGCCTTCAACACCGTCCACGCCCGCCTGCGGGAGGAAGGCTAGCTTCCCTAGCACCAAACTTGCTCCAAAGGCACGAGCACTCCGCACACCATGATCACCTACGCCTATCAAGCCCGCAATCCCGAGGGGAAGACGATTAGCGGCGTCGCGGACGCCATCAACGAGGAAAACGCAATCAACACCCTCATGGCCCGCGGCCTGATGGTGCTTTCGCTGGAGCAAAAGGCCGTCCGCCCCATCTCGCGCAGAGGCGTCAAAGTGAGTGATTCCGATCTGGTGCTCTTCACCCGCCAGCTCGCCACCATGGTGGATGCCGGGTTGCCGCTCCTGACGGCTCTCACCGCGCTGTACGAGCAGTCCGACCCCCGCAAGCAAGCCGGGTTGAAATTGATCGTGGGCGAAATCATGGCCCGGGTGCAACAGGGCGACACCTTCACGGAAGCGATCTCCAAACACCCAAAGATTTTTTCCCGCCTCTACATCTCCATGGTCAAGGCGGGAGAATCCGGGGGCATGCTCGCGGAGATTCTCGACCGCCTGGCTGGGTTTCTGGAATCCGCCTCGCGACTGGCGAAAAAGGTGAAATCCGCCATGACCTACCCGATCTCGGTCATTTGCATCGCCCTCGGCATCACCACTTTCCTGCTCGTCAAAGTTGTTCCCACCTTCGCGGGCATTTTCTCGGGCTTTGGGGCGAAACTTCCCGCTCCCACGCAGTTCCTCATCGACGTGAGCGAGGCGATTCGCGGCAACTGGATTGCGATCGTTCTGGTCATCGGCGGCGGCATCTACGGCATCCGGCGTTTTCTGGCCACCCCGGCGGGCACGGAACTCTGGGATCGCTACAAACTCAAGCTCCCGGTCATGGGGCCGCTGGTGCACAAAATTTGCATGAGCCGGTTTGCCCGCACCTTCGCCCAGCTCATCCGCGCGGGCGTGCCGATCCTGGAAGTGATGGCCATCGTGGGAGAGACCTCGGGCAACACCCAGGTCGAAAAGGCCATCAAAGGCGTCGCAACGGAAGTGGAGAAGGGCGACGGCCTCGCCGCAGCCATGATGCGCCAGACGATTTTCCCGCCGATCATGCTCCGCATGGTCTCCGCCGGTGAGGCCACCGGAAAAATCGACGCCATGCTGGAAAAAATGGCCGATTTTTGGGACGAGGAAATCGAGGCGATGCTGGACGCGCTGACATCCCTCATCGAGCCGTTCCTGATCGTTTTCCTGGGCGTGGTGGTCGGCGGCATCGTCGTCGCCATGTTCCTGCCGATCTTCAAGCTCAACGACATCGTCTCCGGCGGGAAATAGCCCGCGCGACGGTTTTTTCAATCCATCAGGAACTCAGGAAGGGCAGGAAAAAACTTCCCGGATGAATGGCTGTTTTTCAGGCTGCATGCAACCATGGCCATTGTCTTCTTTTCCTGATTTCCTGAGTTCCTGATAGATTCTGCCTTTATTTAGACACGTTGCCCGCTTTCCGGCATTGACCGGCTTGCTCCCGGAATGCCAATGTGGGGCGTCTCGGAATATGAACCTGCCCAACCGCCTCACCGTCACCCGCTTTTTTCTGACGCTCGGCTTTGTCGCCGCTCTGAGCGTGGACTGGCGCTTTGGGCACACGGTGGCGCTGGCGCTGTTTATCATCGGGAGTATTACAGACTATGCCGACGGCTACATCGCCCGCCGCTATGGGCTGGTTACGGATTTCGGCAAACTGATGGATCCCCTGGTGGACAAGATCATGATCGCCGGGGCCTTTATCTGCCTGGTGCCCCCGCCCTCGAGCGCCATTCCGGCGTGGGCCGTGGTGGTCATCATCAGCCGCGAATTTCTCATCACAGGGCTGCGGCTGCTGGCGGCTTCCAAGGGGATCGTGCTGCCTTCGGAAGCTCTGGGAAAACACAAAACCGGCTGGCAGATCGCCACCGTCATTTTCTTTCTGGGCATCCTCTCCGCACATGAATTCAGGGGGCTCGGCCTGAGCCCTGCATTTCTGGACGCAGCCCAGAACCGGCTCGGCAGCCCGCTCATCGGCATCGCCCTCGGGCTCACCCTCTATTCGGGCGTGGGCTATTTGTGGAAAAACCGGGAGCTGCTCAAGACGCAGTAGCGCCGCCATATTCCGGCTGCTCCCACCGGCCCAGCCGCTCGGGCATGGCGCAACGGGCGCAGTCGGCGTCGCAAGCCATGCAAAAGTCCTCGTAAATTTGCAGCAGCCCTTGCTGTGTCATGGCCCGTTTGCAAAGCTGGCGACCCAGGGCGCTTGTCCCGAAGAGCCGCCGCGCGGCGATCTCCACGCGTTGATTTGAATCCGCCGCCGACAGCGCGCGGTAGGTTTCCCAGAACGTTGGCGCCGCTGAAACCGCGCCGGGAAAGAAGACATTCAGGAGCAGATCCACAATACGCGCCTCGCCCACGAGCGCCATGCGCGAAGCCGAGCGTCTGGAGGTAAGCGTGTAATGAAAATCCCAGTAGGGATGTTGCAGTTTGGTGAAAAATTTGCGGATCGCTGACACGTTCGCCGTGCGCGCCAGCGTTTCCAACACCGGCCAGTGGCGCACGATTTCCGCCAGGGCCGCCACCCGCCGCTGGGGATGGTTCACCGGGCGCTGGCTCCGCAAATTCCAAAGGCTCGCGGGCACGGTCAAGCGCTCGTAGTCGGTGCGGTGGGGCCACCATTGGGCCCAGACCTCCCGCAAGTAGCTGCGGGTGTCGCCTGGCATCGGGCTGAGGTCGGTGGCGTTGAGAAATCCGCTCCCGGCGAAAAGGAGCGGCTCGATCTCCCCGCGCCGCGCGCGCAACAACTCGAGGGGAAAACGCTGGGCCAGGAGCGTGAACGGCAGCTTGTTGTTCCGGTAGCCGAGCGCCTCGGCGACGCCTTGGTAGAGCGCCTCCTGCGGGCCAAACTGCTCCGCGCGCCGCGCCTGGCGCGCGGCTTTGCGGCAGAGCCGGTATTGGGCCGCCGCCTCCACGAGTTCCAACACGCGCGCCGGGGGCATCTCCGCAAACGCCTCGCCGCAAGCGGTGGGTGCTGCGCAAGGCGGGGGATCGACCGGAAGAAATTCGAACCGCCGGACATCCAACCAGAGCTGAGGCACTTCGCGACCCAGGGCGGTGCAGGTCGCGGGAATCGCCTGCCCCCGTTCGCGCGCCGCTTCCCGCGCAAAAACATGGAGAATCGTCCCTTCGTACTCCGGGCTGTGCGCGGCGCATTGCTCCCATTCGCCGGCATTCCAATGCACCTCCACCCCGCCCCGAACCCGCGAGCTTCCGAACAAAATCTCCGCGCCCGTGAAATGCGGCCCGGCTTGGCGATTCCACGCACCGAACCGCTCCACGCGCACCTGCCCGCCGGTGGTGGTCGTGAAGTCGCGCCCAAATTCTCCCGCCATCCAGAGCGTTTGCAGTTCAATGGCCGGGATTTCCCGCGCGGTGCGCAGGGGTGGGGCTTCGGCTACAAAAGCCTCTTCAAGCCAGCGGGCGTAGCGGTCAGGGAATTGCATCGGGGGAAACCGGGGTTGGGCTTGGGGAAGGCGGCGGAGCGAGTTCGAGTTGGATTGCCCACAGCCGCGCAGCGGCGTCTGCGCTGCGGAATTTTTTGCTTTGTTCGCGCGCAAGGGCCAGCGCGGCGTCGGTTTTGCCCATTTTGCGCAAGAGCGCGATGGAGTGCAATGCGCAGCGGATGGAGTCCGCATCCTGCTTGTTGTAAAAACGGCGGGCCTGATCCCAGGAAGCCAGTGCGGCATCGGGATCGTTTTTTGCGGCCTGGAGCAAGCCGAGCCCTTCATAAATCACTCCGCTCTTGAGCCCCCGCCCCCTTGCCTGTAGCGCGGGCTCCCCCACCTCCCAGCCATTTTGCGCCCAGAGGTTCGCCCCTTCCCTGTAGGCCACATATTCGGCGGCAGCTTTTGCGGGTTTGGCCATGGCCTGGGGGTTAAAGGGCCGGTAAAGCGGGTCTCCGATGAAGGTTGCCATCCAGGAGAGCACCGGCTGCGCGGCGTAGGCGGCGTCTGCAAACGTGGAGCCGGTTCGCAGCATCCGCTCAAATATGTCCAGATGCGTGGTGAGCGGGAGGTAGGGCTCATACACATTGCCGAGCGTCGCGGCGGCTCCCATTTCCAACAACGGCGCACACCAGTTTTTCAACGGCATGCGCAGGGTGGACGCGCTGAAGGAATGGAGATGGACGGCCACCGCGCCGGGAACAAAGCGGACGTTGTTTTTCGTGAACACCCCCTGCACCTCCTCGCTGTACCATCCAAAATAGAGGGCGGCGCGGCTCATCGGGTAATGCTCTGGAAAAAGCGTGGGCTCTTGGTCGTGGATGCACACCATGCCGTGGCTGGTAATATCGGCGGCCAACTCGCGAAGCCAGGTGTCCCCGTCATAGTGGGGTCCACTGGCAAGCCCCCGCGAATCCACATACGCGAACCCCCAGAGACCGGTTTTTTCCGCCGCGAGGGCATCGTTAATCATCCGGCGCACCGTGGCCTCGTGGGCTGCGTCCAACCGGCAAACCCGCAGCAGCCAGGCGGGGGGTGCTTCCTGCGCTCTGGAAGAATTTTGAAAACAGGGGTTCTCCACCGGCCCTGAAATCTGGCGCGTGTTCAGGCCAAGCGTCGCCAGTTCGGAATCCACAGCCGCCTCATTGTGGTTGAGCTCCACGGGGCGCGCCACCGGCTTGTCTCCCTCCCACTCAGGCACCGGGGCGATCTTCAGCGGAATGCCCCGGATGACCGCCAGGTAGCGGATCGTGCTCTTCCAGACGCGCCCGTTGTCCAAGTCGGCTTCCTTCTTCCACCAACCATGCGCAAGGAACGCTTTGAGCAAGGGCGCAGCAATGGTGTTCTCGTAATCCACCCGGCTGATGGTTTCATCCAGCGTGCAGGTGAGGCCGATGAGATGGTCGAAGGGAATGCCGCGCTTCTCCGCGTAATACCCGGCGAGGCTGACGGACGAGGGATCCGTTTCATTAAACACGACCACCGTAGCCCGGGCGTCCGGGATCGCGGCTCCACAATGCAACGTCAGGAATAAAAAGCTCACGCAAAGACGCACGGAAGCAAAGAGCCCCGTGCTTCTTTTGCGTCTTTGCGTCTTTGCGTGAGCCCTCTTCATGGCGCCAGTCGCAATCCGTCATAGGCGATGCGCACGCCGGGGGGTAACGCGGCCTCCGTTTCCGCATGGCCCAGATCATGGCAGAGGTGGGTGAACCACGTCGCGCCGGGTTGCACGCGCTCCACAAAGGCGAGCGCCTCGGCGACGGTCATGTGCGTGGGGTGCAAGCGATGGCGCAGCGCGTCCACAATGAGCACCTCCACCCCGCGAATCCGCTCCGCCACGGCATCGCCGATTTCCTTGCAGTCACTCAAGTAGGCCGCCAGCGCCCGGCCTTCGCGCTCCAGCAGGTAGCCAAACACAGCGGCGCGCCCGTGCTTCACGGGCAAGGGCGTCAGGGTTGTTGCGCCAATTTGAAACGGCTCGAACGGCTTGACCACCCTGGGGTCTGGCCGCACATAACCGGGAAAAAGATTTTCGCCGTTGAAGGCGAACGCAAAGATGCGCTGGAGATCGTCCATGGTCTCCCGCCCGGCGTAGATGGGCAGCCAGCGCTCCCCCTCGCAAAAGCGGCGCAGATCGTCAAACCCCATGACGTGATCCGTGTGGCCGTGCGTGTAGACCACGGCGTCCATCCGGCTGACCCCCTCGCGCAAGCATTGCAAACGGAACTCCGGCCCGGTATCCACCACCCACGCCGCCTCAGGCGTTTGGATGTAAATGGAAGAGCGCGTGCGTTTGTCGCGGGGATCCCTGGAAAGGCAAACCGGGCAGGCGCAACTGATCATCGGCACCCCTTGCGAGGTTCCCGTGCCGAGAAAGGTAATGCTGAGGTCTGCCATGGAAAAGCGAGTCGCGGGTTGAAAATTTGCGGATAGTCTACATAATCCCCGCGTGCCCGCAACGCTCACTTCCCTCAGAATTCGCAACCTGGCGCTGGTCGAAGACCTCGAATGGCGCATGGGGAGCGGTTTTGTGGCCGTCACGGGCGAGACCGGCTCGGGCAAATCCATCATCCTGGGCGCGCTCAAGCTGATCCTGGGCGAGCGGGCCGATAAAAGCCTGATCCGCACGGGCGCAGACGCCTGCACGGTGGAAGCTGTGTTTGAACTGCCCGACGCCGAGACACTCAACCCGTGGCTGGAAGAGCAGGGGGTGGAACCGTGCGAGGGAGGGGAGCTGATCGTCAAACGCTCGTTCACCCGCGCCGGGGCGAACCGCCAGTTTGTCAACGCCAGCGCCACCACGCTGGCGGTGCTCGGGGAGTTGGGAGACTCGCTCGTGGATCTTCATGGGCCGCATGACCACCAGTCTCTGCTTTCCGTGGAAAAACAGCGCGCTCTGCTCGACGCCTTTGCAAATGGCGGCCCGCTGCTCCGCGAATACGAAACGCTCTACCGCGACCTGAACGCCCTCGTCGCCGAACACGCGGAGCTTTCCCAGAGCGAATCCGCCCTTGAACGCGAGCTGGAACTGCTGCGCCACCAAGCGCGCGAGATCGAAGCCGCCGCGCTGCGCGAGGACGAGGAAGAAGCGCTCGTTGCCCGCTACCATGTCGCCGCCAACAGCCGCCGCCTTGTCGAACTTTCCACGCAGATCGCCCGGCGGCTCTCCGACGCCGATGACGCGCTGCTGCCCGGCCTCGCGGAGCTGACCCGGCTCTTTCGCGAGCTGGAAAAGCTCGACCCCGCCACCGCCCCGCTGGCCCAGACGCACGCGGCCGCGCTGACCAGCCTGGACGAGACTGTCCGCGAACTGGAACGCTATGCCGGGCGGCTGGATCTCGACCCCGCGCAGCTCGCCGAACTTGAAGAGCGCGTGACGCTGCTGGAAACGCTCAAGCGCAAATACGGCCCAAGTCTGCCGGAGGTGATTGCCTTTGGCGAACAGGCGACGGAACGGTTGCGCAAGATCGAATCCCGCGGAGAAGAGCTTGAACGCCTGACCCGCGCCATCGAGGCCGCCCGCTGCGCCCTGCTTGCCGCCGGGCAGAAACTCTCCGCCCAACGCACCGCAGCCGCGCCGAAGCTCGCCGCCGATGTCTGCCGCCAGTTGCGCGATCTCGGGTTCAAGAAAAGCGAGTTTGAAATCGCGCTCGCCGCACTGGAAAAACCGGGCCCGCACGGGCTGGAAGCCGTGGAATTCCTCTTCGCGCCGAACCCCGGCGAACCGCTCAAGCCGCTCAAGGCCATCGCGTCGAGCGGCGAAATTTCCCGCGTCATGCTGGCGGTGAAATCCACGCTCGCCGGGCAGGACACAGTCGGCCTGCTGGTGTTCGACGAGATCGACGCCAACGTGGGCGGCGAGATCGCCCACACCGTGGGCGCGAAAATGCGTTCGCTGGGCGAGCGCCACCAGGTGCTCTGCATCACCCACCTGCCGCAGGTTGCGGCGGCGGCGCAGTCGCAATGCGTCGTTACGAAGGAATTTCGCGACGAGCGCACCCACTCGCATCTCACCGCCGTGGAGGGCGAGGCCCGCGTGGAGGAAATCGCGCGCATGCTCGGCGGCAAAAGCGAATCCGCCCTGGCCCACGCGCGCGAGTTGCTCAAGGGGCAGGCGGGTTAGGCTTCAGCTCCCCGCGTCTTTCCTCGCTCTCCCCTTGACCTTCCCTGCGCCTTCCCGTATGCCTTGGTGCGTTCCCCATGAGTGAACCCTCCGCGCAATCCATCAGCTTGAATGACCTCGGTATGCGCTATCTCGGCGCGTTGCAGCATTTGAGCGACGTGATGGTGCTCACCTGGGCCGGCGCACGCACGGTAAATGAGCAAGCCTACGAGGAAATGTTCCGCTCCGTGGCCGGGCTGCCCTCCACGCCATTCCGGTTCCCTCTGGAAACTGCCCGCGAAGAGGCGGCCCGCTGGTGGTTCAAAATCAGCCTTGGCGAAGCGCTGGGGCTGTGCCAGTTTTTTTTGGAAGACATCCGCCGCGTGTGCGGGCTGGTGGCGTTCCATGCCGCGAAGGCCAGGGCTTCGGGCGATCTCGCGGCATTGGCGGCGGAAGTCAACTCCGAGACCGGCCAGCTGGATCTCCCCACCCGCCTCACCCATCTCAAGAGCCGCTACGCGCTGACACTTCCGCTGGAGGCCGAACTCCTGAGCCTGGTCGCCCTGCACCGCTGCTTTCTCCAGACCGGAGGAATTGTTCCCGCCGGGGACGCTCTGACCGTGCAGCTCAAGGCGGTGCAACCTCCCGCCGAGGGTGCATCCGCGCCCCAGCTCGTCGCTTTCACGCGGACGTGGAAACCGGGGGAGCGGATCGCCGTTTCCCGCGAGGAACACGCCGCCGTTTTTACCACCCTCTCTGTTTTCCTGAGCGCCACGCTTGCCGCCGTCCAGGAATTCGCCAAAGCCTCCGGGCTTCCAGAAAATACTTCTCTGCAATGAACGACGTTTTGCAGTCCCCCCCCCCGCCCCCGCCGGATCTTCCGTCGCCGAGCTTCATGAACCCGTTGGAAAAGCGGATTCAATACAAATTCCGCAATTCCCTGTTCCTTGCCGAAGCCTTGACGCACCCGAGCCTGGGCCACGAAACCCAGCGCCGCCATTTTGACAACCAGCGGCTGGAATTTCTGGGCGACGCCGTGTTGCAACTGATCTTCACCGAGCATCTCTTTGAACGGTTCCCGACCCTGCCCGAGGGCCACCTGACCAAGATGCGGTCGCGGCTGGTCTCCCGCGAGGGGCTCAAGGTGCATGCCATCGCCATTGGCATCGGCGATTACCTCATGATGGGCCGGGGCGAGGAATCGAGCGGCGGGCGCTTGCGCGCTTCGGCGCTGGCGGATGCGTTTGAGGCGTTGATCGGCGCGATGTTTCTCGACAGCGATTTGGAGACCGTGCGCCAGTTTATCCTCCGCGAGGCCGAGCCGGACATCCAGAATCTCCTGCATGAACCGGTGCATGTGAACCCCAAGGGCCGCCTCCAGGAACTCTTGCAGGCGCTTTCTCCGCGCAGCCCGGTTTACACCGTCGTGAGCCAGTCCGGCCCGGAGCACCAGAAGCATTTTGAATCCGTGGTGACCTGGAATGGCCTCGACCTCGGGCGCGGCAGCGGACGCAGCAAAAAAGAGGCGGAAGTGGCCGCCGCCATCGACGCGCTGCAAGCGCAGCGCTGGGAAACCGCCCCCCCGGCGTAAAAAAGCGACCTTTTAATCTCGCGCAAAGAGGCGCAAAGAACGCAAAGACAGAATCTTGGACGGACAGAACACAAACTCCCTAAGGTTTCCCCTTTGCGTTCTTTGCGTCCCTTTGCGCGAGTCCCTTTCCAGGCTCCGCATAACTTTGCCAATAACTCCCCGATAACTGCGAACAACGGGGGGAAACTCCCCCCTCCTCGCAGTGTCTGGCACGGAATCGCCATTCCCTCCCATGTTCTTCACCGCACCTATTCCCCGTGGAACGCCCGCGGCTGCATTGTGGAACGAGTCTTTGCCAAGATATTCACATTTAGATGATGAAGAAGCAGGTCTTTAAAAAATAAAATCTTCTTCAGAAAGCCGCGTATAACTTTCCAGACCCCCTTTTTCTGAGTCGTTGCATTTCAGGTTTGTGCGCTTCTCCCAAACCGCTATTCTTCCCGGCATGCTCGACATCAGGCTTATCCGGGAAAACCCAGACTACGTTCGCGAACGGCTTGCCACACGCAATGGCGACGCGCATTTGAAACTCGACGAGATTCTCGCGTGTGACAAGGTGCGCCGGGATCTCGAAACCCGGCTCCAACAGCTCAACGGCGACCGCAAACGCTTGAGCAAGGAGATCGGCATGAAGCGTTCCAAAGGGGAACAGGCTCCGGATCTGGAAGAGCAAGTGCGCGGGATCGGCGAGGAAATCACGAAGCTCACGGAGCAAACCACCCAGGCGGACGAGGCCCAGCGCAACTTGCTGCTCCAACTGCCCAACCTGCCCCACGATAAAAATCCCCTCGGCGCGGATGCCAGTGCGAACCCGGAAGTCCGGGTCTGGGGTGAAAAGCCCGCGCTCTCTTTTGCTCCGGCGGATCATGTGGCGCTGGGCGCCAAGCTGGGCCTGTTTGACTTGGAACGCGCCGCCAAGATCAGCGGCAGCGGGTTTGTCTGTTATACCGGGCCGGGCGCGCGCTTGGAACGGGCGCTCCTGAATTTCTGCCTCGATCTCCACACCCGGGAGCACCATTATTTGGAAGTCAGCCCGCCGTTTCTGATTAAACGGGACTCCATGGTCGGCACCGGTCAGCTTCCGAAGTTTGAGGAGGATATGTATGGGCTCGAAAACGGGGAACTTTTCCTTGCCCCCACCGCCGAGGTGCCGGTGACGAATTTGCACCGGGAAGAGATTCTCTCTTTGAACGAACTCCCCAAATCCTTCGTGGCTTACACGCCGTGTTTCCGCCGGGAGGCCGGTTCGGCGGGGCGCATGACAAGGGGCCTCATCCGCGTGCACCAGTTCGACAAAGTGGAACTGGTCAAGCTGACCACGCCAGAGACTTCCTGGGACGAGCTCGAAAAACTCACCGCCAACGCCGAGCGGGTGCTCCAACTCCTGGGGTTGCATTACCGGGTGATCGAGCTTTGCACCGGCGACATGGGTTTCGGCTCGGCCAAGACTTATGACATCGAAGTTTGGGCGCCCGGTCAGAATGCCTACCTGGAAGTTTCCAGTTGCTCAAATTATACCGATTTTCAGGCGCGCCGCATGAACCTCAAGTTCAAGGACGCGGAGGGCAAGAACCGCTTCTGCCACACGCTCAACGGCTCGGGAACCGCCATGCCGCGCCTGTTTGTGGCGTTGATCGAGACTTACCAGCAGGCCGACGGAAGCATCAAGCTCCCCGAAGCCCTCGTGCCTTACTTTGGCGCGGCGGAGATCCGCTGATTTATCTCGCGCAAAGAACGCAAAGGCCGCAAAGGAAGAGAAGGGATCAAATCCACCGCTGAAAACAAGAAAGGCTCACACGAAGGCACGAAGGCACGAAGAAGAGAAAGGCAACCTCCCCCTTCGTGCCTTCGTGCCTTCGTGTGAAAAGAAAAAACCTCTTGCGCTGGATCTCGGCGGGCTTTCCCGAACGGCCCGCTATTTGGTGGGCGTCTCCGGGGGGCGGGATTCCGTGGCGTTGCTCCATGCGCTGCTGGAAGCCGGGTTTAAGCGGCTCATCGTCTGCCATCTCCACCACGGGCTGCGGGGGCGCGCCGCTGCGGCGGATGCCCGGTTTGTCGCGGCGCTGGCAAAACGGCTGGGCTTGGAATGGGAGTCGGAACGGGTGGATGTTGCGCGCTTGGCAAAAGAAGCGGGGCAATCCCTCGAAACGAATGCGCGCAATGCCCGCTATGCTTTCTTCGCCCGAGTGGCCCGCCGCCGCCGCTGCCGGGCTTTATTCCTTGCGCATCACGCCGATGACCAGGTGGAGACGCTGCTCTTCAACCTCTTTCGCGGGACGGGGCGCGCGGGCCTGGGCGGGATGAGCCCGGACTCCGAACGCGTGGTGGAGGGCGTCCGGCTCCGGCTGTTGCGGCCCCTGCTGGGCGTTTGGCGGGAGGAAATTGATGCGTACATTGCCAGCCACGCCCTCAAGTTCCGCGAAGACGAGAGCAACCGGGCGCTCGATTTCACCCGCAACCGGGTGCGCCACGCATTGCTGCCGGTGCTGGAGCAGGTCTTTGGCCGGGATGTGCGCGGAGCGGTCTGGCGCACGGCGGTGCTCCTGCGGGCGGAAGAGGAATGGCTCGCCGCGCTGGCGAACGAAGAGCTTGGTGAGGCAATGGCCGTGACGCCCTTGCGCAAGATGCCCCTCGCCCAGCAGCGCCGCCGCATCCAAGCCTGGCTCAAAAGGAGCGGGGTGCCGGAGGTGGGCTTCGCTCAAGTGGAAACCGTCCGTTCTCTTCTTGCGCCCGGCCAAAGCGCCCCCGCCAAAGTGAATCTCCCCGGCAACTGGCACGCCCGCCGTCGCGCCGGGAAGCTGTTTTTGGAGCGGGGGAAAGAGAATGCTCGGTAGCTGGGGCTTCTGCCTTGCAGGGCGAGCAGAACCTTTGCTAATCTTTACACGCTACTTGATTCCAGAACCCTAATAACCGGGGCGTTGGGTCGGAGTCGATTTCTTTTGACCCGGCGAGGGGAACAGGAGCATCCTTAAGAAACCTATGAACTACGACCTGATTGTCATCGGCGGTGGCCCTGCGGGGTATGTTGGAGCGATTCGCGCGGCCCAGCTTGGGAAAAAGGTGGCCTGCATTGAAAAAGAACGCGCGGGCGGCACCTGTCTGAACTGGGGCTGCATCCCCACCAAGTCCCTCCTGCGCAACGCAGAGCTTTACCAGACGATGAACAAGCGGGCTGGTGAGTTTGGGATGAAGGTCGATGGGCTCAGCTATGACTGGGGCAAAATCATCGCCCGTTCCCGCGATGTCTCGGACAAGAACGCGGCGGGCATCGAGTTCCTTTTCAAGAAAAACAAGATCGACTACATCCGCGGGGAAGCCGACCTGGAAGCGGGCGGCGTGGTGAAGGTGAAGCTGGCCGACGGCAAGCAGGAGAGCCACAGCGCGCCGAAAATTCTCGTCGCCACCGGCTGCGTTTCGCGCGGGCTCCCAAATCTCCCTTTCAACGGCAAGACCGTGATCAGCAGCAAGGAGGCGATGGTGATGCCGACGCAGCCCAAGTCGATGCTTATCATCGGCGCGGGGGCCATCGGCACGGAGTTCGGCTATTTCTACAACGCTTTTGGCACCAAGGTGACCATGGTGGAAATGCTGCCCAATGCCCTCCCCTACGAGGACGCCGACATTTCCACGGTGGTGGAGAAAGCCTACCAGAAGCAGGGCATCACGATGCTCACCAACACCAAGATCACCGCCGCCGAGGCCACCGACAAGGGCGTAAAACTGACCGTTTCCGGCAAAAAAGAGGAGACGCTGGAAGCCGAGGTGGCGTTGGTGGCCATCGGCGTCTCACCCATCCTGCCCACCGGCTCGCTCAAACTGGAACTGACCGAGCGCGGCTACCTCAAGGTGAACGATCATTACGAAACCAGCGTTCCCGGCGTTTACGCGGCGGGCGACATCATCGGGCCACCCTGGCTGGCGCATGTGGCCAGCTTTGAGGCGATCCAGGCGGTGGAGGGGATGTTCCTCGCAGGCCACAAGCCCAAGCGCGTCACCACTTTCCCGGCCTGCACCTACGCCAGCCCGCAGGTGGCCAGCGTGGGGCTCACGGAAGGGGAAGCCAAGGCGAAGGGGATTGCTTACAAGCTCGGCAAGTTCCCGTTCATGGCCAGCGGCAAGGCCCGCGCCCTTGGGGATATGGAAGGATTCGTGAAAATCTTGATCGGCGAGGCCAACGGCGAAATCCTGGGCGCGCACATTGTCGGCCCGGAGGCGACGGAGATGATCGCTGAGCTCGGGCTGGCGATCACCCTGGAAGCCACCTACGAGGAGATCGAGGCGACGATCCACGCCCATCCGACCTTGAGCGAAGCCGTGCACGAGAGCGTGGGATCGGCCTTCGGCAAGGCGATCCATATTTAGCACCCGGCGGCACGGGTGATGCTCCTACGTAAATGGTGCGCATTCCTCTCCAGAAGCGTTGCGGTAGAGTGCGCCCGCTCCACGGGTTCACTCTGGTGGAAATCATGATCGTTGTGGCGATCATTGCCCTGCTGGCGACCCTTGCCGTGCCGAACTTCCTGCGCGCCCGGCTGCGCTCGCAAGCCGTTCTGGTGAAGGAGGATTTGCGGATGATCGACGACGCAATCGGCCAGTATGCCTTTGAAAACAACAAACACAGCGGTTCTTCCGTGGTCTTCGCGGATATCAAACCGTATCTAAAGTCGAGCAGCCCTCTCTATGCAACGGGCGCCGATGTGTTGGGCAACATCTTCGGGCCGACGTTTACTGTGAGCGTCTATCCGTATCCTCCCGCGCTGACGTATCAGGCGCTTTCGGGCGTGACGGATGCCGCGTTCTGGTCTCCCTTCAACACGCCGCCGTAGGGTGTGTTCGATGGACGCGGACGCATTGCTTTCGCGCGGAAAGGGCCAGAAACCAGCCAGCAAAGCGAAACGCCGCCCTGGGTTCCAGAGCGCCAACGGCGCGGCTCCATAACAGCATGGGGCGCAGCCCCATGTATCGGGAAAAACGGGAGCAGGGCTGAAGGCCCGCACCATC
>JBAXQF010000033.1:0-22145 GCA_037131875.1 Verrucomicrobiota bacterium
ACGGCCTTCGCCGCCCCAAGACGCGGCTATAGTTTTTGGTAAATTGCTCTAAAAGGGCTTTTTCTTCCCGCCCACGGGCTTCTTCCCGGTGTGCTTCTTGCCCGCGCTGTATTTCACCGGCTTGCGAGGCTCGATCTTGTCCATTCCGGTGCCGCTCTTGAGTTCGGCAATCTGGTCGCGCAGCAGCGCCGCCCGCTCGTATTCAAGGTTTCCGGCGGCTTCCACCATCTCGGCCTGGAGCTCGCGCAACAACTCGCCCACGTCGAAGCTCGCGCCGCTTTCGCGCACGACGGAGGCTTCCATCTCCCGCCCTTTCAAAATGGTGTGCAGGCTTTCCTGCACGGCGCGCTTGATGGTGGTGGGGGTGATGCCGTGCTTCTGGTTGTATTCCATCTGCTTGGCGCGGCGGTATTCCGTGACGGCGATGAGCTTGGCCATGCTTTTGGTCACCACATCGGCAAAGAGATAGACCTCGCCGTTGACGTGGCGCGCGGCGCGGCCCGCCGTCTGGATGAGCGAGGTCTGGCTGCGCAGGTAGCCTTCCTTGTCGGCGTCGAGGATGCAGACGAGCGAGACTTCCGGCAGGTCGAGCCCTTCTCTCAAGAGGTTGATGCCGACCAGGATGTCGAACTCCGCCGCCCGCAACGCCCGCAGGATTTCCACGCGCTCGATGGTGTCGATGTCGCTGTGCAGGTAGCGGACTTTGAGGCCGACGTCGCGCAGGTAATCGGTGAGGTCTTCCGCCGTGCGCTTGGTGAGCGTGGTGACGAGGACGCGCTCCTCTTTCTCCACGCGCTGGCGGCAAAGCTCGATGGTGTCGTCGATCTGGTGGGCGAGCGGGCGGATGGTGATCTGCGGATCGAGCAGGCCCGTGGGCCGGATGATCTGCTCGGCGATGAGGATCGCGCCGGGCGTGTGGACGTCGAACTTCTCGGGCGGCTGGTCGGTGCGGGAGAGGTGAAATTCCCCGGCAAAAGCGACCGGCTCCGGTTCTCCGTTGGCGAGCGCCTCCTTTTTGCCGGGGAGGTAGCCGCTATTTCCCACCACGCTGTTGCGCAACTCGAAGTCCGCCGGGGTGGCGCTCACGTAGAGGAGTTGGTTGGTCATTTCCATGAACTCCGGGAACTTGAGCGGGCGGTTGTCCATGGCGCTGGGCAGGCGGAAGCCGTAATCCACCAGCACGCTTTTGCGCGAACGATCCCCCTCATACATCCCGCCCACCTGCGGGACGGTGGCGTGGGATTCGTCGATGACGCAGAGGAAATCGCGCGGGAAAAAGTCGAGCAGCGTGAACGGGCGCGAGCCGGGCGGGCGGCCCGAGAGATGGCGCGAGTAGTTCTCGATGCCGCTGCAGAAACCCATCTCCTGCATCATCTCCAGATCGAACTCCGTGCGCATCTTGATGCGCTGGGCTTCAAGCAGCCGCCCCTGCGCCTCGAACCAGATCACGCGGGCGTCGAGTTCCTCGCGGATGGTGCGCATGGCGGTCTGGAGCTTGTCATACGGGGTGACAAATTGCTTGGCCGGAAAGAGGACGATCTTGGGAAGCTGCGCGAGGAGGTGGCCGGTGAGGGGATCGAAGCGGGAGAGGCGGTCGATTTCGTCGCCGAAGAACTCGATGCGCAGTGCCTCCTCGTCGGCGCTGGCGGGGTAGATTTCCACCACGTCGCCGCGCACGCGGAAGCGGCCCCGCTCAAAGGCGATGTCGTTGCGCTCGTAGAGCATCTCCACGAGCTTCGAGAGCACGGCCTCGCGGGTGATCGGCTGCCCGACGTGGAACTCCGCGAGCATGTTCAAATAGTCCTCCGGCGAACCCAAGCCGTAGATGCACGAGACGCTGGCAATCACGATCACGTCGCGCCGCGAGAGCAGCGAGGCGGTGGCGGAAAGGCGCAGCCGCTCGATCTCCTCGTTGATGGAGGAGTCTTTCTCGATGTAAGTGTCCGTGCGCGGGATGTAGGCCTCGGGCTGGTAGTAATCGAAGTAGCTGACGAAATACTCGACGGCGTTGTTCGGGAAGAATTGCTTGAACTCGCTGTAAAGCTGGGCGGCGAGGGTCTTGTTGTGGGCGATGACCAGCGTCGGCTTGTCGACCTGCGCGATGACATTGGAAACCGTGAACGTCTTGCCCGAGCCGGTCACGCCCAAAAGCGTCTGGTGCCGGTTGCCCGCCTCGACGGTTTTGACCAGCTTGGCAATCGCCTGGGCCTGATCGCCCATCGGCTGGTAATGCGAGGAAAGTTCGAATGCCATAAAGAGAAGAATTTACCACAGAGAGCACGAAGGGCACGTTTTTATAAGTCCTATAGGTCTGATACGACTTATAGAACCTATAATTCCACGCTCCGCAGCACCACACACGCATTGATCCCGCCGAACCCAAACGCATTGTTCATCACAGCCCGGAGCGGCTGGTAGCGGCCCTGGTGGGGCACGATGTCGAGGTCGCACTTCGGGTCGGGCGTTTCGTAATGCAGCGTGGGGGGGATGTAGCCTTCTTCCAGCGCCAGTGCGCAGACGACCGTTTCGATGGCTCCGGTGGCCCCGAGCGGGTGCGCGGTGAACGGTTTGGTGCCGCTTACGGCGAGGCGGCGTGCGTGGTCGCCGAACACCTCTTTGATGCAGGCGGTCTCGTTGGCGTCGTTGAGCTGCGTGCTGCTGGCGTGGGCGTTGATGTAGTCGATCTCCCCCGGCTGCATTCCGGCGTCGGCGAGCGCCTCGCGCATGCAGGCGATGACGCATTCGCCGGTGGGGAGCGGCGTGGTCATGTGGTAGGCCTCGTTGTTGAGCCCGTAGCCGCAGACCTCGGCGTAAATGTGTGCGCCGCGCGCAACGGCGTGCCCGTATTCCTCCATCACGAGGCTGGCGGCTCCCTCGCCCAGCACGAAGCCGTCCCGGTGAAGGTCGAAAGGCCGGTAGGCCAGGCGCGGTTCTCCCTGCCAGCGGCTCATGGTCTTGATGTGGTCAAACGCGCCGAAGGTGAGCGGGCTCAAGGGGGCTTCGGAGCCGCCCGCGATCATCACGTCGGCCCGGCCTTCGCGGATGTAGCGCAACGCTTCGCCCACGGCGACCACGCCGCTCGCGCACGAGTTGGCGTTCGTGGCGCCTGGCCCGCGGAAGCCGCACTCGATGGCGATGTTCGCGTGGGTGGCCCCGCCGAAAATCTCCAGCGCCAGCGCGGGATTCACCGCGCGCATCCCTTTTTTCAAAAACCGGACGTGCTCGTATTCCGCCTGCGCGATCCCGCCGAGCGCCGAGCCGAACGAAACGCCCACGCGCGGCTGCGGCTTCTCCGGCGACCACGGCAAACGGGCATCTTCCAGCGCCAGCAGCGCGGAGGCGACGGCGAATTGCGAGCAGCGGTCGAGACGCTTGAGCCGGTGCGGCGGAAAGACGTCCGCCGGGTTCCAGTCCACTTCCCCGGCGCACCGGGCGTGAAACGGGCTGGCGTCAAAGTGCGTGACGGGGCCGATCCCACTCACTCCGGCGTGGACGGCGCGCCAGAAGGCGTCCCGTCCCGTGCCGCAGCAAGTGATCGGGCCAAGACCGGTGATCACCACGCGCCGAGGATGTATGGATGTGGAAAAAGACAAGCTTCTTACTTTGACTGGAACTTCCCGGCTCGGCAAGCCGATCTCTAGAGCAATTTACCAAAAACTATAGCCGCGTCTTGGGGCGGCGAAGGCCGTTGCAAACCGTTTGTCCCTTGGGCTGTGTTTACAAACACAGCCGCTGCGGGCCAAGCCGCCTTGCACCAGCCTTCGGCGCTCCCAAGCCACTGGCCACATTTTTTTGTAAAATGCTCTAAGCCAGGGCCAACGCATCTCAATTCAAAGGCAAACGAGGATCAGGAACTCAGGAAAAAAATGAGGGAAATGAAGCAAAGCGATTTTGCTCTCTCCTTTTTCCTGGTTTCCTGAGTTCCTGATAAGATCTTCTTCAACCTCGTTCCTGATCCCGCAGCGAGCGCAAAAACAGGCCCGCGCCGCCGACGCAGAGGATCAGGATGACGAGCAAATCGAAGAGGCTCATGTTGCGCATCACAAAATGGATGCTGGAGATCACCCCGACGATCAGCGCCACGAGCGAACCCACGGCCAGCGCCCAACCGATGAGGTTGCGGGCATTATAAAACACCATCCCCACGCCGAATAGCATCGGAATGAGAATCATGCCGCTGGTGATGGGGAGCGAGCCGCCAAAGAACGCGACACGGAAGAGCCCCATGCCGAGCCCAAACACCTGGGTAACGACGATGGATTGCAGAAGCAGGTAAAACCCCGCGCACATCATCAAAAATCCGAGAAAAAAGGAACCGATGCCGCCGGGAGAGCCGCCCGCGCCTTTGATGGGAGTCATGGCGGCAATGTGCCGGAGCGGGGCAGGATTTGCAAGCAGTCTCACACGGAGGGAGGAGGCAAAAGCCTCCGTGTGAGCCATTTTACCCGTTCGACGCCTCGGGGTTTTCCCGGTATTGCGTGAAACCCTCATTTTTCCCTTCATCCCGGAGGGTTCCTCCTGCATCCTCTCTGCCCATGTCCAGGGGCCATCTCGCTTTGATCCTTCACGCGCACCTCCCGTATGTGCGCCATCCCGAGTACCCGGAATTCCTGGAGGAAGACTGGTTTTTCGAGGCGATCACGGAAACCTACATCCCGCTGCTCCAGATGTTCCGCGGGCTGACGACCGAGCAGGTGCCCTTTGCGCTCACGATGTCCCTCACGCCGCCGCTCTGCGCGATGTTGCGCGATCCGCTTTTGCAGGAACGCTACGTGCGTTACCTCGACCGGGCCATCGCGCTCGCCACGCGCGAGGTGGAGCGCACCCACCACGATTCCCGCCTGCAAAGTCTGGCGCGCTTTTACCTGGAGCGCTTCCAATCGTGCCGCTGCCTGTTTGTGGACGAATGCAAGGGGCAACTCCTGCCCGAGTTCGCCCGGCTCCAGAACGAGGGCTTTCTGGAGATCATCACCTGCGCGGCCACGCACGGGTTCCTGCCGCTGATGCAGAACTTCCCGGAGGCGGTGCGGGCGCAAATCCTCATCGCGCGGGACGATTACCGCGAATGTTTCGGGCGCGATCCGCAAGGCATCTGGCTGCCGGAATGCGGGTATGTGGCCGGGATTGAGGAGGTGCTCGCGGAAGCGAACATCCGCTGGTTTGTGATCGACTCGCACGGGCTGATGTTCGGCAACCCGCGCCCGCGCTACGCCATTTTCTCCCCGTGCTACACCCCGGCGGGCCCGGCGGTGTTCGCGCGCGACCGGGAATCGAGCCGCCAGGTCTGGAGCCAGGAAGACGGCTACCCCGGCGACCCGGCTTACCGCGATTTCTACCGCGACATCGGGTTCGATCTGCCGCCCGAAAACCTGGGCGAGTTCCTCCCCTCCGGCAGCGTGCGCAAGTTTTCCGGCATCAAATACCACCGCATCACCGGGGCCACCCCGGACAAGGACGTGTACAACCGCGCCTGGGCGATGGGAGCGGCGGACGCCCACGCCGGGCATTTTGTGCATTCGCGGGTGAAACAGATCGAGCAATTGCTGGAGAACACCAACATCGACCCCATTGTCGTCAGCCCTTACGACGCCGAACTCTTCGGCCACTGGTGGTTTGAGGGGCCGGAATTCTTGAACCTCTTCATCCGCAAGGCGGCCTTCGACCAGCAGACTTTCACAATGACCACGCCAAGCCAGTTCCTGGCGGATCATCCCACGCAACAACTTGTGGTTCCCTCGGCCTCCAGTTGGGGGCACAAGGGCTACTGGGAGGTCTGGCTCGACGAGAGCAACTCGTGGATCTACCCCCACCTCCACGCCGCCGCCCGCCGCATGACGGAGGTGGCGAGCGAATGCGCCGCGCGCGCCGAATTGACGCCCCTTGAGGAACGGGCGCTGCGGCAGCTTGCCCGCGAACTGCTGCTCGCGCAGTCGAGCGATTGGGCCTTCCTGATGAAGACCGGCACCGCGCAGGCCTACGCCACCAAGCGCACGAAGGACCACATTTTGCGCTTCACCCGGCTCTACGATCAGCTCCGGGGACGAAACATTGACGAAAAGTTTCTGGAAAATTGCGAATGGAGGGACAACATATTCCCCGATGTGCAATGGCGTCATTATGTTCGCAAAGAACCGGCGTAAAACGCCCGGTCTGAAATCCTGTCGGCGGCGGCGTGTTCTTTTGGGTTCTCGTTCCCAATCTCCTGATTGGGAACGCCCTTGTCTGCGAATCTCCGATTCGAGAACCGTAGTCTTAGACCAAGCGTGCGGAGGATTATTCGGCAGTCTTATGGCAATCTGCGGTTTTCGAAACAGAGTTTCGCGGACACTCGCATTCCCAATCAGGAGATTGGGAACGAGCGCTGTTCTGGCGCTCGCGCTACTCCTCGCGGCGGCGTGCGGCGTGTTTGCCGAGCCGGTGAAGATCACCTTTCTGCCTCCACCGATGGAGGGAACGCTCTCGCTGGGCGTGTATGATGCCGCCGGGAAACTCGTTCGCGTGCTGCACCAGGAGATCGAACCGGGCGAACTGACCAAGGGCGACGACGGCCTCGAAACGCAATGGGACGGCAAGGACGACCAAGGCAAGCCATGCCCGCCCGGAACCTACCGCGCGCGCGGCGTGACGGTGGGAGATTTGGGCGTGGAGGGGGTTGGGTTCATTGGAAATGACTGGGTGGATGACGACGATTCGCCGCGTGTGCGGCGGATTACCGCGCTGGGGATGAGCGACAAAGGAACGCCGTTCATAGAAACCCGGCCCGATTCTTCAGTGCCTTTGTATTACTCCGTCATCTTAAAACCGGCAGCTACATCTGGCGAAGACCCGGACGCGCAACTTGTTCGCGAAGCCGAAAGACCACCGATCAGAATATACAAAGCGCTCGTTCCTCACTTTGAGGGAGCAGTGAGTTACTGGGGTTATGGCTTCAATCGCACTCTATGGACGATCAAAGACAATATCGTTAGGCAATACTCTGATACCGATAAGTTGGCGAAAAAGGCGCTCCGTACGTTGTCCGTGCAACCCGGTGATCCGCCCCCTGTGAAGCTGGCGGCTTCCCAAACCGAAGACAAGCTCTACGTCCTCTACGAAAACGCCACGCTCCAACGCCTGCGCGGCTACGACTTCACCGGCGTGAAGCCGGGCGAGGAGCCAAAGGTGCTCTTTGAGCAAGACATCCGCGCCAGCGACACCTACGAGCAGATCGCCAGCGAGTTGAAATTCCCCGACGAAAAACCGTTTGTCCCCTCGCCGACGTTGACGGTCGCGCTCATCCCGAATCCCTTGGATCACAACAAGCCCGGCTCGCTGGAAATCAAGGCGTGCCTCAACCGCGCGGGCTGCTATCTGGCAACCACGGACGGCCTGCCTCTCAGCCACATCAGCGACACGCGGTTTTTGCGCTGGGCGGTGTTGGGCCAACCCGCCGGGAGCAAAGCGATCACCTTGTTCGACAGCGATGGCGCGGTGGTGGAGCAATTCCAAATCGCAAACAGCGCCAACATGATGGCCTTCGACGCGGGCGCGATCCCCTGGCCCGGCGAAGCGCCGACGCCCACCGCTACTCCTGCGGCCCCGGCAAAACAGTAATCCGCACGTCGCGCATTTCCACCACCTGCCCGACGCGAATCTTGCACGCCTTGCGCAGTTCCAGAGCGCCGTCCACGGTCACAAGGCCCTCGGCCACCAGCAGCTTGGCCTCCGCGCCGCTCTCGGCAATGCCCAGAAACTTGAGCAACTTATGAAGCTCAATAAATTCCTGCTGCGGGCGGAGTGGGAGTTCGTGGGTTTGCATGGGGGGAGCTTAAAATCTGGCATCAGGAAAGTAAATCAATCTGGAACGCAGCACCGGGAGGAAAAGAGCGTGATACCATTTTACACAATGATCCTGACCATTGCAGGCGATCAATAACCCGCAGGGTTTATAGAGAATAGCCGGGGGTTGAGCGAAGCGACACCCCCGGAACCAAAACACAAATCGGATTCACCCCAAAGGGGTGGCAGAAGCTCACAATGGGTTTCTGCGACCCCTTTGGGGTCAATCGCAGACGCTCCCATACCGGGGGTATCGCTTCGCTCAACCCCCGGCTATTCTCTGGGAACCCTCCGGGTTCCTGCATATCCACATCCCCACGTTATATCCGCATCTCCACATTTTTGCCCTCGTTACGAAGCTCCAGCTTGGTAACGCGCTTGTTTGCGAGGCTCCTGCCTCGAAAGCGTACCAAGCAAGCGGGATCATGAACAAGTGCATACCCCCCAAATTCCTGATTCTCTTCTTCCTGATTTCCTGAGTTCCTGATTCTCTTCTCCTGCCGTCCTAATCCATGAGTTCCCGTCTTAATTTCCAGCTTGAAGCCGTTGCCACCGGCTCGCGTGCCCGCGCGGCCACCTTCCGCACGCTCCACAACGAGGTGCAGACGCCGCTCTTCATGCCGGTGGGCACGCAGGCAACGGTGAAAGCGCAGACGACGCAATCCCTTGAGGACGCCGGGTCACAAATCCTCTTGGCCAACACCTATCACCTGCTGCTGCGGCCTGGCCCCGAAGTGTTTCGCAGCGTGGGCGGCATTCACGAGTTCATGAGTTGGAAAAAATCGGTGCTCACGGACTCCGGCGGGTTCCAGATTTTCTCGCTGCCGCACTCTCGCTCCATGACCGAGGAAGGGGCGCAATTCCAGAGCTATCTGGATGGGCAAACGATTCTCCTGAGCCCGGAGTTGAGCATCGAGACACAGCGGGCCATCGGCAGCGACATCATGATGGCGCTCGACCAGTGCATCCCTTCCACGGCGGATGAGGCGGCAGCGCGGGCGGCGCTCGGCATCACGCACCGCTGGGCGTTGCGCAGCCTGGCCGCGCGTGGGGATTCGCCGCAGGCACTCTTTGGGATTGTGCAGGGGGCGCTCTTTCCAAACTTGCGCCGCGAGAGCGCAGAAAGCCTTTGCGCGATGCCCTTTGACGGCATGGCCATTGGCGGGCTTGCCGTGGGCGAGAGCCGCAGCGAGCGCGAGGACACCTGCGAGTTCACGACAGCACTGCTGCCGCACGATAAACCGCGCTACTTAATGGGAGTGGGTACGCCGCTGGACATTCTCGAAGCGGTGCACCGGGGCGTGGACATGTTCGACTGCATCATCCCCAACCAGGTGGCCCAACGCGGCGGAGCCTTCACCTCGCGCGGCTACTTGCAATTCCGCCGGAGTGTTTACAAGTTCTCGCAAGAGCCGCTCGATCCCGCTTGCTCCTGCCCGACCTGCGCGCGCTACTCCCGCGCTTATCTCCACCATTTGACCAAGACCGGGGAGACGCTTGGCTGGCAGTTGCTGGGGCAGCACAACATCTATTTCTATCATCAACTCATGCGGGAAATTCGCGCGAGCGTTCTGGAAGACCGTTTCCTCCCGCTTTACCACGCCAAGCGCGAGGTGCTGCACGCGGAGGATATGGATCACCCCCCGCAGCACCCGGTAAAAACCCGCAAACGCAGGATCGTGAAGCTCGGGGCGTATGAGGTGCACGTTGCGCCGGAGGGATTTGGGAGCATCCGCCACATCGCCTCCGGGGAGATCATGCACTCGCGCACGCCGCCCATCGAAGAAGCGCGCCGTTTGTATGTTGAGCAGTCGCGGCTGCTTGAGCGGCTGCGCGATTTGGAAGCCCCGGAGCCGCTGGTGGTCTGGGATGTGGGCCTCGGCGCAGCCGCCAACGCCATGGCGGCCATCCATGCTTACGAAGACGCCGCACGCCTCGGCCCCGTGCGCCCGATGCGGATGGTGAGCTTTGAGAACGACCTCGATTCCCTGAAGCTTGCGCGCGTAAACAACAACTTCTTTCCCTACCTGCGCCATGCCGCTCCCGATGCGATTCTCAAGCAGGGCGAATGGCAGTCTCCGGTGCACGCGGGGCTGAGCTGGACGCTGCTGAAGGGAGATTTTTTGGAGAAAATAACGCAGGCCGCCGATCTGCCGGATATTATTTTCTACGACATGTTCTCCAGCAATTCCGACAACGACCACTGGACGCTGGAGGCGTTCCGCTGCCTGTTCGCCGTTTGCGGAGGCCGCGCCGCCGAACTCTTCACCTACACCTGCTCCACGGCGATCCGCGCCGCCCTGCTCGCGGCCGGCTTCCACATCGCCAAGGGCCGCAGCATCGGCGAAAAGCGGGAGACCACCATTGCGCTCACGCCTGCGGCGCGGCTCTTGCCCTCCGCCGGTTGCCACGAGGTTTTTGGAGCCGATTGGCTGGAGAAATGGCAACGCTCCGGCGCGAAATTCCCCGCTGGAATTACGGATGAACAGCAACCCGATTTTGCACAGGCGATCCTGAACCACCCGCAGTTTGCACGGGAAGAAACCCAAAGGGTTTCCAGACCCTAGCCGGTGGTTGAGGCGCGCTGCGCGCCGACACCACCGGAACCGCGTCACAACCACGCTCACCCCGAAGGGGTGGCAGAGGGCGGGTTTTCTGCCACCCCTTCGGGGTGAGCCGCATGTTGATTGAAACCGGGGGTGTCGCTTCGCTCAACCCCCGGCTATTTTCTGTAAACCCTTCGGGTTATAGAACATGTCTCGACAAGGATTTTCGAATCCCAAAGCACCGCCGTGTGGTAGATCTGCTGGTGGATCGGCCGCTCCGCGGGCGATTTTTCAAAGCATATCGAGCGCAGCGAGCTGATTTTGTTTGCGATGCCCACCCCCGGAATCGCGCGCGGAGCGCACGATCCACCTTCTGCGTTTCAAAAATTCTTTCCGAGAAACGCTATAAAACATCCGCGAGGATGCGCTCCAGGTTTTTGACGGAGTCGAAGTATTCCACGGCGGTGGCGCGCGCTTGCGCGGAGAGGCGATCCCAGTCTTTCATCACGCGCCGCACGGCCTCCGCGGCTTCCTCCAACGAGGAGACGATGAGCACGCCGGAGTCCTCTGGAAGATAGCGCGAGGCGGCGGTGTCCTCGGTGATTTCCGGCCTGCCCGAAGCCAGATAAGCCGCCGCGCGGTCGCTGAACCACCCGGTGCGCCAGATGGCGTCGGCCTGCTTGACGGGGGTGAACTCGGCGAGCGAACCGGCGATGTAGGCGCGGTATTCCGCCGGGCCCGGCGCCACTTCGTGCGGGTGGACGAGCCCCCAGCCAAAGCTGCGGATGCGCGCGCGCTCGGGGTCATCCGGGTTGAGGTTCACGGCCAGCTCCAGCTCCGCCTCGGGCACGCACGCGGGGAGCGTCATGTATTGCTGGAAGGCGGCTTGCTTGGAGAGATCCGGGTATTGGCCGTTGATGTCCATGTATTTGCCCCAATACCACTGCGTCACCGTGGTGAAACGGGGGCGCGCCGGGCGGGGCATCGGCTGGAAAAGCTGCGTGTCCACGATGGGATAAAACGTCCGCCGGGGCATGACGGCGGGCGCGGCGGTGCAGTCGGGCGCATTCAGGTTCAGGCCGATGGTGCAGAAGGTGTCGTGATAGGATTGCCCCATCTCCATGCGGGCCATCCAGTAGGAGATTTCGCCGGGATCGAGATCGCACAAGACCCTCCGCTCAAAGCGCCCGAGCAGCGGCTGGTGAAGGGAGTAGCTCAAGTTGAGCAGGATATTCGGCCCGCTCAGGCGTTTCTCCAAATCTGCGATGGAAAGCCCGTGGGCCTCCATGTCGGCGAGTTCCTGCTCCTCGCCCGGTCGCTTGTGGTGCAGCAAACAGTAGCGCCCCCCCAGGCCGTGCGCTTCCAGGCGTTCCTCAAAGGTGCGGATGTGCCGCGCGTCGCTCTCCGGGTCGTCGGTGGCGGGCAGGATTTCCAGCCAGACCGCGTCGGCTCCCATCCGCAGCAACCCCAGCATCCACTGCAAGGGCACCGAGAAGTTGCCTCCTCCCAGGAGGTATTTGGCGGCAAAACCGCACCCGACAAAAACGGTGCTGCCTTTGAGCTTGGCGGAGATCGACATAAGAAACGCCATGCTGCCCAAGGAGCGGCGCAATGTCCACGCGAGATTCACCCCCTTACCAGGGCCACGCATCTAAAATCTATCAGGAACTCAGGAAATCAGGAAAAGGCCGAAGGGAATGCGTAAAGCACTTTGCCACTCTTGAGAAAAGGCGCTGTTTTTCGGAACAAATAGTTTGCCACCCCTCTTTCTTCTCCTGATTTCCTGAGTTCCTGATCCTCTTATGTCTTTATATTAGATGCGTGCGCCCTGCCTCCCCCTCATTTCCCCAGTGGACGCGCCCCCCCTTTCTACGCTAAAGTGCCCGCCTCGCTTTTTTCCATCTATGAGCACAGCCTACCAAATTGTCGTCTGCGGAAGCATCGTACCCGATCCGCTTCAAACCCTTGAACCCGTGAGCAGCCCCACCGGGCCTGCTTTGAAAAACGAGGCGATGCTCCCTTCGGTGCTCGACCCCTGGGCGGGCCACGCGCTTTTTGAAGCGGCCAACCTCGCCAAGAACGCTCCCGGCAGCAAGGTCTACCTGGTGAGCCTCGCGCCCAAGGCCAAGCTCCAGCAGGTGATGATGAGCCTCGCGCAGAAAGTCCCCTTTGAGTTGGTCGCCCTCGACGGCTCCGCCAGCGGCTTCACCGACTCCTTTGAAACGGCAAACGCGCTGGCCGATGCCATCCTCGCCATCCCCGGCCTCGACAAGGGCAAGCTGCTCGTCTTTGGCGGATGGGAAAGCGCCTCGCGCTGTGCGGGTGTCACCATGCAGGTCATCGGCGAAAAACTCGGCATCGCCGACCAATTCCAAGGCGTGGACGAGCTCAAGGTCAACGCTGACGGCTCGCTGGAGATTCTGGAGCGCATCGAAGGCGGCAAACACCAGGTTTCCACCTGTGCCGGAGCCCCCGCGCTGCTCGGCTGGGCCACCGGCAACCTGCCGGAGCCGAAGAACAACCCGCAGGTCGGCATGGCCAACATGCGCCTCGTCATGCCCGCGCTGCAAAAAGCCAAGCCCACCAAGGCGGGCGCGGAAGGCGTCGCCTTCGCCAGCGTCGCCCTGCCCAAGCAACTGCGCGAAACCCGGATCGTCAAAGACGCCGCGCCGGAGGAAATCGCCCGCGAAATCGTCGAGTGGATCAGCAAGTAAATTAACACCCCTTTTTCTATGGAAAACATTCTCTTACTCGTTCATACCGAAGCGGACGGCAGCCTTGCCAAATCTGCCCTTGAATCCCTCCAAACCGCCCAATCGCTCGCGGGCGCGCTGGGTGGCAGTTTTAGCGTCGCCATTGTCGGCGAAAAAACCGGAGCCGCTGCGAACCAGATCGCCAGTTGCGGTGCCGCAAAATTCCTCAGCGTTGAGGGGGCGGATTTCGCCCAGTCTCGCTATGCGTCCGACGCCGCCGCCGCCGAAGCCCTTTGCAAAGCCGCTGCTGCCACGGTGGTGATCGCGCCCGCCACCTCCCGCTGGAACCGCGTTCTGGCCGGGGTCGCCGCGCGCCTCAACGGCCGGGTGGAAACCCATGTCACCGACGTGCGCGCCGAGAACTGCCAGGTGGCCGTCACACGCTGGTATTACCGCCAACGCATGGAAGCCGTCCTCTCGCGCACGCAGCGCCCGTGGTTCCTGCTTGTCGATCCCGGCAGTCAGCCCGCTTGGGAAGGCGCAGCGGGCACGGCTACCGTGGAAGCGGTTGCCGTCAGCCTCGGCGACGCTTGCAAACGCACAACCGTCACCGGACTGCGCGCCCCTTCCGCCGACGCCCAGACCATCCGGCCCGACGCTGATCTGCTTTTCGTCACCGGCGCAGGCTGGACCAAGAAGCAGGCCGACGGCCAGACGCACGTGCCGGAAGCTGAAACGCTCATCCGCGACTTCCTCACCCACACGCGCGCCTCGCTCGGCAGCAGCAAATCGCTCGTCGATCTCGGCGGCGAAGGCCAGGCCGTGATCTCCTTCCTCACCCACCTCAACCAGATTGGTCAGACCGGCTCCACGCCGCGCCATCCCAAGGGGCTCTCCACCTGCTGCCACGGCGAAGAGCCGCACGCGGTGGGCTGGCGCTTCATCAAGGAGCGCCGCGCCATCAGCCTCGACGCGAATTGCGGCTGGGCGCGCGGCAAAGCCGACGTCCTTTATGTCGCCGACGCGTTCGCGGTCATGACAAAGGTCAACGAACTGGTCGCGGCGAAGTAGCCACTCTTCCCGCGGCTGCCGCGAGGTGGGGACGGCACTCCGTGCCGTCCTGAACGCGCAAAATTGAAGCAGCCACGCCTCGTTTGGAGTGCCGTCCCTACCCTTCCAGCGCCTCGCTGCGCGCGCAGAGCAGTGCGCGCACGGGCGGCTCGGCGGGGAAAGGAGCGTCGCTGTTGAGGTGCTGGTCGCAGAGGCCGAAGAACTCCGCCTCGGTTGCAGCCCGCCGGATGCCGTGCAAAAACGCCTCGTCCGGCCCGATCCCCTGCCCGATGAAGTTCATGTATTTCTTAAGCTTGGAGACGTTGTTGGCCTCGGTCAGATGCGGGACGCGCGTTTCGGCATAGAGATGGTTGATGTAGCCGCGCAGATCCCGCAGCGTTGGCTGAAAAAACGGCTTCCCTTGGGCGTCGTCGCGGATTTGCTGGAAAAGCCACGGGTTGCGGATGGCCCCGCGCCCGATCATCAGCCCGGCGGCTCCCGTGGCGGAGAGCGTCTCGCGGGCAAGCGCCACCGAGAGGACGTTGCCGTTGGCAAGCACCGGCGCGCGCAAGCGTTGCACAGCTTGCTGGATGCGGTCCAGGTGCACGCGCGTGCGGTAAAGCTCCTTTACGGTGCGCCCATGGACGGTGAAGGCATCCACCTCATGCTTGGCGAAGACGTCCAGCAGCCGGTTGAACTCCGAGGGATCGTCCCAGCCGATCCGCGTTTTCACGGTAAACTGCACGCCAATGACGGGCCGCAGTTCGCGCAAAATGGCGTCGATGTGCTCCGGGCGCTTGAGCAGCCCTCCCCCGGCGCTTTTGCGGCAGACCACCGGCGCGGGGCAGCCAAGGTTGAGGTCGATGCCGAAGATCGGGTGGCGCTGGAGCGCGTGGGCCGTGCGGAGAAGCGAGGGGATGTCCTCGCCGATCATCTGCGCGATCACGGGTCGGCCCGTCGGGTTCTCGTCCAGGGAGCGCAGGATGTGCCGCTCCGGCTTGGAATCGCGGTGTACCCGGAAATACTCCGTGTAATAGAGATCCGCGCCGCCGTAGTGCTGCATCACGCGCCAGAACGGCAGATCGGTGATGTCCTGCATGGGCGCAAGGGCAAGCAGCGGGCCGTGGGCGGGAAGAATATCGGCAAAAGTGGGCATGGATTCAAAGCAGCGGCTCGCAAGGAGCGCGAGGGCATTATAGCATGCAATAAAAATGAGACACCCCGTTTTGCCATAGGGCCAAACGGGGTGTCTCGGTTATCGAGGGGGAAATTCCCAGGACTTAAATTTTGCTCTTGAGGTCTTTGCCCGCCGCGAATTTGACGGTCTTGGACTTCTTGATCTTGATCTTCTCGCCGGTCTTGGGGTTGACGCCCATGCGAGCCGCGCGCTCGGCGACCTTGAAGGTGCCAAAGCCGATGAGCTGGACGTTCTTGGTTTTCTTGAGACCAGCTTTGATGCTGTCGATGACGGCGACAACGGCGCGCTCTGCTTCTGCTTTGCTGGCACCGAGGGCTTTCTGAACGGATTCAACGAGTTCTGCCTTGTTCATGGATTGGGATTTCTAGCGGTTTGTTCCGGGTTGTGTTTTGAACTGTTTTTGAACTTTCGGATTCCTGGGAGTCCAGAAACCTTGCCCGTGTTGTGTCACTGCCCATTTCCGATGTCAAAGAGATTTTTTCAAAACCGCAAAAAATCCTCCAAGCTCCTGTTTATCGGCATTGCCAAGCGGCGAGGGCAATGAGAATGTTTTCCATTATGGCTATGACATTAGAAGAACGCATGAACGAGTTTTTCGACCGCACACCTTCCATCCATCCCACGGCGTTTGTCGCCCCGACGGCCTCGATCATGGGCCACGTGACCCTGGAGGAGGAGTCGAGCGTTTGGTACAACACGGTGCTGCGCGGGGACATCAACCGCATCCACGTCGGCCCGCGCTCCAACATCCAGGACGGTTCGGTGGTGCATCTGGCCGACGATTGCCCGGTGCTCATCGGCGAACTGGTGACCATCGGCCACATGGCGATGATCCACGCCTGCACCATCGGCGACGAATGCCTCATTGGCATGGGGGCGATCCTCCTCGACGGCGTGGAGATCGGTGCGCGCTCCATCATCGGCGCGGGCACGCTGGTCACAAGCGGCACAAAGATCCCGCCCGGCTCGCTGGTGCTCGGTTCGCCGGGCAAGGTGGTCAAAACGCTCGACCTCGACGCGCAAGCCAAGATCCGCACCTGGGCGGAGAAATACATCGGCGTCTCCCGGCGCTTCCTGGAGCACGCCCGCAGCACCCCTCCGGGGGTTTATTTGTAGAGTCGGTTCGCGCCGACGCGAAAACCTACGCCTTCAACCGGGGATCCGTGAGCCGTTCCAGGTATTTCGCCAGCATGTCGAATTCCACGTTCACCCGGTCGCCCGCCTTGAGGGTGTGGAGGTTGGTGACTTCCATGGTGTGCGGGATGAGCCAGATGACGACGCTCGCCTCGCGCACTTCCGCTGCCGTGAGGCTGATGCCGTTGATGCCGATGGAGCCTTTGTAGGCGACGTAGCGGGCGAAGGCGGGCGGCAGTTCGATTTCCATCCGGTGATCCTGCCCGTGCGGCTCCAGCGCAAGGATGCGCGCGGTGGTATCGACATGCCCCTGAACGAAGTGCCCCCCGAGCCGTCCGTTGGCGGCAAGCGCCCGTTCCAGATTGGCCACCGAGCCGGGTTTTTGGTCACCGAGGTTCGTTTTGTCGAGCGTCTCCGCCAGCAGATCGAAGGAGAGCCGGTTGCCTTCCATCGCGGTGATGGTCAGGCAGCAGCCGTTGACGGCGATGGAATCGCCCGCGTGCGTCCCTTCCAGGACAACGGCGGCTTCGAGGGTCAGGCGCGCGCCGCCTCCAATGGGCTCCACAGAGAGGATGCGTGCGGTTTCTTCAACAAGTCCGGTAAACATGCAACCATCTTAGGGCGTATTCGCTGATTTAAAAAATAGAAAAATCTGGAACTCAGGAACTCAGGAGGAAAGGCATCGCTTCGGCTGTTTTTTCCTGAGTTCCAGATTTTCTGTTCTCCGAGGATTGGCTTGGCTTAGAACCATTTCCACCGGGAGAAAAAGAGAATCCCGACAAGAAAACAAACCGGCAGCAAAATCGGCACCGCGTAGCGCAGGAGGTAGGCAAAAAAACCGGGCGTCTCCACCTTCGCCCGCTCGGCGATGGCTTTGACCATGAAATTTGGCCCGTTGCCGATGTAGGTCATCGCGCCGAAGAACACCGCGCCCACGGAGATGGCCACGAGCGTCGGCCCATGCCCGGCGAGGAACTGCGGCATTCCGGTGTTCAAGTCCAGCCCGCTCAGGCCGAACGCCGTGGCCAGGAAGGAGAGGTAGGTGGGGGCGTTGTCGAGCACGCCGGAAAGGAGCCCCGTGGCCCAGTAGAACTGCATTTCGCTGTGCAGCCCGAGCGATGCGGCGTGCGCTTGCAGGTATTCGAGGGCGGGAACCATCGTGGCGAAGATCCCCAAGAAAAGCCACGCCACCTCCTTGACCGGCTCCATCGTAAAGTCGTTCGCGTTATGGATTTCCTTCGGCGTCCAGAACCACGAGCCGAGGGCCGCCGCGAGCATGATCGCCTCGCGCAGAAACGGCGGATCATTCACAAACACCGAGCCGAGGATCGCCCCCAGAAACCAGAGGTTGCGCAGTCCGCCAAAGCGCCAGGTCTCATGCGCGGTCTCGTAATCGCGCACCGGCTTGGGGGCTTTGCGGAAGTTGACCGTGTCGCACACAAAGAAGATCGCCAGCAACAGGCCGACGCCGACAGCCCACGCCTGCCAGCAGTGTTGGGCCACCCACCAGAACGGAACGCCCTTGAGGAAGCCGAGAAAGAGCGGCGGATCGCCAATGGGCGTCAGGCAGCCGGAGACGTTGGAGACCAGGAAAATGAAAAAAACGATGTGGAAACCGGTGACGCGGTATTTGTTCATCCGAATCCAGGGGCGGATGAGGAGCATGGAAGCCCCCGTGGTGCCGATGAGGTTGGAGACAATGCAGGCGACCGCCAGAAAGAGGACGTTCACCCACGGCTTGGCCTCGCCCTTGACCCGGAGGTGAATGCCGCCCGCCACAATAAAGAGCGAGCCGACCATCATGAGAAAGCTCACGTATTCATGCGCCGCGTGGAGCACGGGCGTGGCCGCATGCCGCGCGAACAGGTAGTAGCCGACCGTCACCGAGCCGAGCACGAGCGCCCACCAGTGGTAAAACCGTTCCCAGTGGTGTTTGAAAAGCAGCGGCAGCAGCGCGATGGCCAGGAGCATCGCCGCGAAGGGCAGCAACGTGAAGATAGGAGGCGGGTTCATTGGCTTTTGCTGGAAATTTGACGCGGCGAGTGTTCTACTTCAGCAGTCTTATACCTTATCCCGTAAAAATATGGAAAAAGTTGTTATTATCGGTTCCGGCTGCGCCGGTCTCACTGCGGCCATCTACGCCGCGCGCGCCAGCCTTTCGCCCCTGGTCCTTGAAGGCAGGGAACCGGGCGGCCAACTCACGACAACCACGCTGGTGGAGAATTTTCCCGGCTTCGTGGAGGGGATCGACGGCCCCGCGCTCATCATGAACATGAAAGCGCAGGCCCAACGCTTCGGCGCGCGCTTTGAATACGCTTTTGTGGAAGACCTGGAACCGGCGGACGGCTTTGTGCGCGTGAAGATCGACGGCAAATGGGTGGAGACCCGCACGCTGATCGTCGCCAGCGGCGCGAGCGCCCGCTACATGGGGTTGCCCCGGGAGAAGGAACTTGTCGGCCACGGGTTGACCTCCTGCGCCACCTGCGACGGCGCGTTTTACCGCAACGTCCCGGTCTGCGTGGTGGGCGGCGGGGATTCCGCCTGCGAGGAGGCGATTTTCCTCACCCGGTTCGCCTCCAAGGTCTACCTCATCCACCGCCGCGACACCCTGCGCGCCTCCAAGGTCATGGCCCAGCGCGCGCTGGAGAACCCGAAGATCGAGCCGGTGTGGGACAGTGTGATTTCAGAATACCTCACCGACGAAGCGGGCGAGATGCGCGCCGTGCGGCTTTGCAACGTGAAAACCGGCGCGGCGAGCGAACTGGAGATCAAGTGCGTCTTCTCGGCCATCGGCCACTCGCCCAACACGAAACCGTTCGCGGGCAAGCTGGACATGGACGCGGAAGGCTACCTCATCCGGCACAAGGGAACCGCGACGAACATCCCCGGCGTATTTGCCGCGGGCGACGTGGCGGATCACGTCTACCGCCAGGCGATCACCTCTGCGGGCCAGGGCTGCGCCGCCGCGCTCGACGCCGAGCGCTACCTCGCGCAGTTTGAATAGGGATTACGCCGTCTTCGGGTAACTGCCCAAGACCTTCAGGAGCGTGCAGCGTTTTTCAAGTTCGTCGAGCGCTTCCACCACGGGGAGATCCTGTGCGTGGCCCTCGATGTCCACGAAGAAAAAATACTCCCAGGCCTTGCGCTTGGAGGGCCGGCTCTCAATTTTGCTCATGGAGATGCCGAGCTGCTGGAACGGCTCCAGCGCGGCCATGAGGGTGCCGCTTTTGTCCTGCACGGTGAACATGAGGGAGGTCTTGTCGTTGCCGGTGGGCGGGCAGGAATGCGGCCCGATGACCAAAAAGCGCGTGGTGTTGAAGGCGCTATCCTGAATGGCCGCCTCCAGAATGTTCAGCCCGTAGAGTTCCGCCGCGAGCTTTCCGGCAATGGCCGCCGTGTGCGGCTCCTCGGCGGCATGCTGGGCCGCGCGGGTATTGCTGGAGGCTTCAATGATTTCCACCGTGGGGAACTTGGCGCGCAACCACTGGCGGCATTGGCCGAGCGACTGCGGATGGGAGTAGATGCGCCGGATCTCCTCGCGCGGGCATTTGGCCAGGAGGTTCTGCTCCACGCGCAGGAGGATCTGGGCGCAGATTTTCAGATCCGACTCCATGAATTCGTCGAGGGTGTGGGTGACGGCTCCCTCGGTGGAGTTCTCAATGGGCACCACGCCGAAATCCGCGCTGCCGCGCGCGACAGCGGCGAAGACGTCGGAGATGCCAGGCTGGGCGGCGTATTCCACGCTGGCGCCAAATTTACTGCGGGCGGCTTCGTGGGTATAGGTGCCCGCCGGGCCAAAGTAGGCAATCGTGAGCCCTTTTTCCAGCGCGTAGGAGGCGGACATGATCTCCCGGTAAATGGCGCGGATGGCGGTGGCGGGGAGTTTCCCACCGTGCGTGGTGTTGCGTTCCACCAGCGACCGCAGCAAGGCTTCCTCGCGCTCAGGGGCAAAGATGGCTCCTCCGTTCTTGCGCTTGATCTCGCCCACTTCATGGACGAGGTCAGCGCGGCGGTTCAGCAATTCCAGGAGTTGCTCGTCCAGGGCGTCGATTTGCTTACGGATGGAGGTCAGCGGCATGGTCTTGGGTGGAAGGCGGTTCAGCGGGTATGCCCTCTGCGTTCGGTTCGGTTAAAGCAGGTTCCCCGGCAGCGGGCAATGCGGAGGGTGTTTCGGGAGCGGCTTCTGGGGCATCGGCTTGCGGTGCGCTCGTTCCCAATCTCCCGATTGGGAACGCACTTGTCTGCGAAACTCCTGTTTCGTCTGCGGCGGGAGGCTCCTCGTCGGGATGCAAGGCCTCGGGAGAGAAAAGGTCGCCGGTGGTGGGCGGCGTGGAGGAAGGCAGGCGCACCCGGCGCAGTTCCTCGACATTGGGAAGTTCGTCCAGCGAGCGCAGCCCGAAGTGTTGCAGAAAAACCTGCGTGGTCTCGTAAAGCAGCGGGCGGCCCGGCACTTCGGCGCGTCCGGCGATGCGCACCAAGCCCCGCTCCACGAGGCTTTGCATCACGCCGTCCACCGCCACGCCGCGAACCACCTCGATGTCCGCGCGCGTGACCGGCTGCCGGTAGGCGATGATGGCCAGGGTCTCCAGCGCGGGGCCGCTGAGGCGGGCCGGTTTGCTCTCCGGGTAAAGCTGGCGCACCCAGAGCGCGTAGTCGGGCTTGGTGACAATCGACCAGCCGTCCGCCCCTTCCACAAGCTGGAAGGCGCGGTGCTCGTTGCGATATTCAAACTGGAGTTGTTCGATGAACGCCCCCGCTTCCGCCTCGGTCGTCTCAGCCATCGCGCGCACCGGTTCCTCATCGGAATCGTCCACGGCAGAGCGCAGCGCCGCAACGATCTCGTGGGTCGTGAGCGGTTTCTGGGAGGCGAAGATCAGGGCTTCGATGACTTCTTTGAGCAGCATGGATCAGGGAAGATTACACCACGAAGGCCCCAGAGGGCACGAAGGAAATTCGGGGAGGAAAAGAGAATACGGCGTGTATCCCATACGGCATGTATCCCATGTATCCCATACGGCGTGTATCCTATTTGCCGGGCTTTAGCCGGCATTCTTGGCTTTGCCACCGGCTTCAGCCGGTGGTAATGGGCTCTCCATCCGAACCCAGCCGGCTTTAGCCGGGCTTCTCGACCACGCTATAAGTCGCCCAATCCCACATTCTTTTCCAGCCGCTTCATCACGCTCCCGCACCGGTGGTGTTCCTTCTGGTTTGCGACATACTCCAGCACCCAGCCCAACTGCTTTTTCCCAAAGCTGACGACGCCAAATCCCCGCTGCCATTCCAGCGCCCGATAGCGTTCGCGGGCGTTGATTTCCCGCGAGCAAGCTCCTTTCAAATCCCCTACCAGATCGCTGATGCAGACGAAAGGTTCGATCTGGAGCACCAGATGGACATGCGTCGAGGTTCCGCCGACGCCGTGGAAGTAGACTCCTTTGGTGTCCATGCTCCGCCGCTTGAGAAATTCGTGGACTTGCGGCTCCAGCTTTTCATTGAGCAGGGCTTGATCCTCCTTGGTGTGCCAGTTCAAGTGGAGGAACAGTTCGTGAAAGATGTGGCTTGCCATAGCTGTTGAGCGGAGAAGCCCGGCTGAAGCCGGCTGGGGCTATGGGAGCCAAGCTAACCACCGGCTAAAGCCGGTGGCAAAGCTAAAAATGCCGGCTAGAGCAATTTACCAAAAACTATAGCCGCGTCTTGGGGCGGCGAAGG
>JBAXQF010000034.1:0-21933 GCA_037131875.1 Verrucomicrobiota bacterium
TCGCCGCCCCAAGACGCGGCTATAGTTTTTGGTAAATTGCTCTAGAGCGTTTTCCATGAAGGTGTTTACAATAGGCCGTGAGCGCCGAGGGGTGGCAGGCGGCTTTTCAAACGTAGTGGCTGTATCTTTGATACTGCCCGGAGTTTGAAGAGGCGCATGACGCCACTCGCCGCCACGGAATGTGTAAAGACATTCAGGGAAAACGCTCTAAAGCGCGCGCCCTCACAAAAAAAAAGCCTGTGGCGACCGGCTTGAGCCAGCCTTCCACAGGCTTGAAAATGGAATAGGGATCCCTCCGCGCGCGCGGGATGATCCCGGGGAACTGCCTTCTTCGTGTCCGCTACCCGAGACGGTAGACGATGCGCGCTTTGTCGAGGTCGTACGGAGACATCTCGATCTTCACACGGTCTCCCATGGTCAGGCGGATGAACCGTTTGCGCATCCGGCCCGAGATGTGGGCGAGGACTTGGTGTTTGTTGGCCAGCTCTACGCGGAACATGGTTCCGGCGAGCACGGCGACGATTTTACCGTCGGTTTCAATGGCAGTTTCAGCAGGCATGAATAATTTGGTTGGTCACACAACTAACGGCGCGCAGGAAAAAAGCGGTTGCTTCGGTTCGCGCAAAAGCCGGGCAACCAGGGAAGCCAAAGGGCGGAATCCCGGTAAAGAGACTCCGCCCCGTGGAAAACAAAGCGCTAAGGCTTAGTAACGGCCACGTCCGCCGCCACCACCGCCGCCGCCGTAACCGCCACGGCCACCGCCGCCGCCGCCACCACTGCGGGGGCGTTCTTCACGAGGACGAGCCTCGTTGACGGTGAGCTTGCGTCCGGCAAATTCTTTGCCCTCGAGGGCGTCGATTGCGGCCTGGCCTTCAGCGGCGCTGCCCATGGTGACAAAGGCGAACCCGCGGGAACGACCCGTGGCGCGGTCGGTCACGAGACCCACTTCAGCCACTTTGCCGTATTGTTCGAAGAGATCTTGCAGATCGTTTTCAATGGTGTCGAAGGAGAGATTTCCAACGTATAATTTCATAATGATTTGAGTTTATTTACGAATGCCAGCTACAGAGCCGTTCCCGAGAACCGGGTTTCAAATCACCATTGTGCACCATTTGAGGAACACCAACTTGCGATCTACCGCGCTACGAAACATTAACAATCGAAGCCTTTAACATGAGGCTGTTTGGTGGTTATGCAAGCAATAGTTTAACAAATCGCAGCATTCCCCGGCTCCAACAGAGCAAGCAGTGGCTCCAGGAGATCGAGTTCGCCGCCGTTCAACGGCTCGGCCTCCGGTCGGGGTTTTCCGGGGCAAACCGCCTCGTCGTAGGCGGCCAGGTGGGTGCGGATGAGCCGGGCGAGCGCGGCGGCTTGCGGGCGGGTGAGCGTGAGGGTGTTTTTCATGCGCGCCCCCTCCCTTTGGCCGCCGGTTCAAGAAACAAAACACCGCAGCCGATGGCCGCCGAGGGCTGGCATCGGGTAATCGCTGATTTCATCATAGTCACTTCCATGTTGGGTTTACCGAGCAAAACCGGTTCCTTCGGTCGCTCGTGGGGGCGTTTTTTACACTGGTTTTGAAATGCCTTGCCCGAGCTGGGTATTTTTGGGGTGTTCTGAACCGGATTTGGGGCGATTTGGGGCTTCTTCCCCATTGACACCCATGGGTGTTCCTCTCTGGGCGGAAACCTCCCCGCGCGATTTCATCCCGCGGAGTGTTTTCCGGTTGACCCCGCGCAGCTCGGCTTCCTCCTGCTGCGAGAATACGACATAGGGGTTGATGAGTTTCACGAGCAAGAGTCCGATTTGCTCGTCGGTTAAGTGGCTGTGGACCACCTCCAGCACCCCGGGGGTAATGCGTGGGAGGATGATCTTGAAGAGTTCCGGAATCATAGATCAGCTTTGGATGCGCACATACTATGCGCCTCCCAGCAAAAAGAACCATGCTGCGGTGAGAAAGCAAACCGCATCCGTGCGCGCCACGCAGAAAGGCGGCGCGATCTAGCTTCCCTTTTTCTTGCGGGCGGGACGCTTGCGCTGCTCAAAGGCCTGGCGTGCGAGCGCGTCGAGGTCGAGCCCCACAGGCTGCCCCGCTTCGTCGAGCTGGAAACCCATTTTGTCCGCCAGGGCGTCGAGAATATACCGCGTCATGGTGGTGCCGCTCACTTTGGTGACGATGCCCAAAGCGGTGTAAATATCCTTGTGCATCCAAAAGGAGGCTAGGTTTTTGTTGGGATCGCGGGCGCCGGGCATGGGAAGGGTAATACACCCGCCGGAGCGGGAGTTCAATCCCGAAAGCCAGGCCACAGATAAAGACCCCGTTTTGCGCGAAGTGACCTGCGTAATTTCCCGTTAGCAATTCGCGAATTCCCTTTTAGAATACCGGCTTGCTTCCCATGCCGGAACCCTCATCTCTCATCACACAAGCGTTCGTCCTCGGGGCGGGGCTTGGCACGCGCTTGAAGCGGCTCACGCACGCGCGACCCAAGCCGCTGATTCCTGTGGCGGGCAAACCGCTTATTACGTGCGCCTTTGACCATCTGCTTGGCGTCGGTGTGGAGCGCATTATTGTGAACACGCACCACTGTGCGGACGCTTATGCCCGCGCTTTTCCCGGCAATACTTACCGCCACGCGGCGCTCACCTTCCGGCATGAACCGGTGTTGTTGGAGACCGGGGGCGGGATCAAAAATGTGGAAGACCGCTTAAGCGGCACGCCGTTTCTGGTTTACAATGGCGACATCCTCTCCACGCTGCCGCTGGAACCGGCCCTCGCCCACCACTTTGCGGCGGAGAACGAAGTCACCCTTGTGCTGCGCAGTCACGGCGGGCCGCTGCAAGTGGCGTTCGACCCCGCAACCGCGCGCGTGCTCGACATCGGCCACCGGCTGGAACGCGCGCCCGGCACGCATCTTTTCACCGGCATCTATGTGGTGAATCCTGCGTTTTTGGGTCGCTTGAAGCTGGAGAAACTTTCAGTGATCCCCGCGTTTCTGGAAATGATCACGCAAGGAGCCGCGCTGGGAGCCATCGCGATTGATGAAGGCGGCTGGTGGGATCTTGGCACGCGGGAACACTACTTGGAAGTCCACCGCACGCTGCGCGCTGCCGATCCCGCTGCCTGCTGGGTGCATCCCACGGCCCAGGTTCACCCCACGGCCCGCCTCACCGGGGCCACTTGCGTGGGCGCGGGCGCAAAAATCGGCGCGCTGGCGCATTTGCACGATTGCATCCTGTGGGAAGGCACGGCCATTGCTCCAGAAAGCGTGCTCACCCGCTGCATCCTCACGGAAAACCAAAGCGCGGGCGGCAACCATACCGACGTTGATTTTTAGTATCTTGCAACATGATCCCCGAAGCCCTTCTCGACCAGACCGCCGCCCGTTTCCCCAAGTTCTGCCGCGATAACATCCGCATCGAACCGCTGGAAAAGGGCGGCTCGGATCGCAAATACTACCGCATTGCCCTCTGCGGCGAGGGCTCGCTCATCCTCGTCAAATACGGGAGCCAGCGGAAGGAGAACCGGCATTATTGCGAAATCGCCGCGTTCCTGGAATCCCTCGACGTGCGCGTCCCGGCTATTTTCCATCACGACACCGAGGAAGGGCTGATCTGGATGGAAGACCTTGGCGAAGCGGATTTGTGGCAGTTCCGCAACGAGCCGTGGCCGGTTCGCCAGGCGTTCTACCGGAGCGCGCTGGAACAAGTCGTCCGCCTCCACACGCGGGGCCATCTTGCCACGGGCCCCTCGCTGCCGCGTTTTCAGATCGCCTTCGACGCGGATCTCTACCGCTGGGAACAGCACTATTTTTTTGAAAACTGCGCCACCCGCTATTTCGGCATCGCGCCCGCCGCTGTGGACGCCGGGGTTGAACGCGACCGCCTGAACGCGATTGCCGAACGGCTCGCTGCGCTCCCGCGCGTGTTGGTGCACCGGGATTTTCAGTCGCAGAACATCATGATGCTGGATCGGCACGCGTGCCTGATCGACTTCCAGGGCATGCGCCCCGGCCTTGCCCAATACGATCTGGCCTCGCTGCTCTACGATCCCTACGTCACGCTGACCGCCGCCGAGCGCGAGTCCCTGCTTGCGGACGCCGTTGGGCTGTATGCGCAGGCGGGCGCGCCCGTTGCGGAGGATTTCCGGGAAGTGTTTGACCTCTGCGCCATGCAACGGCTCATGCAGGCGCTCGGCGCTTACGGTTTTTTGGGGTTGGTGAAAGACCATCCCCATTTCCTCAGCCACATCCCCCCCGCCCTTGGCTCGCTGCGGGAAATTGTGGATCGCATCCCCGGTTTGGAGGGATTCCGCAGCCTGCTGGGCAGGTTGGATGTAAAACCATAGGTGCCGCACTTAGGGCTTGATTGAAGGCGGCCTCTTCCCTGCAATATCCTCCAATGTCCGGCGAGAACGCCCCCTCACCATCTCCTCCCTCCGCCCTGACGCAACCGATGCGGTTGCTTACCTGGGCCCTTGTCGCATTCGCCCTGTTTCTGCGGCTGCTTTGGCTCGGCCTCAAGCCGCCGCATTTTGATGAGGGAGTGAATGGCTGGTTTGTGGATCAGATGACTGAACAGGGCTATTATAATTACGATCCCACCAACTACCACGGGCCGTTCCATTTCTATATCCTGTTCCTCGCGCAGACGCTTCTCGGGCGGAGCATTGAGGCGTTGCGGCTGCCGCTGGTGCTCATCAACACCGCCACCGTCTGGCTGCTGTTGCAATACCGGCGGTTCATCCCGTGGCGTGTGTGCGTTTTCGCGGCGCTTGCGTTCGCCGTTTCGCCCGGAATGCTTTTTTACTCCCGCTACGCCATTCACGAAGCCTGGCTGCTCTTCGGAATGATGCTCGCCGTCTGGGGCGCAGCGGAGATGTGGATGCGCGGCACCATTCGCGGGCTCTGGGCGACGGCCATGGGCGTCACCTTGATGCTGCTCAACAAGGAGACGCACGTGATGCATCTGACGGCGCTGGGACTGGCGGCGGCCACGCTGGCCGTTTTGGAAAGGTTCAGCGCGTCCGATAACAGCGGCCTTCCCGGCCACCCGGCGGCACAGCAGTGGAACTGGAGAACCCTTGTCGATGTCCTCGCCGTCAGCCTGCTCCTGCTTGTTTTTTTCTACTCCGGGGGATTCCTCAATCCTGCGCCATGGCAAAAACTCATCGGGAATTTTTTCCAGGCTTTTGCCGTCTGGTCCAAAACCGGCGTGGAGGGCAACGGGCACGACAAAGCATGGTATTACTGGATGCAACTCATTGTCCGGTATGAATGGCCCGTCCTCCTTGGCCTGGCGTGGAGCGTGCGCGCCCTCTGGCCGGGAATGAACCGCCTCACGCGCTACCTGGCCATCTACGGCTGCGGCGCTCTGGTGGCTTACAGCATCATCCCGTACAAAACGCCCTGGTGCATCATCTCCATCATCTGGCCCTTCTTTTTCCTTTTCGGAAGCGCAGTCGATTCCGCGATGCGCTGCTTCTCGCAGCGCCGTTTATTCTCTGCCGTGGCAGGTCTGGCCGGGCTTGCCCTTTTGGGCGCGTCCCTTGCGGCGGCAGGGCATCTGAACTACCGCCACCCCACGGAACCCAAACCGAAAGGGATTGCGCTGCCGTTATGGGCGGCCTCTCATCTCACGGAAAAACAGCAAGCCCCCTTCACGCTCCCTTCCTACGTTTACGTGCAGACCACCAGCGACTACCATCAACTCACGGAGCCGCTCAACAAGCTGATTGCCCTTGATCCAGCCACGGTTCACATGCCGGTCAATATTCTGCTCAACAGCTATTATCCGCTGCCGTGGACACTGGGGACGTTCACCTCCGTCGGTTATTATGAAAAAGGATCGCCGCCCGTGATGGATGCGGGGTTCATCATCGCCCAGAAGGATCGCGTCGCCGAGGTGGAAGCCCATCTGAAGACCGCTTACTTTGTCTGCCCCTTCCATCTGCGGGATGCCATGGACGGGGGAAAACTCTACCTCAACGCCGCACGATTCGCCCCGGTGTTCCCCGGACGCAAACCGGAGTTCGTGCCGAAAACACCTCCCGCCCCATGAGAACTGTCGTCGCTGGCTTGGTGGCTTTTTGCGCAACGGTGGTGTTTGCGTTGCTGTTCGGATTCGGCTCCGGGTTGACCCCTAAGATTGCCTCGATTGCCCTGGGGCTTGGGGCGCTCGCCGGCGTGGTAGCGTGGCGTTCGACGCGCGATCTGCCAAAAGCGGAACCCGTTCGCGGCTGGGTGGCGTGGAGCATGACGGTGGCGTTCGCCCTTTTTGCCTTGCGGGCCTTTTGCTGGCTGGTTTTTCGGCATGGCGGCGACATCGCCTTCCTTTCGCCCAATAACCTGGGCGACCTCTCGCTGCATTTTACTTACATCCGCTACCTGGCCAACGGCGCGCCCCTCTGGCCGGACAACCCCATCTATTCGGCGGGCCAACTTCACTACCCGGTCGGCGTGGATCTCTTCAACTCCCTCTTGACGCTGGTGGGCACGGATCTCTTTCGCAGCCTTGTTTGGGTGGGGCTGCTCGGCGCGCTGGCAGCCGGGGTGACGCTCTGGCGCTGGGGCGGCGCGTTTGCGATGGCCGGGTTCCTCTTCAACGGAGGCATCGCCGGGCTGGATCTTTTCACCACGCACCAACTGGCGGATTTCCAGAACGCGGTGGATTGGAAGAGCCTTCCCCTCGCCCTGTTCGTCACCCAGCGCGGGCAACTTTACGCGATTCCCGTCGGGTTGGCTTTGCTCTGGAGTTGGCGCGCCCGGCTCTTCCAAGGCGAACGCGGGTTGCCGTTGTGGATCGAGGTGCTGCTTTATTCCACCCTGCCGCTGTTTCACCTGCACACGTTCCTTTTTCTCTCGGCAATGCTCGGCTGCTGGCTGTTCGTCCCGGCGGCTGACGGAAAGCCCGCCCCCCGCCGCGAAGTCTTCCGTGTCGGCCTGCTCTCCTTCCTGCCCGCCACCGCGCTCATTTGGATGATCGGCGACAGATTTCACAGCGGAAGCGCGATCCACATTGCCCACTATGGCTGGCTGAAGGAAACCGAGCACCCGTTGCGATTTTGGACGCTCAACTTCGGCCTGTTTCCCTTCCTTGTCGCCGTCTTCCTGGGATGGCTTTGGTGGCGGCGCAAACGGCCCGGAACCTTTGCCATTGCAGCCGTCGCGCTTCCCGCGCTCCTGCTTTTCCGAACCGCCTGTTTCGTCATGACCGGGCCTTGGGAATGGGATAACACCAAACTTTTGATGTGGGGCTACCTTGCCGTGCTGCCCGCGCTCTGGGCCATGCTCCGGGAGTGCGCCCCGTGGCTGCGCGCTGTGGCGTGCTTCGGGCTCTTTTTCTCAGGAGCCGTTTCGCTGCTGGGTGGGCTCGACGTCACGCACAACGACATCAGCCAGACCAACTGCACCCTGGCAAGCCGCGCGGAACTCGACCGGCTCGCCCTGCCTTTGCGGCAGATCCCCATCACCGCCACGTTCGCCTGCCTGCCCACGTTCAACCACCCGTTGCTCCTGCTGGGCCGCAAGGTGGTTGCGGGCTATGAAGGGCACTTGTGGAGCTACAGCATCGACTACACCGGCCGCATGGCCGCGCTGGAACGCCTCCTGCGCGGCGAACCCGGCTGGCAGACCCGCGCCCGTCAACTGGAAGTGGACTACCTCTTTTGGGGCGCGCGCGAACAGCAGAAATACGGCGGCCCAACTCCGTGGAAGGCGACCGCGCCCATCGTTGCGCAAGGCTCGTGGGGAACGATTTACGATCTGCGGGGCGTGCGGGACGCATCTCAATAAAGGCAACAGACAATCAGGAACTCAGGAATGAGAAGGCGGCCTTCTTCCCTTCTCCTGATTTCCTGAGTTCCTGATAAAATTTGATGCGTTTACTCTGCGATTCCCCTCCGGCGGCTTTACCCGGCGCGCAAAAGATGATATTGCCTTGAGGTCTTCCATGGAACTCCAGCCCATCCAGCATCTCAAAGATACGCAAAACGAACCCGATTACCGGCAGATTCCCATCGACCGGGTCGGCGTGAAAAACCTGCGCTATCCCATCCAGATCCGCGACAAAGCCCGCGCGATGCAAAGCACCGTCGCGCAATTCACGCTCACCGTCGATCTGCCCCACCACTACAAAGGCACCCACATGAGCCGCTTTGTGGAAGCGCTCAACGAGCACGGCCCGGTGATCCATATCGACAACGTGCGCGACATCCTGGAGCGGCTGCGCCAGAAGCTCCATTCCGAGAAGGCCCACCTCGAATTCGAGTTCCCGTTTTTCCTGGAAAAAAAAGCGCCCGTGACCCAGGCGGTCGGCATGATGGACTACACCGTCCGCTTCTGCGCGACCATGGAAGACGACGCCTTCGACTTTGTGGCCACCGTCATCGTCCCCGTCACAACGCTCTGCCCGTGTTCCAAGGCCATCAGCGAATACGGCGCGCACAACCAGCGCGGGCAGGTCACCTACTCCGTGCGCTTCCATCAGCCGATCTGGATCGAAGACCTCATCCAGCTTGTCGAAAGCTGCGCCAGCTCCGAACTGTATTCGCTGCTCAAGCGGCCCGACGAAAAAGCCGTCACCGAGCGCGCTTACCTCAACCCCGTTTTTGTGGAAGACCTCGTGCGCAACATCGCCGCGCGCTCCGACCGGGAACCCAACATCCGGTGGTACCGCGTGGAAGCGGAGAACTTCGAGTCCATCCACAACCACAACGCCTATGCGGTGGTGGAAAAGGAGCGCGCGGATTTCCTTGCCTAGCCGTCGCGCCCCGGCTAAAAGTTAGCGCTCAGTTTTTTCGGGAAGTTAGCTCAGCGGTAGAGCGGCTCGTTTACACCGAGTTGGTCGGGGGTTCGATCCCCTCACTTCCCATTTTTCTCTTGTTTTTCAATCGCGCGGCGCTGGCACCAGCAGCTTCGCAATAACCCGCTTCCCGAGTGCAATGCTTGGCAACTCCAACCAACGGTAAAACGCTGCGCAACCCGCGAAAAGCACGCCGCTGAAAAGAAGCAGGGAGGCAAACAGCGGCAGCGGGGGAAACGCGGAGGGGGCGACCGCACTTTTCAGGAAATAGGCGAAAATATTGAGAAACGGCTGGTGTAAAAGATAGAGGCTGTAACTGATCACCCCCATTCGCGCCAGAAAGAGGCCGAAGGCCCCGGTGCTTTGCGCGGGGGGAAGCGGCTGCGCCAGTCTGTGCGCAATGAACCGTGTAGTTGCCAGGGCCGCAAAGACAAATGTGAGCGTGGAAAGCGGACGCAGCAGATTGGAGGCGACAGTGAGGGCGGGCCAAAGCCAGAGCGGGTTCCCGGCAAGGAAAAGCGGGCGACCGTTGAGGTGATCGTCCGCCAACCGGGCTCCGATGCTCCAGCTAAACCAGTAGTAAAAGGGGGAGCCGATGATCCCATAGGGAAGATAGCGGGAGCTTGCGATGACCCGGAGCGAGATTTCCAGAACCCCGATGCTCCCCAATGCGGTTCCCCAGCCAAAACGGCGGACAATCCAAAGGAGGAACGGGTAAATAAGATAGAGCTGCACCTCCACCACGATGCTCCAGAAGGAAGGGTTGATGCCGTAGTGCAGATCCGCATTGAAGTTGCAGGCCATCAGCGCATGGGTCCAGAACTGGGTTCCGCTTGAAACACAGTCGCTCCGCAGGGTGGCCAGCGGCAGGAGAAAGGCGAACAAGCAGAGGGCGGCGAAATACGGGGGGTAAATGCGGAAAAACCGGCGCAGAAAGAAAACCTTGAACGTCTTCACTGTCGCCCTTTGGTAGCTCAAGTGAATGCAGAACCCGCTCACGGCAAAGAAAACGGCGACTCCGAGCCAGCCGAAGGTCACCGGCAAAAAAGGGAGAAAGGAGGCGGGGGCGTCGGCAAAGTCCCTGAAAATGCGCCGCCAAGGAAGCTGCTCGATTCCATAACCGGCGCCCAGCGCGTGAAACGCGACGACGAGAAGAATCGCCACGCCCCGGATCGGGTCGAGAAAGTCAATGTGACCGCCCGCGCGCGCTGAAGACCTGTCGGTTGCGGGTTGGATCATAAACAACGGCTCATGGGCGATTGAGGAGGGGGCCATGTTATGACACCCAAGAGCATGTCTTACAATGCGAAATGCGACCCAGCCAAAGTCCATTCCTCTCGATTGACGTGCGGCGGGGTTGCCTTTATGAAAAGGGATGCCCGATTCCGCTCTCGCTGTCTTCAGCGACGTTCATTCCAATATAGAAGCGTTCAAGGCCGTTCTTGCCGATATGACTGCGCTCAAGATTCGTCATGGCGTTTGCCTGGGGGATTTGGTGGGATACGGTGCAGACCCTCTCGCTTGCGTGGAACTGGTGCGTTCCCTGGGATGCCCGGTGCTTCTGGGCAATCACGATGCCGCCGCGGCCAGCGACGGGGATCTTGGGGAAATGAATAATTCCGCCCGGACGGGGATCCGCTTTGCGCGCCTCAAGCTCCCCCAGGAACAGCGCGATTGGCTGGGCAGCCTGCCGTTGGTGATCCAGGAGGACGATTGCGAATTCGTGCACGGCACCCTGGATGCTCCTGCGGAATGGTATTACGCAATCAGCCCCGAGGACGTCACCCTTCATTTCAAGGCGCAGACTTGCCCGATTTGCTTCTGCGGACACACCCACGACCCGATGGTCTGGCACTCGAATGGGGCGGGCAAACTGACCGTGCGCCGTGGCCAAGGCCGCATTCCGCTTGTTTCCGGCGGCAAAACGCTCATCAACGTCGGCTCCGTTGGGCAGCCGCGTGATGGCAACCCGGATGCCTGTTATGCAATCCTCGGCCCCAAGGCGGAATGGGTCGAGTTTCGCCGGGTCGCCTACAATGTTTCAAAGGCGAAAGGAAAAATCACGAAAGCCGGGCTCCCGCATTTCAACGCGGATCGCCTCTCTGAGGGAAGGTAAGCCCCTCGGCTTTCGTCGTTGTTTGGGGAGCCGGGGGCCGATGCCGCGCCAGCGTCAGCAGGAGCGTCGGGTCTTCCGCCCGGTATTGGTGGAGCTTGTTGCGTAGCGTCCGCACGCTGATCTTCAAAAGGCCCGCTGCCCGCGTGCGGTTTTGGTTTGTGGCCTCCAGCGCGCGCAAGACCTGGCGTTTTTCCAGTTCTTCGAGCGTCAAGAGAGGTTCCGCTTGAGTGGGTGCTGCAAGCCTGGGCTCCGCCAACCGTTTCACGCCAGACTCCAGGCTTTCCTTGCCCCCAGCACGGCGGTTGCTGAGCCACTCGAACGCCTCGGCTTCAATCCGCGCGCCGCCTTCCCCAAGGATCACCGCGCGCTCCAGCACGTTCTCGAGTTCCCGCAGGTTTCCCGGCCAGGAATACGCCATGAGGTGGCGCAACGCCTCATCGGAAATTCCCGCAGGCCGCGTGCCACAGTTGCCCGGCAGCCGTTCCAGCCAATTGAAGACCAGCGGGGGCAAGTCCGCGATGCGCTCCCGCAAAGGCGGCACGTGCAGGATGGGGCCGCAAAGATGCCGGTGGAGATCGAGCAAAAAGGTTCCCCGGGCGACGCAACCCGCCAGGTCGCGCTCTGTTGTGGCCATGAGCCGGATGTCCAGTGCCAGGCAGCGCTCGGAGCCGGGGCGCACCCATTTGCGCTCCTGCAACACGTTGAGAAGTTTGACCTGGAGACACATGGGGAGTTCGGAAATTTCCTCCAGCAAGAGCGTTCCTCCTTGAGCCAGTTCCAACCGTCCGCCTTGCAAAACGGAGTGTCCACTGCCCTCTTCGCAGGTTTGGGTAATCCGGCCAAAAAGCTCGTTTTCCAAGCGCTCCTCTTCCGCTCCCGCGCAGTTGACCCGCACGAGCGGCCCATGGGCGCGGGCGCTGGCGCGGTGCACCATTCCTGCCACGTGCACTTTGCCCGTTCCGCGATCCCCGGAAATCAACACAGGAGACTCCGTGGCAGCCACCCGCCCCAAGAGCAAACGCAAATGACGGATGCCGGGCGAATCGCCAATCATCTCCCGCGCATCACTCCGCTCTGCCTCCAAATACGCATGCACCTGCTGGCTGTGACGGAAGGCGTCCGCGCGTTCAATGGCTGTTTTGAAAGCCTCCAGCCGATACGGTTTCATGAGATAATCGAACGCGCCCGACTTCATGCAGCGGATCACCGATTCCGCGCTGCCGTTGCCGCTTAGCACAATGCAGACCGGAGGAAAATCCATCCGGTTCGCCTGCTCGATCAACGTGCATCCGTTGCCGTCGGGGAGATCGAGATCGACCAACAGCAGATCAAAAAATTCCTGTTTCATCAACCGGTCGGCCTCAGCCAGGGTTCCGGCGGTGGAAACCGAGAATTGCTGCGAGCGCAAATACGATTCGATCAACCGGCGGCCGGACAATTCATCATCAAGGACCAAAACTTTCTCGAGATTCATGTGGCGGCCAGAATAACCCGCCGGAAAAAACGGACAATCGGGTCACGGCACGTTGCGGGAGTGAGCCTTTCCCTGAACGGCTACACCTTGCGCCCGAATTTCTTCTCCAACTCCAGATAGGAAATCTGGATCATCGTCGGGCGTCCGTGCGGGCAGCAGTAGGGCAGATCGCATGCAAGCAGATCCTCGATGAGGCGAATCAACTCCGGCTCGCGCAAGTTGTCATTGGCTTTGACGGCGTGGCGGCAGACCGTTTTGGCGATCACGTCCTCGCCAAGGCGCAGCTTGGAGCTTTGGGAGCTGACTTCACGGAGTTCGTCGATGATCTCGCGAAGCAATTGCTGCGGCTCCTCGGAGCGAACGAACTGCGGAATGCTGTCGAGCTTCCACGTTCCCGAGCCGAAGCCTTCCACGCCGATCCCCATTTTCTGGAGCGTCTCCAGGTTCTGCTCCACCCAATCGCTGTCGCGCGGGCCGAGTTGCAGCGTCAATGGCATGAGCAAACGCTGGCTGGGCACGCCAAGGTCTTCCATCCGGCGGCGCAGTTCCTCAAACAGGATGCGCTCGTGCGCCGCGTGCTGATCCACCAGCACCAGACCGCCCGCGTTTTCCATCACCACATAGAGTTTTCCCAACACTCCCAACACGCGGAAACGCTGCCGGGGCGCAGGCTCCGGCGGCACGGCTCCGGCAGGAACCGGCGGCTTTGGAGCAATCACTGCGGGCGGCTGCCGCAACGGCTCCTCCAAATTTTCCGGCAGAGCAAAAGAAGCGTAAGGCTTTTCAAATTGCTGCGTCAGCCCCACCGGCAAAAGCGGCTCGTCCGGCGCGTGGAACGCCGCCATGCCCGGCAGCGAAAGCGGCTGGGGCGCGGGCTCCTCCGGGGCAGGCGCTTCCAGGCTGATCCCCGGTGCGGCGAAGGCTCCGCTCCATTGGGCGCGGTCGCCTTCCAGCGTCCGCTGCACGGCCTCCACCAGCGCCTCGCGCACGGCGGAAGGCTCGCGGAAGCGCACCTCGCGCTTGGCGGGATGCACGTTCACATCCACCGCCGCCGGGTCCATTTCCAGGAAGAGGAAGGTGACCGGGTATTGCCCCTTCATGAGCGCGGTGTGGTAGCCCTCGCGCAACCCGTGGTTGAGGGTCGCGTTTTCCACCGGGCGACCGTTGACAAAAACAATCTGCTGCGCCCGCGAGGAGCGGCTCACGCCCGGTTTGCCGATGAACCCGCGGATCGTCATCCCATGGAACGCGATCTCGGGCACCTCCAGCAGTTCATCCGCCAATGCGCGCCCGTTCAGGTCGCGAATGCGGTCACGCAGGTTTGTGGCGGGCGGAAGCTGGAACACCGTCCGCTCGTCCGTCAGCAGCACGAAGCCGACCTCCGGGTGGCCCAAGGCCTGCAACTGAAGCGTGTGCTCCACGTGGCTGGCCTCCGTGTTTTCCGTGCGCAAAAATTTCCGGCGCGCGGGCAAATTGAAAAAGAGCGAACGCACCTCGATCTGCGTTCCCGGGGCGTCCCCACCATCGCGCACATAATCGATCTTGCCGCCCGTGACCAGGATCTCCGTCCCCACCACAGCGTCGCGTTCGCGGGTGGAAAGGCGGAAGCGGGCCACGCTCGCAATGCTGGGCAGCGCCTCGCCCCGGAAGCCGAGGGTGCGGATCGCCGCCAAGTCCGCGCCCGTGCGGATTTTGCTTGTGGCATGGCGCTCCAGGCAAAGCAGCGCGTCGTCCCGATCCATCCCGCAGCCGTCGTCCACCACGCGGATCAGGGAAATGCCACCCCGGCGCATCATCACCTCGATCCGCCGCGCCCCCGCATCCAGCGAGTTTTCCACCAACTCCTTCACCACAGAGGCGGGACGTTCCACAACCTCCCCCGCCGCCACCTGGCTGGCCACCGCTTCGGATAAAAGTTGGATGCGACTCATGGATTTTAGGAGGGTGGTTTGACTTCCCACCTACGAATAGCTATTTTTACGGGAAAGTCGAAATGATCACCGTTACCGCCAGCGTCGTCAAACATCTTCACGCCCGTCTGCCATGAACGAAGATCTTTTTAGCCGCGAATTTCGCACCGTTCAAGACCCGCCGGAGACGGATAATCTCTTTCTCTGGACCGTTGGCATCATCCTCCTCATCGGGGTGGCCCTGGCCTGCTGGCTCGGCAGTTACTATCTCTTTGGGCATCCCGAAAAACCCAACAGCTACCACATCCTCAAGGATGTGCTGCACAAGCTGGAGCCGCCCAAGCGCTTCGTGCTCACCGCCGCGCCTCCCGGCGTTTTCCTCAATCCCCAAAAGGCCTTTGAGACCTACGGTGGCATGACCAACTTCGAGTTGGAGCGCAAAAACGAGGAGCTTCTGCGCGATTACATCAACAATTACCAGAACACCAAAAACCTCGTTCCCTATATCACCGGACGCTACAGCATTTTGAGTTCCTACGAACTCAAGAGCAGCGACTTCATCGGCGGCGGCTACGTTGCGCTCGCGCAGGCGGCGGAAAATCCGCAGGTGCTCATTGAGCACATCTACCCGTCCACCCCACAGACGCTGCCCGCCATCGAGCAAATGCTGCGCACGGGGCTGGACATCAAGCTGGAAAAATCGCTCGACCTTTCCGCCGTGATCCATGTTGCCCGCACGCCGGACGGCCGCCTGCAATTCACCCTCGTCCCGCTGCTTTACGGCTCCTACGCCCTGAAGCAAGGGGAAGGCAGTTTTAGTTTGGAACCGCCTGCGGGATTGAATCCGGCGGCGGGCCTGCCCATTGTGCGCGGGCAACTCTACGAAGACGCGCTCAAAAATTTTGCGGAATACACGCACAAATACAACCTTTCCCCTGCCGCACCGGGAAGCATCCCCGTGGCACAACCGGTCGCTTCGACCATCATCCAGCTCGATCCCCCTCCGGCTCCTGTCGTGAGCAAAGGAGCGGCAACGCCCACCCCCGCTGTAGCCAAGGCGGTTCCAGTCTCCACACCCTCGGCCTCTCCAGCGGCGACGCCCGTCTCCCCCCCCTCCGTGGCGAACGCTCCCAAAGCCACCGCCACTCCTGCGCCCGTTGCGGTCATCAAACCCTCCCCAACGGCAATGGCCACCCCTGCGAAGGTGGCTGTGGCCACGCCCATTCCCAAAGTCGCGCTTCAGCCTTTCCTCGCCTCCGCACCCACCCCATCTCCCACTCCTGCCGCTGGGGGAACCTGGCACACCTATCCCCCCGGCAAAATGCCCCGGGGACGGCTCGTCTCCCTCTCCGATGCGAGTGAACTGGCCGACCGCGGCACCGGCGGCGAACGGCTTTACCTGCGCGGTAGCTTCACCGTCTCCAGAAGCACGGAGAACCGGGCTGTGATCCGTTCCAGCAACCCCCTGAGCAACGCCCTCTCCACCGTCACGGATGGCATTCCGCCTCGCGTCATTGTCGATTATCCCGCAGGAACGCATGCGCCCGCAGAGAACACCGCCTTTGCCCGCGACGAACTGCGCCCGTTTGAAATCACCAGCGTGCGGCGCGAGCCCAATGGGCAGATCAATATTTTCGCGCGGGAAGTGACGACGGAGTAATCTTCTTTGCACTGGAGTTGCGAAGCTGGAGCTTGGGAACGAGGACTCCTCTTTGCCGCTTCCTCCTCTTTGCGTCCTTTGCGGCTTTGCGCGAGACCTTTCCTACCTCTGCCGCAGAAACTCGACGATCTGCTCCGCGAGCCGGGGGCCGATGCCGGGGATGGTTGCAATCTCCTCCGCCGGGGTGCGCCGCAGCCGGGCCACGGAGCCGAATTTCTGGAGCAACGCTTGCTTGCGCGTGGCGCTGACGCCGGGGCAGTCGTCCAGGAGGCTTTCGGCGATGCGCCGTTTCATCAAAAGCTGGTGGTAGCCGTTGGCGAACCGGTGCGCCTCGTCGCGGATGCGTTGCAGGAGCCGCAATGCGCCGGAATCCTCCGGGAGCAGCAGCGGCTCCGGGCGTCCCGGGCGGTAAATCTCTTCAAACTCCTTGGCCAGGCCGATGATCGGCTGCTCGTGCAGGCCGAGCCGCTGGAGTTCCTTGCAGGCGGAGGAAAGCTGGCCCTTGCCGCCGTCCACGATCACCAAATCCGGCAGACGCACGGGGCTGACTCCGAGCCGGTGAAGCCGCGTCACGGCTTCGGCGGGTGCTTCCTGCGAGAACTCCGAAGCGTCGGTGCTTTCCCGGGCTTCCAGCAAGATGCGGGAATACCTGCGCCGGATCACTTCCGCCATGCTGGCAAAATCATTCTGCCCGGCCACCGTCTTGATCCGGTAGCGGCGGTAGCTGCCGATGTCCGGCACGCCGTCGCGGAAGCAGACCATGGAGGCGACGATGTGCGTGGTGGAGATGTTGGAAATGTCGAAGCACTCCATCACACGCGGCGGCGCGGCGAGTTGCAGGGCGTCCTTGAGCGCGAGCAGATCGGCCTCGGGCACGACCGTGCTCGGGAGCGTGTTGCGGGTGAAACGTGTGAAACGCCGGGAGGGAGCCATGGTGGCGCGCAGATCGTCGAGCATGTTGCGCAGTTCCGCCGCCCGCTCGAAATCGAGTTTCTCCGCCGCCTTGTGCATCTCCACCTCCAGTTCGGCAAGCAGCTCCTTGGACTGCCCGGCGATGAACTCGCACGCTTCCTCCACCTTCTGCCGGTAGTGCTCGGGATTGAGGCCGCTCAGTTTGAAATGCACCTGGAAGGTGGACGATTTCAGATCCCGCTCGGACGGTTCCCCTCGCCCGGCGGTGAGAATGCCGAAGCGTTTGCGCATGAAATGGAGCGTCTGCCGAAGCGCCCCGGCGTTGGCATACGGGCCGAAATAGCGGGCGTTGTCCTCGCGTTTGAACCGGGCAAGCCGGAAGCGCGGCCACTCCTCGGCCATGTCCACCTTTACCATGAGGAAGCGTTTGTCATCCCGGAACGCCACGTTGTATTTGGGGCGGAACTCCTTGATGAGCTTGCCCTCCAGCAGCAGCGCCTCGGGTTCGCTGCGGACGGTGTGCCATTCCAGATCCCAGACGCTGTCCAGCAGCGCGCGGGTTTTGGGGTCGGCCGTCCGCTTTTTGGACTCCATGAAGTATTGGCTCACCCGTTTGCGCAAATCCCTGGCCTTACCCACGTAGATCACCCGGTTCAAGCGGTCGCGCATCAGGTAAACCCCCGGTTTGTGGGGCAGATCATGCAATTTCTTGCGCAGGTCAGGCTTGTCTTTGGGGAGCGGCGGCGTCATAGGTGTTGGAATTGTTGTTCCACTGTTCGCAAAGGAAGTTGAAAGCGTCCCAACACGCTCTAATATACACAACCTATTCCAATGAAACGCTCTCTTTTGTTTGCAGTCACCCTTCTGGCCACGCCCGCCGCACTTTTCGCGCAGGATCTCGACGCCGCGACCGCTGCGGCAGTCGCTTCCAAGAGCCACGCCATGACGCTTTTTGGGCTGCTCCAGTCCGGTGGCCCCGCCATGATCCCGCTGGCCATCATGTCCGTTCTGACCGTGATGCTCATTTTTGGCTACACGATCACCCTGCGACGCGGCGCCATTCTCTCCAACCAGTTTATGAACACGGCGGAGGTTCTCTTGAAAAAGCGGGACTACACGGGGTTGCTCGCCATCTCCAACCGCCACAGCGAGGCGGTCGCGCGGATTGTCCACCGGATGCTCGATTTCGTGGGCAAAAACCCGGGTGCGTCGTTTGAAGTGGTGCGCGAGATCGCCCAGACGGAAGGCGCCACGCAGGCGGCCTCCCTCCAGAACCGCATCACGTATTTGGCAGACATCGCCGTGCTCTCGCCCATGGTCGGGTTGCTTGGCACGGTCTTCGGCATCATCCAATCCTTCGGCGTTTTGGCCAATAGCGCCACCTCGCAGGCCAGCCGCCCGATCTTGCTGGCGCAGGGCGTCTCCGAGGCGTTGGTTGCGACGGGGAGCGGCCTCGTCATCGGCATTATTTCCATGGCGTTCTACGGCCTCTTCCGCAACAAGGTGCAGGCGCTGCTTTCCGAACTCGAACGTGCCACCGTCCACTTGCTCGGGCTGATGTCGATCCATTCAGAGCACCGCGAAACCGCACGCCCGCAACCGCAGGAACAACCCCGCCGCGATTTCAAGATGGAACCCCGGCGTCGGCCTGACGATCAGATCGAACACCTGCCGCCCCCGCCCACACCCCGGCGTCCCGCAACCACTGTGGAAGACGAGTTTTAAGAATCCCTCCCGATGAACTTCCGCAAACGCGCCCAGCCTCAACTGCTCGGCTTTCAGATTGCCCCGATGGTGGACATCCTGCTTGTCCTCCTCGTTTTTTTCATCGTCACGTGGAACTTCGCCATCACGGAAAACGAGCTGGACGTGAAAGTCCCCACCGCCACCGCCGCAAAGGAACAGCAATCGCTAACCGACCAGACCGTGCTCAACGTGCGCAAGAACGGGACGGTGGTAATGAACCGCAAGGAACTGACCTTGGATCAACTCCGCGACAAACTCACGGCGCTATCCGAGATCAACCCGGACTACGCAATCATCCTGCGCGGCGACAAGCAGCTACCCTACGAGAACCTCATGACCGTCATGGACATCTGCCGCCAGGCCAACATCTGGAACGTCGCGTTTGCCACCGCCACGCAGCAGCAGAACTAATTCAACGCCCCCCAATCCACGCACCTTATGTTCCGGCGCATTCTTGTTTTCAGCTTCGCTTTGCTTGTTGTTTGCGAACCCGCCTATTCGCAAACCTGGCTGCAACGCTACCTGCGTGAACGCCGGGCCAAGGACGAGGCCAAAAAGGCCCCAGCAGTCCCGCAAGAGAACCCCGACGGCTCCGGCGAGCCGGTTGTTCGGGCGGAACCGGTCAACGGCCCGGCACCAGCCGTGCCGGGCGAAAGCATGGAGGAGCCGGTGGTGGTTGCCGAGCCGGTGGCTCCGGCAGGAACGCCCCTTCCCGTCCATCGCGCGGAACTCGCCAACCCACCGTCTGCACCCACCGTCACAGTGCGCCGCGCTGAACCTGCGGATGTCTCCTTTGATTCCATCCCCGTCCATCGGGCGGAACCGGTGGAACCCGTCGCCTCTGCCACCCCAGTCCCTTCGCCGCAGCCGGTTGCAACACCCCGCGTCATCGTCACTGCACCGAATCCCACTCCCTCTGTGCCTGTGGCCGACGTTCAGCCGACGCCCACGCCGGTGGATTCCACCGCCAACGTCGTCCGCATTGCCCCTTCCAACACGCCCCTGCCGCCGGATGTCAGCCAATTCAACTACGCCAACTCCTTCTACTCCCAGAAGGATTACAGCCGGGCGGCAACGGAATACGAGCGCTACGTAAGCCTCTACGCCAACGGCGCAGACCGGGAGGCCGCTCTCTTCCGCATGGCGGAATCGCACCGCCAGTTGCAAAATTTCAACACCGCGCGCAAAGGCTACGAGGCCCTGCTCATGGACTACCCGGAGAGTGAGTTTGTCGGCCCCGCCGCCTTCCGCTTGGGGGATCTCTGCTTTCAGGACAAGAACTTCCCCGACGCGCTTGCCTACTACCGCAAGGCTGCCGTGCGCGTGAAAGACCCCTCCATCAGCCTCTCCGCGAAATACTTTGCCGCGCGCTGCCTGGAGAATGTCAAAGCCACGTCTGAAGCGCTCGAAGCCTACCAGGAACTCATCACTGCGGAAGAGAATCCGTTCCGCGATGCCAGCCACCTTGCCATTGCCCGTTTGCTGGCGGATTCCGGACGCAACAACGAAGCCATCACCCAATTTGACGCGCTCATCAAGCAAACCAGCAAAGCCTCGCTCAAGGCGGAAGCCACAGTGCGCGAAGGGCTTCTGCTCATTGAAATGGGCAAGCCGGAGCGCGCCGCCGCCGCACTCACCCGCGCCCTCACCCTGCCGGAGTTGGGAAGCTGGAAGGAAACCGCCGAGGTCAGCCTGTTCCGGGTTTTATACAACAGCCAAAACTACCAGCAGGTGGTGGAAACCTACGACACCTCCGCAAAACAGTTCTCCGCCCCGGCCCAGCCCGAGGTGCTGCTCATCGTTGCCAATTCCAACCGCCAACTCGGCAAGGACAAGGCGGCGCGCGCCCTTTACGAGCAGATCAACCACGATTTTCCCGATTCGGTTTATGCAAAAGACGCGCAATACTACCGCCTGCTTGCCCTTTACAATGCCAACGCGCCTGAATTGATGACGGAAGTGGATGCGTACCTGGCCCAAAATCCCGAAGCCAATGAAAAGCGCGATCAACTCAACCTGCTCAAGGCGGAGTCTCTCTACAAAGCCAAGCAATACGCAGCGGCGGCTCCGCTCTACGCCACGCTGGAGACCTCGGCGCTGGCCCCGGCGTTGAAAGCCGAGGCGCTGTTCAAACTTGGCTGGTGCTACACGCAGATGCAGCCGCGGGACAACCCCTCCGCCATCCAGGCGTTCTCGGCCTTCATCAACCAATACCCCGTCCACAAACTTGCCGCCACCGCGCTCGCCCAGCGGGCATTGAGCTACCAGCAGACCGCGCTGGCCCAGCCGTCGGGAAGCCCGCAGCAAAGCCAGAGCTTAAAGGCGGCGCTCGCGGATTTCGACCACGTTCTTTCCCGTTACCCGAAAGCCTCCAAGGAGCGGGAGTTGGCCTTTCAGCAAAAAGCCCTCATCCTGGGCGCCAAAGAGGACGGCTACGCGGCGATGGCCGACACCTTCGCACATCTTCTCAGCGAATTCCCCGACAGCCCCCGGGCGGGCCAGGCCAACTACTGGATCGGCTGGGCGGCCTTTGAGGCCAAGAACTACAAAAAGGCGATCCCGGCACTGGAAGCCGCGCGCGCCAAGGATAAGGAACACTTCGGCGACAAAGCCTCCCGCCTCCTCCTTCAGGCGCATTATTTCCTCGAAGAGCGCGCCGCCACGGCGGCGGAAATCGATCAAGCTCCCGATGGCAAAGTTTCCGCCGAAATTCTGCGCTGGCTCGGTTTGGATTACTTCAAAGCGGGCGATGCCGTTCATGCGGAAAAATACCTCGCGAAATTGACCGCCCAGGAGAGTGCAACCTTGCAACCCGAGGACTGGCTGATGCTGGGGAGCGTCCGCACCAAGCTGCAAAAGTGGGCCGAGGCCGAAACGACGCTCAAGACCTACCTGGGCAAAGTCAGCGAGCCTTCGCAGCAAGCCATCGGGCACCTCGCCTTGGGTGAGTCACAACTTGCCGCCAAACATTTCCCAGAGGCCCAGAAATCCGCCGACTCCGCGCTTGCCCTGCAACCCGAAGGCCGTCTTAACGCGCAAGGGCGGATGCTCTCGGGGGACATCGCCATGGCGCGCGCCGATTTCACCGCCGCCGCAAAACTTTACCTGACCATCACGCTGGTTTTTGGTGACGATCCGGAAATCACTCCCAAAGCCTACGCCCAAGCCTACCTCGCCTATAAAAAGGCCGGGGATGTCCCCAAAGCCGCCAAGACCCTCAACGACCTCCAGAGCCGCTACCCGGAATACCCGGTGCCGTCGGTGAACTAGTGTCCTGTCAGGTAAGTTAATGAAATAATTCCGAGTCCATTTTTCGCAT
>JBAXQF010000035.1:0-21910 GCA_037131875.1 Verrucomicrobiota bacterium
GACGGCCCACGCCGCCCCGGCGAATAGGAAATTCTTTTTGAGAAACGCTCTAAACGCCCATTCCTGGCGACCGGACTTATGTTCGCTCCAAAAAACGCGATTTTCCCGGAGGTAACAGAATCCCTCTGTAAAGATAACACCGATGTTGCGGCAAAGCGCAGAAACGTGCGCCAACTTCTGAAAACGCCGATCACCTCCAGAGCCTGCATCCATGCTGTTCCAGAGTAAATGCGTCGAATTTCGAACAGTTCATAGTTTAGAGCATTTTCGGGTTCATTTGGCGCAATGATCTGAGAGCGCCGTGGGTTGGTGCGGGGCTTTTTGAGCGCCGTGGCTGTATTTTTAATACTGCCCCTGAAAAACGGTTCGCACCTACGGTGCACGTGAGCTCGAAATGCACCGCAACGGCCCACGCCGCTCTCAGATCATTGCGCCAAATCTCGAAGGCGTCAAACCGGGCGCAGATCATACCACAGAAAACGCTTCACTCCCCATCAAGTGCAACACTTTTCGCCCGGCACCTGCCGCACTTTTCAACCGCCCTTTACACCTCGATAGCGGGATGTTCAAGGCCGAGCCAAACGGATCCGCCGTGAGCGCCAGATGTAGAAGATGGCGGGATAGACGATGAGTTCCATGAGGGTGGAGGTGACGACACCGCCGATCATGGGGGTGGCGATACGCTTCATCACATCGGCTCCCGCACCGTGGCTCCAAAGGATCGGCAGCAAACCCGCGATGATGACGGCGGCGGTCATGGCCTTCGGACGGACTCGCTTCACCGCACCGTGATAGATAGCGTCCCGCAGATCGACCAATGAGTTGAGTTTCCCGGATTTTTTCCACTCGTCATAAGCCAGGTCGAGGTAGAGCAGCATGACCACGCCGGTTTCGGCGTCGAGGCCCGCCAAGGCGATGATTCCGATCCAGACCGCCACGCTCAGGTTGTAGTTGAACAGGTAGAGCATCCAGAACGCTCCCACGAGCGAGAACGGCACGGCGAGCAGGACGATGGCGGTCTTCACCGCCGACTTGGTGTTGAGGTAAATTATAAGGACGATGAGCAGCAGCGTGATCGGTATCACGATCATGAGCCGCTGCTTGGCCCTCAGCATGTATTCATACTGGCCGCTCCAAAAGATGTTGTAGCCGCTGGGAATCTTCAACATTCCGTTGTCACGCGCCTCCTGCACCGCCCGCTGTGCCATCTGGACATAGGTGCCGATGTCGATGTCCTTCACGTCCACGTAAATCCAGGCGTTGGGGACCGCCGCCTCGCTCTTGATGCCCATCGGCGCCCGCACGGTCTTGATGGTGGCGAGTTGCCCCAACGGGATTTGCGCGCCGCTCATTGTGGGCACGATGATTTCCCTCAACGCTTCGAGGTTCTCCCGGTAGTCGCGGTCGTAGCGGAGGTTGACGGTGTAGCGTTCCAAGCCTTCCACGGTGGTCGTCAGCGGCATGCCGCCCAAGGCGACTTCGAGGGTCTCCTGCACGTCGGCGATGGACAACCCGTAGCGGGCGATCTGGTCGCGGTTGATGTTGAACTCGATGTAGTTGCCGCCCATGACACGCTCGGCGAAGACGCTTGCCGTGCCGGGCACCTTGCGGATGATGGTTTCAATCTGCTCGGCGATCCGCTCCAACTCCACGAGGTTCGGCCCGGCGACCTTGATGCCCACGGGCGTTTTGATGCCGGTGGCGAGCATGTCGATGCGGGTCTTGATGGGCATCGTCCAAGCGTTGTTGAGGCCGGGGATTTGGATCGCAGTGTTCATCGCGCTCGTCAGTTCGTCGGGTGTGCGGCGACGATGGGCGATGACCTTGCCATCGGGATCTTTGATGTCCACGACGGGCCACTCCTTCTCGTCTTTGAGCATGATGGTGGTCTCCACCATGTCGAAGGGCGCGGGATCTGTCGCGGTTTCCGCCCGTCCGATTTTTCCGAAGACATGATGCACTTCGGGGAAGGTCTTGATGATTTTGTCGGTCTGTTGGAGCACCTCCCTCGCCTTGGTGGGCGAGATGCCAGGGAAGGTGGTTGGCATATAGAGCAGGTCGCCTTCATAAAGCGGCGGCATGAACTCGGAGCCGAGATTCTGGAACGGGAACGCTTTTCCCACCGTGGTCGCCAGCGTTTTCAAGGGGCCTTCCGGGAGTCGGTTTGCGACCAGTGCGTTCCACGGGAAGAACACCCAGGCCACAATCGCCACCGCAGCCGCAATGACCGCCCAGCGGAAGCGGATCACCCAGTCAATGACCGGATGGTAGAGCCAGATCAATATCCGGTTGATCGGGTTCTTCTCCTCAGGAATCATTTTTCCCCGGATAAAGTAGCCCATCAAAATCGGCGCGAGCGTGATGGAGAGCAGGGCCGCCGCCGCCATCGAGTAGGTCTTCGTAAAGGCGAGCGGCTTGAAGAGGCGGCCCTCCTGTGCCTGCAAGGCGAAGACAGGGACGAACGAAATCGTGATTACGAGCAGCGAGTAGAAGAGCGTCGGCCCCACCTCCACGCTGGCGTCCCGGATAATCTCCCAGTGCGGTTTTTTTCCGCCATCATGCTCGATATGCTTGTGGGCGTTCTCGATCATGATGATGACCGCATCCACCATCGCACCGATGGCGATGGCGATGCCGCCCAGGGACATGATGTTGGAACTGAGGCCCTGGCTATACATCACGATAAAGGACATCAGCACGGCTACGGGCAGGATGATGATCGCCACCAGCGCACTGCGGAAGTGGAGCAGGAACAGGATGCAGACCAGTGCGACGACAAGGCTCTCCTCCACGAGTTTCTCTTCCAACGTCTTTACGGCGCGGTCAATGAGGGCGGTGCGGTCGTAAGCCACGGTATAGGTCACGTCGGGCGGCAAGCCCTTCATGGCCTCATTCAGCCGTGCCTTCACGTCGTTGATGACCTGCCGGGCATTGGCCCCGTAGCGAACCACGACGATGCCGCCCACGGTCTCGCCCTCGCCATTCAACTCCGCAATGCCCCGCCGCATGTCGGGCCCTAGTTGGATGTTGGCCACGTCGCCTAGCAGGATGGGCGTGCCGTTGGCTCCCACGCCGACAGCGACTTTTTGCAGGTCTTCGATTTTCTCGATGTAACCACGCACCCGCAGGATGAACTCTTTCTCGGCCATCTCGATGGAGCGCCCGCCCACCTCGCCGTTGCTCCGCTCGATGGCTTTGCTGACCTCCATGATCGGGATGTTGTAGGCCCGCAACTTGTTGGGATCGACGGTGACTTGGTACTGTTTGACGAAGCCGCCGATGGACGCGACCTCGGCCACCCCTTCCACGGAGTTGAGTTGGTATTTGAGATACCAGTCCTGGAACGAACGCAGTTCCGCCAGGTCACGCTGCTTCGAGTTGATGGAATACATGAACGCCCAGCCAACGCCCGTGGCATCGGGGCCGAGCGAGGGGGAGACGTTCTTGGGCAGTCGGGAGGAGAGCGAACTGAGGTATTCGAGGACCCGGCTGCGAGCCCAGTAGGGGTCGGCGCCATCCGCAAAAATCACATAGACAAACGAGAAGCCGTAGAACGAATAGCCACGCACCACCTTGGCGTTCGGCACGGAGAGCATCTTCGTGGCGATGGGATAGGTGACCTGATCCTGCACGATCTGCGGGGCCTGCCCCGGCCATTCGGTGTAGATGATGACCTGCGTGTCGGAGAGGTCGGGAATGGCGTCCAGCGGAATGTTCCGCACGGCATAAATGCCGCCAAAGACGAGCGCCAGCGTCGCCAACAAGACGAGGAACTTGTTTTTGAGCGAGAAATCAATGATGGAGCGGAGCATGGGGGAAGACCTAGTGGTGATGGTGCTCCGGTTTGATTACGGGCGATGGGGACGGTGCGGACTTCACGGATTTCTTAGGTGCCAGGGTCATGCCGCAAATGGGGCAGTCTCCCGCCTTCGGATAGACGGCGGGGTGCTCCGGCATTGGGCAGACATAGCCCTCGCTGGCTTCATCGGCCTTGGCTTGTGATGGGGACGGCACGGGGGCCGTAATTTCTGGCTCCGCCGGAATCATCGTCATGCCGCAGATGGGGCACTTCCCGGAATGGTCGTAAGTAATCGTGCTGTGTTCCGGCATCGGGCAGACGTAGCGGGTTGGCTCAGCTTCCGGCTTTGCGGCAGGCGCAAGTTGTGGCATCACGGCCTCTGGTTGCTCCGTCTCGGTTGCCGCTTGGGTCTTGCCAGGCTCCCTCATTTTCTGGATGGCTTCTTTGAGTTGGCTTTCGCTGTCGAGCATGAACTGGCCTGAGGTGACCACCCGCTCCCCTTCTTTGAGACCTTTGAGAACCTGATAGGTGTTGCCTTCGCCACGTGCCCCAATCACGACCGTGCGAGGCTCAAACTTGCCCCCCTCCAACGCCACAAACACTGTGTTCTTCTCGCCGCTACGCAGGACGGCGGAATCGGCCACCAGCAGAGCGGATTTGTCCAGGTTCGCCTTCAACTCGACCTTCGCAAACATCCCCGGTTTGAGGAACAGTCCGGGGTTGTGAAACTCCATGCGAACCTTGGCCGTCCGGGTCTTCTCGTCGAGCGTCGGGTAGATGTAAGTGACGCGCCCCTCGAACTTGCGATCCGGCAGGTAAGTCAAGGTGACTTCCGCCTCCTGTCCGAGTTTCACGGAAGGCAGGTCTTGCTCATAAATCTGCGACTGCACCCAGACGAGCGAGAGGTCCGCAAGGCGGTAGAGTTTCATCCCGGCATCCACCATCTGGCCTTGCACCGCCATCTTTTCCACCACGATGCCGCTGCGGGGTGCGTTGACCCGCAGGGTCTTCTTGATTTCGCGTGTCTTTTCCAGCGTGGCGATCTGGTCTGCGGATACGTCGAAGTTCTTGAGTTTTCGCAGGGCACTGGCTTTCAGGTTTTGGGAACCAACGCCCGCCCCCAACGCAATGAGATACTCGTTTTGGGCGGTCACGAGATCCGGCGAGTAAATCTCAAACAGCGGCTCGCCCTGCTTGACCTCCTTGCCCGTGGAATCCACGAAGAGTTTCTCAATCCACCCCTTGTATTTCACCGTAACATCCGTGAGAGCCGTTTCATCGTAATCCACGACGCCCACCGTGCGGATGATTTTCCGCAACGGGCCGCGGGTGACTTCCGCTGTGCGAATCCCCATGTTCTGAACCGTCACCGGGTCAATGGAAATGATGGAGGAATCCACAACCCCGACTTCTTGTTCATAAACGGGCACCATGTCCATCCCCATGCTGTCCTTGCCGGGGTTCTGGCTGGTCTCGCCGGGCATCATGGTGGATTTGTAGAACTTGATTTTGCGCTCACCGGCAGCCGCCGGATTCGCCGTCTGTTTGCGGATGGGTTCCAGGTGCATGCCGCAGATGGGGCAGTCGCCGGGATGATCCTGGACAATCTGTGGGTGCATCCCGCAGGTGTAGAGCGTCTTGGTCGCCGACTGAGATTCCTTTGGCTTGGAGCACGACACGATTCCAAGCGGGAGGAGTGCCACAAGCAGAATGGCGAGGATGCGAAAGAGAGAGTTCATTTTGAGGTGTCCTTTGATTGCGAAATGTGGCTCGAAACGCCCACGATTGCTTCCAGTTCTGCGATGGCGACCTGGTGCTCCACCAGTTGGTTCAACCCGGCGGATTCAATGTCCTGCAAGGTGCGTCGGGCTGTGATGAGTTCCAAAAAACTGCTCTTGTCCGTTTCGTAGCCCGCCCGTGTGGACTCCACCGACATCCTGGCCGTAGGCGTGATCTGGTCATGGAAGAGCCGGTAGTTCGCTGCGAAGGTCTCGATTTTTTTGAGTTGGTCCCGCACCATTCCCGCCGCCTCTGTGCGTGCCGCCTCGTATTCATGCTGGGCACTCGACAGGCTCTCCTGAGCCTCGGCCACCCCTGCGGAGTATTTTTTGCCATTCGTCCACGGGATGCTGAAAACGATACCCGTGTCGTATTCCTTGATGCCCGGCGTGCCCGGAAACTCGCGGGCCTTGATCTGAAAAGCCGGATCGGGAATCCATTGGCGGCGGGCCAGTTGGAGGCGGGCCTTTTCGGCCTCAATCTTCCGCCAACCGATCAGCACTTCGGGGCGGCACTGCAAGGCCAAGGCCTCCGCCTTTTGGGTCGCTAAACCCGACGCCCGGAAGGTCAACGGTTCTGGCGTTCCCACCAGGCTGCGGGCGGGGCAATTACGAAGGACGTTGAGTTGCGTCTGTTGATCGGAAATATCCCGCTCGATCATCGCCTTGCCCTCGGAGAGCCGCGCCAATTCCGTTTCCGCCAGCAGCACGTCGGACTGTGTTGCCGTGCCGACCTCATATTTCTTGCGGCTGATCTCTGCGACCTGTTTGAGCAACTCCTGATTCCGCTTGTTGATTTCCAGTTGCCCGTAGGCCCCAGCAAGCCGGAAGTAAGCCCCCTGAACCCGTGTCACGACATCCAGTTGCACTCGCCGGAGTTCCTGAAACGCGGCCAGTGCCTCCGCAATCGAGGCACGTTCGCGGCTCAGGTTTTTCCCGGAGATGGGGATCGTCTGCGAAATCATCCACTCCACATCCGAGACTTTGGCGGGATTGAGTGTCCCGGTGCGTTGCAGGTCCACTCCGGCCATCAAGTCGTCCCAAGCCCTGGCTTGGGGCACACGCTGCTTCATCATCTCCCAGCGGGCACGGGCGGCTTTTAGGGATTGATTGTCCCGCAAGGCCATCGGCAGCACCTCGTCTTTGGAGAGCGTCTCCGCACCCGCCAGAGCAGGACTCAGCGGGAGCAGAGCGAGGGCGAAAAACAGCAGCAGTCGTCTCATTCGCATAATAAGGTTCCCTCCGTTAACCTTGGCAGGTTACCGCAGACCGGCGGGCAACACGAGGCAATAAAGCGGACTACTTCTTGGGCGTGGTTGACGCCTTGACCGGGACGAGATTCATGCCGCACTTGGGGCATTTCCCCGGCTTGTCGGAGATCACCTCCGGGTGCATCGGACAGGTGTATTTCTGGGCCACCGGCGATGCGGTGGGCACAGGCTTGGCTTCGTTGTCGGCTTGGGCAATGGCAGGCAGGACAGCAAAGGCGAAGGCTGCGGCGAGGGTCAGGAGAAGATTGGTTTTCATGATGATTGGCGTTGTCATGAAGTATGACACCGCATCCGCCGAAAACCCTCAAAACTTTTTGGAGGCTGAGGACGATTATCGAGTGTCGCAGGCCCCATGCTTTGGCTCGGCATGCACGGTCACGCGGCACCGGGAAGAGTTTTGCGCACTAGCGATTCGACCTTATCTGTGATTTCGTGTGCGGCGCTCAACGTCTGTTCGCCTTCCATCGAGACGTGCATGTCGACAAAATAGTTTGGGCCGGAATGACGAACACGAATGGAGTGGCAGTCGCATACGCCCTCGATGGACTCGACAGCGGCCTGGATCTTTTCCGTGACTCCGCGGGGCGTGCCGTCCATCAACGCGTGGATTGCGGCCATCCCCAGTTTTGAGCTGATGCCGATAACGATGCCCGCCACGATTAAGGCGGCAACGGCGTCAGCTTTTTGCAGGAAGGCCAGCCCCGGGTGCCACTCTGCAATTTTCACGCCGATCAGACCCACGGCCACCACTGCCGAACTCCAGATGTCGGTGCTGAAATGGAGAGCGTCCGCTTCGAGAGCCTGGCTGCGGTGTTTGGCGGCAACCCGGTAAAGCATCCGGGAGCGGGTCACGTCTACAACAATCGAGATACCCAGAATGATGAAGGCCCAGAGGGAGGCGTCAACGGCGACAGATTCGGCGGTCAGCCGATGCACAGCTTCCCGGGTGATCCACGCGCAGGTAACGAAAAGGAGCAGCGTTTCAATGAGAGCGGAGAAGTTCTCTGCCTTGCCGTGCCCGTAACTATGTCGCGGATCGGCCGGTTTTCCCGAAGCCCGCACCGCGATGTAAGTGACAATGGCCGCTACGAAATCCAGACCGGAGTGCGCGGCCTCAGCCAGGATGCCCAAACTGCCGGTCATCGCGCCGACAACCACCTTCAACCCCGTGAGGAAAAAGGCTGCTGCAACCGAGTTCAAGGCCGCCGATTTCTTTTCCTGTTCGCCGATTTCTTCGTTCATGAGTAATTTTTGCGAATCCGCTGGGCGGATTTTCATCTTTCCTTACATTGCGTCAAGCTGTTGCGCTATCGTTTGGCATAATATGGGCAAAGACGTATGGGCTGATCGTGGACAGCCACGGTGATTTCAGCGTCGGGCGGGAGTTCACTCAGGTTGACCGCAAAAGTCGAACGCCCGCAGGCTCCTTGGCGGCTCGCGGGGATTGTGCTTGGGGAGAAGCCCGTTGCGACTTTGCGAATGACTTTGCCCTTTTTCGTGGCCGTAATGTCGATGTGCGTCCGAGCGGTGCTGACCATCCCGGCACACATGCCTTTCTCCACCGAACCCATCACATGCGTTTTGCCTCGCTCGTTTCCGGCGTGGACATTGGCAATGATCGCGCCGCATTGCGAGGTAGCTTTCGCGGGTAATACCTTTTCGTCCGGGCAGGTGTGGTGGCCGAAAAGCATGCTGATAAAGCAGAAGGTTTCTTTGAACATAGGTGTGAGTTTTTAGATTTTCGTTTCGGAGGTTTGAAGCTCATCCAGTTCATCCTGCGGCAGTTTTCTGCGGCGAAATGTGGTGTAGAGCGTCGGGAGAACGACCAGCGTGAGCAGGGTGTTGGTCAAAATGCCTCCGATGACGACCGTGGCCAGGGGCCGCTGGACTTCGCCGCCCACGCCGACGTTGACGGCCATCGGAATGAAACCTGCCGCCGCAACCAGTGCCGTCATCAGAACGGGACGCAGTCGCACCAGGCAGCCTTCGCGCACGGCGTCTTCCACGGACGCTCCCGCGTCGATGCGCTGCTTGATGAACGTCACGAGCACCAGGCCGTTGAGAATGGCCACGCCGCTCAGGGCCACGAAGCCGACCGCGGCGCTAACGGTGAAGGGCAGCCCCCGCAACCAAAGCGCCAGCACGCCGCCAACAGCTCCCAGCGGGATGCCGCTCGCCACGATGAGCACATCACGGAAGCCCCCCAAGCTGAAATAGAGGAGGACAAAAATCAACCCGAGCGCCGTTGGCACCACAAACGCCAGTTTGGCGTTGGCGTGCTCCATGTTCTCAAACTGCCCGCCCCATTCGATGCTGTAACCCTCCGGCAGCTTCACCTCGGCGGTGATTTTCTTCTGCGCCTCGGCCACGAAGCTCGCCACGTCGCGATCCTTCACATTGCATTGCACGGTGATGCGGCGGCGGCCCCATTCGCGGTTGATGGTCGCCGGGCCTTCCGTCTCCACGATGTCCGCGACGCTGCACAGCGGCAGCACTGCGCCGGATTCGGTGGGAATGAGCATATTGGCCAGCGCTTCGGGGTCGGTGCGTTGACTGTCGGGCAGGCGCACCACCAACGGGAAGCGGCGTTCGCCCTCGCGCACCTCGCCCACTTTTCGCGAACCCACGGACTCCACGGCATCCAGCACCATGCGCGTGGAAATCCCCAAACGCGCGGTTTTCTCCGGGTTCACTTTCACCTGCAACACCAACTGGCCGGTGATCTGTTCGCCGGACATTTCCCCCACGCCCCGGATTTTCCCGAGCACGCCTTGCACGGCGGTGGAGAGTTCTTTGAGTGTTTCCAGATTTTCACCGGAGATTTTGATGCCGATGTCCGAGCGAATTCCCGCGATCAATTCGTTCATGCGCATCTCGATGGGCTGGCTGAATGCGACCGTCATGCCGGGGAGCTTGCCGAATACCTTCCGCATTTTTTCCACCAGTTCAAGCTGGGTGTGTGCTTTCTTCCACTGTTCGCGCGTTTTGAGAGCCAGAAAGAAATCGGAGAGTTCAATGCCCATCGGATCGGTTGCCACTTCCGCCGTGCCGAGGCGGGTCCAGATGTTGGCGATCTCGTCGGGAAACTCCGCCAACAGGGTCTGTTCGATGCGGTTGTTGTAAGCCACCGCTTCATCCACAGAGATGCCCGCGAGCCGAACCGTTGTGCCGACGATGGCCTGTTCCCCGAGCTTCGGCAAAAACTCGCCCCCCATGCGCGTGGCAAGCATCGCCACGGCTGCCAGTATGACAAAAGCAGTCAACAAGGTGGCTTTGCGAAACCGTAGCGCCAGCCCGAGCACTGGTTCGTAGGCCCGGTGAGCAAGGCGCACCACCCAAGGCTCAGTCTCTTTCATTTGCTTGGGCAAAAAGAAACTCGCCAAAACAGGAGTGAGCGTCAAAGCCAGCAGCAACGAACCGGCCAGCGCGTAGACCATCGTGAGCGCCATCGGCTTGAACATCTTCCCTTCCACGCCTTCGAGGGCGAGTATGGGGAGGAACACCACGAGGATGATGCCCACGCCAAACGCCACCGGGCGCGCCACTTCCAGTGAGGCATGCAAGAGCGTCTCGGCGCGTTCCATCAGCGTGAGAGCCCGTCCAAGGTGGTGTTGACGCTCGGCCAGCCGACGCATGGTGTTCTCTACCATCACCACCGAGCCGTCCACGATCAGGCCAAAATCGACCGCGCCCAAACTCAACAAGCTGGCTGCGATGCCTGTCTGCAGCATCAGGTCGCCTGCCACAAGCATGGAGAGCGGAATCGCCATTGCAACGACCAACCCGGCTCGCAGATTGCCGAGAAACGCGAAGAGAATGGCGATGACCAGCAGCGCCCCGGCCATGAGGTTGTGCTTCACGGTTTCTATCACCTTGTCGATCAACTCCGTGCGGTCGTAGAGCGTCTCCAAAATCACATCCTTGGGAAGCAGCGGGCGCACCTCGGCGAGCTTGGCTTTCAGCCCACGCGTGACCACCGCGCTGTTCTCTCCCATCAGCATGAAGCCCAGCCCAAGCACCGCTTCGCCTTTGCCTGCAGCCGTCACTGCGCCGCGCCGGATTTCATGGTCCTCCTTCACCGTCGCCACGTCCTGCACATGCACCGGCACGCCAGCGCGCGTTTCGATGACGATCTCGCCGATCTGCTCCACGCCGGTTCGCAGCCCGATGCCATGCACCAGCAGGGACTCGCCGTTGCGCACCACCTGGCCGCCGCCCACATTGCAGTTGTTTTCCTGCAACGCCGTGCAGAGACGATCTAATGTTAGCCCATATTTTACCAAACGATGGGGCTCCACTACGACATGGAACTGTTTCTCAAAGCCGCCCCAAGTGTTCACCTCCGCTACGCCGGACACCTTGCGTAACTGCGGTTTAACGACCCAGTCGTTCAACTCGCGCAGGCTGGTAAGCGTGCGCTTGGGATCATTCGAGCGGATGATGTAATGAAACACCTCGCCCAAGCCCGTGGAAATGGGGCCAAGCTCCGGACGCGGGCTGCCTTCCGGCAACGCAGCGCTCTGCAACCGCTCGGTGACGAGTTGGCGCGCCAGATAAATACTTGTGCTGTCCTTGAAGGTCGCCACCACCTGGGAAAGACCGAACTTGGACACCGAACGCACATTTTGCAGCCCCGGCAGCCCGCTGATGGCGAGTTCGACGGGGATGGTGATCTGCCGTTCCGCTTCCTCCGGGTTGAGCGAAGGCACGGCCGTGTTGATCTGAATCTGCACCGGCGTCGTGTCCGGGAACGCGTCCACGGGCAGATTCATGAGCGAGCGCCCGCCCACCGCTGCCAATGCCAGCGCCAGCACACAGACAAGCAGGCGGTTCTTGAGGGAAATCCGAATGAGATATTCTAACATATTATTTAATCATCCGCGCAACCCGCGCCGAGATGGGAAATAAGAAGTTGCGATTTGAGAGGGTAACCGTGGGTCACCACCACCGGTTCACCGGCTTTGAGCCCCTCGACCAGTTCCACTTTGCCGTCGAAGCGCGCGCCGAGCCGCACGGCCCGTGCGTCAAACAAGTCCGCCCCTTTTTGCACGAACACCATCAGGTTGCCTTCTACGCGTTGGATGGCGGAGTCCGGCACGAGCACCGCATTTTCTTTTCCCGGCAAAAGGATGCGCGCCTTTGCGAACAGGTTCGCTTTGAGCAATCGGTCGGGATTGGGCACTTCCACGCGGACACGCGCCATGCGGGTCTTGTCATCGACCTCCGCCGCGATCCAGGTCACTTTGCCTTTGAAGACACGATCCGGCACGGCTTCCACACGCAACTCCACTTCCTGCCCCACGCGCACCCGCGCCAGTGCCGCCTCCGGGACGGATGCGAATGCCCACATTGTCGAGCAATCCGCCACCGTGAAGAGCTGTCTGCCTGCCTCCACCATCGCGCCCCGCACTGCCGAACGCTCGATAATCTCCCCGGAGAACGGCGCACGCAATGGCAGCAAGACTGACTCGCGCGTGCGGTTGTCCATCGCGGCAATCTGCTCCGGGGTGAACCCGAGCGTTTGCAACTGCTGGTTGGCAGCTTGGGATGCAGCCTCGGCCTCCTGCAAATCCTTTTCCGAGCTCACTTTCTGGGCTCGCAGATTGCGCTCGCGCTCCACTGTTTGGCGGGTCAGAACCGCTTTGGCCGCCGCCTCCGCAATGCTCGCCGACCAAAGCCGCGCTACGCTCTGCTTTTCATCGACCTTGTTGCCAAGGTCCGCTTCCACGCTTTCTAGGATACCGCTCACCGGAGCCACGATGCGGGCCAGCTTGTTTTGGTCGAAAGCGCTTTCTGCATAGCACTCGATGGCGTCCCTGGCCGTTCCGGCCTCAGCGGGAGCGACCTGAACGCCAGCAAGGGATGCGGATTCCGGCGAAGCGAGCCGCAGTTTGGTCGATTCGCCCGGCTTGAGCTTGGCGATCCCCTCCGGGTTGCAGATGCCACACTCGTCGAGCGACACATCGTGTTCCTTGCAGATTTTCTTTTCGCCCGGTTTCGCTTCGTCGGCGCAAGCGTGCCCCGAAGCCCCCTCTGCCTCATGGCCATGTCCCTCATGCCCGCTTTCGCGGGAGCACGCTGACAGAAGCGACAGAGCCGCCGCCAAAGGGATGGCGGCCATTTGTTTGAATTTCGTGATTTTCATTGATTGTCGTTATTTGAGTTGGCCCGCCAGCGCTTCGAGTTCCGCTTGGGCAATGTTGAGTTCCAAAAGTTTTTGTTGATAGGCAAGCCGCGCTTCGGCGGCGGTTCGCCGGGTTTCGAGAACATCCACGAGGGGGAATTTCCCCTCGTCATACCCCGTCTGCACGCGGTGGAATGCTTCGTTCGCTTGGGGAAGAACCCGCTCCCGGTACACTCGCGCCTGTTCGGAAGACAGGCGCACGCGCCCTGCGGTGAGGCTCCATTCATTCGACAAACGCAGGTCGACCGAAGCCGATTCGGCTTCGGCCACCGCTAGATTGGCGCGCGCCTCCCGTCGTTTGCCGATCGATGTGTCAAAGAGCGGCAACGGCACGCCAAAGCGAATCTCGCCAATCGAGTTGTTCGTGATCGCTTCCCGTCCCGCGCCCATGCCCACCGTCACGTCCGGGTAGATTTCCAAGCGTGCCCGCCGCAACGCCAACTCCGCACGGGTGACATTCACCTGCGCTGCCAATCGGCTCGGATGCCCCTCGGGGAGCTTTCCCAGACACGCCAAATCGCCGCTCTCGGCCAGGGTGCCGGTAACCGTCAAACCTCCCAAATCGGCACGTCCCAACAGCGTGGCCAACGTCTTGCGGGCAACCACCAAATTTCGCTGGAAGTCGGCCAAATCCATCCGTGCCTTTTCAAGGGGAATCGCCATTCTCAGTTTTTCTGGTTCAGGGGCAGCCCCGGCGTCCACACGCTTGTCCACGGCGGCAGCGAGGTTCTCTGCCGTTTTCACGAGATCACCTCCCTCTTTTACCAATCCCTCCGCCGCCAGCACTTGATAGAAGGCCGCCTTGACATCGCGCACGGTCTCCACACGACGCAACGCGAGTTCCGCTTGGGAGAGTTTAACCCCCGTTGCCCCAATTTCTCGCTCCAACTTCTTCTTTCCTGGAAAGGGAAGGGTTTGCGAGACACCTGCAAGGCGTTTTGAAGAAGACCACCCAGCCCCTCGCAGCGGCCAGTCTTCCACGCTCAGTTGAAGTTCGGGATTCGACCAGCGGCCAGCCTGCTCGGCTTGGCCCGCCGCCGCCTCCGTTTTGCCGCTTGTGGCGCGCAATTCGGGGTTTTTCTCCCAAGCCAGACGAATGGCCTCAGGCAAGGTTAACTCCGCGGCCTGGGCGTAACCGGCAGCCAAGATGGACATCGCCAGCGCGTTGCGCGTGACGAAAGCAAGAATACGAAATGATGGGATACCAAATAAATGACGATGAGACACAGATTCTCCTCCGTGTGAAGATTACAGGAATGAAACCTCCCGCCGAACAGCGGGAGACGGTTAGCCAGCGAAAGCGGCTAAGCCTTGGGAGGATTGAAGATGGAAACCGTCGCCAACCGTCCGTTGGGTTGGAAGGTTTCCATGATGCGCTCAACGAGGCGCACGCAAGGCGTCAACACCAACGCCTTTGTTTCAGAAACCGCCGACGTATGGCACCAGCATGTCTGACACAGTGAGGGGGCAGACGCCTCATCCGAGCACCCCAAATCGAGGGTGCAATGCACTACACCAAATACAAAGGCCACCGCCAAAAGCAGCGCCGTGAGTTGGTATCGGAGGGAATGCATCGCCGGGAAAATGCGCGAAGAGTCGGCCCGTAGCAAGTGGAAATACTCAAAACGGAGCGACGACGGATAAAGCCGAGTGCCAATCGCAGACAGCCACCGTTATTAGAGTTTGCGATTTTGAGAACGTGAAAGCCTATCTTTTGATCGTTGTGCTCGGATGTCTGGTGCTCGCGGTCAACGCGCAGGGGGCCACGAAGCCCATGGAAACCATCAAAAATCTCGTCGCTGCCTACCAGGGGGAGGCGAACGCGCATGAACGCTACGCCCTTTTTGCAAAGAAAGCCAACGAAGAGGGGTTCGCGCAAGTTGCCAAGCTCTTCCGCGCCGCATCCCGCTCGGAACAGATTCACCGGGACACCCACAAGGAAGCCATCGAAAAACTCGGCGGAACGGTTCCTGAAATTGTGCTCGAAAAGGCGAATGTCGGCACGACCCGCGAGAACCTCGAAGCAGCCATAAAAGGCGAAACCTACGAGCGGGATACGATGTATCCCGAATTCCTCAAAGAAGCGCGGGCGGCCAAGGCCAAGCCCGCAGTGCGTTCCTTCACGTTTGCCCATGCAGCCGAGGGTGAGCACGTAAAGTTGTACAAAGACGCCTCGGATAACCTCGGCAAAAACGCCAAAGTCGACTACTTCGTCTGCAGTGTCTGCGGGAACACCGACACCGAACTGCCAGCAAAAAAATGCCCAGTCTGCGGAAATCCCCGCGATAAGTGGGTGCAGATTGACTGATACAGCGGGAAACGCGATAATTCTTATGTTTCCACTCCCCGAGGTAGCGTCGTCTTATTTTTAAACTGCCGCATACTTCCGATGTAGTAGGCGACCTGATACCGGGGGCCGAGGTTGCTTCCGATGAGATAGAGCATTTTACAAAAAAATGTGGCCAGTGGCTTGGGAGCGCCGAAGGCTGGTGCAAGGCGGCTTGGCCCGCAGCGGCTGTGTTTGTAAACACAGCCCAAGGGACAAACGGTTTGCAACGGCCTTCGCCGCCCCAAGACGCGGCTATAGTTTTTGGTAAATTGCTCTAGATGGTCACGTTCGCGCCATCTTGGTAAGAATTATCGAGCATTCCGATTTTCGGCCATAAATCTGGTAGCAGATTACACAGGGAGTGGTAGCAGACAAGTCAGAACAACTCACACCAACTCAGCGCAAAGTCTTTTTGAAGGCATTGCCGTCCGGCCCTTTATTCATGCGGTTTCCAGAGTAAATTTGCCAAAGAATCATTTTCAATCTTCGCGGGTTCGAGCCCCGTAGACTCCGCCACTTTTGCACTCGCAGAAGTGGCTGGTTCACTGTTGGCTGCGTTTCTGGCGCAATCCAAAAACTGTTCGGCGGCGTCGGAAAGCCCGCGCTCAGGCCAGACGGCGGCGACGATCAAGGGTTGCGGCGCCGGGGAAAGCTGCGTGAGTTTCAAGCGGGGACCCGCGACGCACGCCATCGATTCTGGAACCAGCGCGACGCCATTCCCTGCTTCCACCGAGGCCATCAAGCTCGTGATGCTCTCGTGTTCCTCTGCAATGTGGGGTTTGGTTTTTCCTGTGGCGAAGAGCACCGCCAGCATTTCATGATAGTCGGGAAATTCCGAGCCACTCAAGGCGACCAGCGGGTAGGCCGCAAGTTCGGCCAATTTGACGGAGCGCCGCGAGGCAAATGGATGTTTGGGCGCGACGGCTAGGCACATGCCCAGGCGCAGCAGTTCCTCAAAATGGAACCCGCGCACCAGGGCGGGGCTTGGGCAGACCAGCAGCGCGATGTGCAGTTTTCCTTTCCGCAAACCGGCAAGCATTTCTTCGGTGGACATGTCGTGCAGCTTGACGCGGATCTTTGGGCGCCCGGCTTGAAAGGCTCGCAAGGTTTGCGGCAGGATATGCACTGTGGGGGTCATCGCGTAGCCGACATGCAGCTCCCCTCCCCCTTCCGTGGCGATGGCGCGCGTTGTTTTTACGGCCTCTTCAACGCGTTGCAGCACCGCGCGCGATTCGGCAAGAAATGTGCGGCCTGCCTCGGTCAGATGCACGGATTTGGCGCTCCGCTTGAGCAGCAAAAAACCGAGTTCCTCCTCAAGGTCGCGAATTTGCCGGCTTAACGCCGGTTGGGAGACGTGCAGTTTCAATGCGGCGCGGGAGACGTTCTCCTCCTCGGCGACGGCGACGAAGTAGCGAAGGTGGCGGAGTTCCATGGGTGCTTTTTAGTATGCCTGTTAGTTATGCTGAGGCAAGAAACATGATCTTTCCCAGGAGTGCGGTTTGCGTGGCATGCTTTAGCCATGATTATTCGGAAAGCAAAAGAACGGGGACACGCCACCCACGGGTGGCTGGACACCTATCATACTTTCAGTTTTGCGGATTATTACGATCCGCGCTGGATGGGGTTTCGCAGTCTGCGCGTCATCAATGACGATCTTGTGATGCCCGGCATGGGGTTTGGGACGCACCCGCACCGCGATATGGAGATTGTGACCTATATTTTGAGCGGTTCGCTGGAGCACAAGGATTCCATGGGCAATGGCCGGATCATCCGCACCGGTGAAGTGCAATACATGTCTGCCGGAACCGGGGTCCAGCACAGTGAGTTTAATCCCTCCAAGGATGAGGCGGTGCATCTGCTGCAAATCTGGATTGAGCCGGACACGAGGGGGCTCGCGCCGCGCTATGCGGAGAAGTCGCTTGCGAATAGGGCCACCGGGGCATTCCACCTTGTCACGAGCAAAACAGGGCGGGAGGGTTCCCTTGCCATCCACCAGGATGCGGATCTCTGGCTGGCGAAGCTGGGAGCGGGCGAGCACGTCACGCATTCCCTTGCGCCCGGTCGCCACGCCTGGATTCACCTCGCCGAGGGCGAGGTGACGCTCAATGGGCAAATACTCCATGACGGGGATGCGGCGGCGTTGAGCGAGAAGAGTTCGCTCGAATTTGTCGCCTCGAAGCCGTCGCAGGTTCTCTTGTTCGATCTCAACTAAAACCAAAAACAAACTAGAAAGACACATTATGAAAGCACTCCAACTTCTCTTCAAAACCAACTCCAGCTCTGGCCCGCTTGTTGCGCGGCTGGCGCTCGGGCTCGTCATGTTTCCCCACGGGGCGCAAAAGATGCTCGGCTGGTTCGGCGGGCACGGGTTCACCGGCACCATGGGCTTTTTCACCGGCATGATGCATATCCCGGCGGCGTTTGCGTTTCTCGCGATCCTCGCCGAGTTTGCAGGCTCGCTGGGCTTGATCACCGGGTTGCTTGGCCGGGTGGCCGCCTTGGGCATTGCCTCCGTCATGACGGTTGCAATTGTGACGGTGCATTCCGCAAATGGCTTTTTCATGAACTGGATGGGAAACCAGAAGGGCGAGGGCTTTGAATACCACCTGCTGGCCATCGGCCTCGCGCTGGTTGTGATGATCCAAGGTGCGGGCAAAGCCTCTCTGGATGGGCTTATCGCGAAATATTTCGAGGACAACGCCGACGAAACCCTCACGCAGGATTGGAAATGAATGCAACCATTGGACATGTGCATTTGAAGGTGGCGGACTTGGAACGCTCGCTGGCATTCTATCGCGACGTGCTGGGCTTTGAAGTGACGCAACGGTTTGGGAGGCAGGCCGCGTTCCTTTCCAGCGGGGGCTACCATCATCACCTGGGCCTGAATACCTGGGAGAGCGCAGGAGGCCAGCCGCCGCCGCCCGGCACGACGGGTCTGTACCATGTCGCCTTCTTGTATCCGACCCGGGCGGAACTGGCCGAGGCCGTCCGCCGCGTGCTAAAGGCGGGCATTCCGCTCGATGGCGCGGCGGACCACGGTGTCAGTGAGGCCGTTTATCTCCAGGACCCTGATGAAAACGGCGTGGAGCTTTATTGGGACAAACCGAAGGAACGCTGGCCGCACAGTGGGGATGGGGAACTTGCGATGGGCACAGAACTCTTGGATTTGGGCGGGCTGCTCTCAGAGGGCGTATAACCCGTTTTCTTCAATCCGGGGGCTATTTTCAGAGCCCATGGCACAGAGCAAACGCATCTAAATTGAAAGGCAAAAGAGGATCAGGAAATCAGGAAAACAGGAAAAGAATAAGGGAGAGCAAAGCACTCATTTTGAAAAACTGTATCCTCTCCCAGCTAAAATACGGGCGCTGTAGATGTTTCTTCTGTCTTTTTCCTGAGTTCCTGAGTTCCTGATAGATTTTTGATACGTTTGCCCCGGCCCACGGCAGTGTTTGACACCGGGAGCGGTTCCGTTAAGCTATGGGGAGGTAATTTACCGATTCGATGTCAGAAAGTCAGACTTTGCAGTTTGAGAATGCGCGGGCGCTCCAGTCTTTGTATGTGGGCGACTTGAAGCTGCTCAAAACTTTGGAGGAGGAACTCTCCGTGCGGCTCACCACACGGGAGGGCTGGGTGCGCATTGAAGGGGAGGCGGAGAATATCGAACGCGCCCGCCAGGTGTTCGACCAACTGGAGCGCGCCCGTCAAAGCGGGATGCCCATCCGCCGCCACGAGTTTGGCTACGCCCTGCGCTCTGTCACGGAGCCTGAGACCGAGGCGAAACTGCACGAACTGCTGGATACCAAGCTCGTGACCTCGCCGCGTCGCAGTCCCATCGTCCCCAAAACGGCCACCCAACGCACCTATGTGCAGGCGATCCACAATCACGACCTCACCTTTGGCGTCGGCCCTGCGGGAACCGGCAAGACTTACCTTGCGATGGCGATGGCGTTGGTGGCGCTCAAAAAAGAGCAGGTCAACCGGATCATTTTGACCCGCCCTGCCGTGGAAGCCGGGGAGGCGCTTGGCTTTCTGCCGGGCGATCTGAAAGAAAAAATAGCCCCCTACCTGCGCCCGCTTTACGACGCCCTCCAAGACATGCTGGAAGACGAAGAGCGGGAGCGCTACATCGAGCGCGGCATTATCGAGATTGCTCCCCTCGCCTTCATGCGCGGGCGCACGCTCAACCATGCGTTCATCATCCTCGACGAAGCGCAAAACACCACCACCGAGCAGATGCTCATGTTTTTGACCCGGCTTGGCGTGGACTCCAAGTGCGTGATTACGGGAGACACGACGCAGATCGACCTTCCCGGCAACAAGCGCTCGGGGCTCATTGAAAGTCTGCAAGCGCTCAAGGACGTCGAGGGCATCTCCTTTTGCACCTTTGGTGAGCGGGACGTTGTCCGGCACGAGCTGGTGCGGCAAATTGTCCGCGCCTACAAGCGCCATCGCGCCGGGGATGTTCGCCCCTGACCGCCATATCCCCTTTTCTCTCATGCGTATGATCAATTTTTTTGAACGCCAACGCCTCGTGAAAAAGGGGCTGGCATCGCCCAAAAAACGCCGCCGCCGAAGTTCCAGCGAAATCGCCCACCTGCTGGAAAGCGGTTCCCTGGCCAAGTTCCTGATTTTTACCGCATTCAGCGCGGGGCTGGCCGGCTTGATTTTCACTGGAAAACAGACGCAAGGAGTGGAGAAGTTTTTCACCACGTTGCTCATTTCGCTCACGGCGCTGGCCCAGCTCTGGATCAATCACCCGCGCAGCTTCAAGAGCAACTCCCGGCTGCTCCTGGTGTTTGGCATTTGCTTTGCGCACCTCGCCTTTATCAAAGGCATTCTTGCCCTCACTTGGAGCGGCACCCTTGACCGGGATTTTGGCCCGCTCCTCATCCCCTTCGCCTTCGCCCCGCTGTTTCTTTCCGTGCTGCTCGGGCGCAATCTGGGCATTTTTGCCGCCATCTTTGTCAGCCTCTGGGGCGGCATCATGATCAACGGGCTCACGCCGGTGCTTACCCCGGCCATTTTTATGGTGATGAGCCTGATCAGCGGCTTTGTTGCGGTGTTTGTCACCTTGGAAGTGCGCAAACGCAGCCGATTGATCTGGGCCGGCGTTTTTGTGGGCGTGGCCACGTGGGTTTTGGCGCTGATGTTTGGTTTGATCGGCCCCATTGTTTGGGAACTTTTTGGCAATATCAACTGGGAGCTTGTCGCGTTCCAAAGCCTTGCCGCAGTGAGCAGCGGGGTGCTGACCTCCATTCTGGTGAGCGGCGCCCTGCCGATTTTGGAAAGCCTTTTCCGCATCACGACCGACATTTCCTGGCTTGAAGCGGCGGACTTGAACCACCCGCTGCTCAAGCGCATGACCATCGAGGCTCCCGGCACCTACCACCATAGCCTGGTCGTCGCCAACCTGGCCGAAGCCGCCGCCGAAGCCATCGGCGCGAAACCGACGCGGGCGCGCGTGTGCGCTTATTTTCATGACATCGGCAAGCTGGTGAAGCCGGATTATTTCAACGAAAACGTCGATCCCCACAACAATCCGCACAATGAACTTGCCCCCACGATGAGCGCGCTGATTATCACCGCGCACATCAAGGAAGGGATTGATCTCGCCCTCAAGCACAACCTCAAGCAGGAGATCATCGACGCCATCGCCCAACACCACGGCACCACGCTGGTCTGGTATTTCTACAAGCGGGCGCTCCAGCAGCAGGAAGACGCGCGCCAGGGCGGCAAGATCATGAACATCCGGGAGGAGGATATCCCGGAGGTGAGCGAAGAGAGTTTCCGCTACCCCGGCCCGCTTCCGCAAACCAAGGAATGCGCGATTATTTCCCTGGCGGACTCCGTGGAAAGCGCCTCGCGCAGCCTGGAAAAAGTGACTCCGCAGCGGGTGGATCAGATGATCCACGATATTATCGAACAGCGGGTCAAAGACGGGCAACTCGATGAGTGCGAACTGAATTTGCGCGAGCTGAAGGTGATTGCCGCGAGTTTCAAATCGACCCTTTTGAGCATGTTGCACAGCCGGATCGCTTATCCCAAAGAGACGCGTGGCGGACAATCCCCGGAAGCGCGTTCCGAACGGCAGGAGAAATCCGGCCCGACGGCCTTGCCGCCGGTCTCGGCGGCGTAGTGGGAGGAGCGTCTCGAGCAAAGAACGCAAAGGTTTTTGTCGCGGCTATCTTTTATCTCGTTACAAGGCTCCAGCCTTGTAACGCAAGCTGTCCCGGAGGTTCCAGACTCCCCTGAAGGATATTGGAAACAGTTGCAGGATAAGCAACTCAATCAACGCCTTGGCTGATGGCATGCTTGCGAGGCTGGAGCCTCGAAAGACAAGTGCGTTCCCAGGCTGGAGCCTGGGAACGCGGAAATGGGGCTGATACGTCTTATAGCAACTCTTAGAAATAACTGGACGGTATTATTTTCCGTGAGAAGATGAGTTGTGCGCAGAAGACAACTCAAACTCGGCAAGCCGGAGCTGAGTGCTCAGATAGAGCGGTTTCGATTTAATTTGTCGCATGCTCTTCGGCGGCGTGGGCCGTTGCG
>JBAXQF010000036.1:0-21059 GCA_037131875.1 Verrucomicrobiota bacterium
AGCCTTCGGCGCTCCCAAGCCACTGGCCACATTTTTTTGTAAAATGCTCTAGCCATGTGATTCTGTAGAAACCCAGCGGGTTTCCAGACAATAGCCGGTGGTTGAGGCGCGTTGCGCGCCGACACCCCCGGAACCTCGCATTCCAGCGTTTCACCCCGGAGGGGGGCAGAAGAAGCTCCCGCAATTATTTGTGCTTCTTGGAAGAGGCCGCCACGGGCGCGGGGGTTGACGCGGCGGGCTTGGGAACCGGGTGATCCATGGCGATGAGTTCGCTCACGGTGACAAATTTGAACCCCTTGGCGAGCAGCCCATCGAGGGTTTCCTCCATGGCGTCGATGGTCTGCGCGTGGATGTCGTGGGCAAGGATGATGTAGCCGGGGCGGGTTTCGCTCAAGATCCGGTGCGCAATGACAGCCGATCCGGGCTTTTTCCAGTCGTTCGGGTCCACTTCCCACAGCGCGATTTTCAACCCGAACTGTTCGTTGGCCCATTTCCTCTGGTGCTCGGTGAACGAGCCGTAGGGAGGGCGCATGACCTTGGGTTTGAGGCCGGTGGTTTGGAATATGATGTCCTGCGTGCGCTGGAGTTGGCTGCGGACGGCTTCGTCCGACATCCTGGCCAGGTTTGGGTGGTTCCACGAGTGGTTGCCGATCTCGTGGCCCTCGGCGATTTCCCGCTTCAGAATCTCCGGGTTTTCCTGAACCTTTTCGCCCAGGACAAAGAAGGTGACCTTGATGCCCCGTTTGGCGAGCATGTCGAGCAGGCGCGAGGTCGTGGCTTTTTCGGGGCCGTCGTCAAATGTGAGGGCGATATAGGGGCCGTCGGCGTTGACGTGGTTGAAGGTGATGCGCGGCCCGGCTGGCGCAGTGGCTTCCGGCTTGGGAGCGGCATCGGAATACTGGGCGAGGGAGACGAGCGGCAGCATGGCGAAGGTGAACAGGGCGAAAAGGGTGCGGAGCATGGGTTTTAAGTGTGAAAGCGGTTTAAAAAAAGCGTTCAAGAAGGATGCCCATTTTTTGGATGGTTTCGGCGGGCCAAAGCGTTTTGTCTGTGGCGAGCGCATTGTCCAGGGCGGAATGCTCGGGCCAATTTGCCACAGTTGGCAGGCGTGGAATCACCCGCGCGAGGATCGCCTTTGCGCTCGCGGCGTTGTGCAGGAGATGGCTGATCACGGTTTGGGCGGTGACGGGTTCCTCATCGGTCTTCCAGCAGTCGAAATCGGTGATCATGGAGAGGGTGGCAAAGGCGATTTCCGCCTCGCGGGCCAGTTTGGCTTCGCCGAGGTTGGTCATCCCGATCACATCGAAGCCGAGGCGGCGGTTGGTCTCACTTTCCGCGCGGGTGGAGAAGGCCGGGCCGTCCATGTTGACGTAGGTGCCGCCGTTGTGGACAACCGCGCCGGTTTCGCGCGCGGCCTCGGCCAGCAACGCGCGCAGGGGCGCGCTGGTCGGGTCGGCAAAGGCGATGTGCGCCACGATGCCGCCGCCAAAGAACGTGTGGTCGGCGCGGCGGCTGGTGCGGTCGTAAAACTGGTCGGGCAGCACGATGTGGCGCGGCTCATACTGCGGTTGCAGGCTGCCGACGGCGGAAACGGCGATGATCCAGCGCACGCCCAGCGAGCGGAGGGCGTAGATGTTGGCGCGGTGGTTGATCTCATGGGGTTGGATGCGGTGGCCGCGCCCATGCCGGGGGAGAAAAAAGACGGAGCGCCCGGCGAGTTCCCCCCGCACAATCACGTCGCTGGGAGCGCCCCAGGGGGTCTCCACGCGGAGTTCGGTGGCGTTTGTGAGGCCTTCCATTTCGTAAAGACCGCTGCCGCCGATGATGCCAATATGCGCATTTTGCATGTCCGGCAAATAAAGCACCGCCCGCCGGGCATGAAAAGCATTGGTTCAGTAAAAATGAGTCTCTGAGCGCTTGTAAAAAATTTGGAAAGCCGGGCTTCAGCCGGCGATGTTTCGGCTTTGCCACCAGCTTTAGCTGGTGGTTCCCGGCAAACTGAAGCCCAGCCGGCTTTAGCCGGGCTTCTCTTGGCAACAGGAAAAGCCCGGCTAAAGCCGGCTCAAAAGCTTCTCCTATGGCTCACCACCGGCTGAAGCCGGTGGCAAAGCAGGAATGCCGACTAAAGCTCGGCAGGGAAGACTTCTTGCACACGCTCTCTGAATTACCCTTTGCCTAATGCATGGAAGGCGGCCCGCTTTTCTTGGCGATTTTCTCGCGGCCCAGTTCCAGGATGCGCCGTTCGGCGCGTGTGAGGCTGTGGATGCCTTCCTTGGCGATTTTGTCCAGGATCGGGTCGATCTCCCGGCTGATGAACTCGCTGGAATCCATGCGCTCCTGCCGTTCACGGGTGCGGCGGCGCTCCCGCACAAACCGCTGGAACCAGAAAGCGCCGCCAAAGCCGAGCCGCCGGGCATAAAACCAGCCCAGCAGGGCGCCGCCAAGATGGGCGGCGTGGCCGATGTTGCCGCCCAGCCCGCTGAACATAAAAAAGAGCGAACTGCCCACCACAATGCGCCCCAGCCACTTGGCGCGCATGCGCAGGGGGATGACAAAGAAAAGCAGCGCGGTGATCTCCAGCTCCGGCAGCATGGTGGTGAACGCAAGCAGGACGGCGCAGACCCCTGCGGAAGCTCCGACGAGGGGAATGTTGGAGGAAACCCACAGGAGTTGCAGGATGCCGCCCGCCAGGCCGCCTAAAAAATACATCCCCAGCAGATGCCGCGGGCCGCAAACGATCTCCACCTCCCGCCCCGCAAAGTAAAGTCCCAGGCAGTTCACCAGCAGGTGCAGCCACCCGCCATGCAGAAACATGTAGGTGACCAATTGCCAGTAGTAACCTTCCGCCATCCCCTCGCGGCTCAGGCCAAGATACAGCTCCATCCAATTGGAGTTTGGAGAGAAAACCTCGACGCTCCATTGCAGCAGGGAAACCGCCACATTCGCCACGATCAGCATCATGACGACCGACATCCCCTCCGGCGACCAGCGACGGGCGAACGAACCTGATTGGCGTCCAAATTCCATGGGATTGCTCGGTTGACTTCTCAAAGGGTATCGGGCTGGGTTGGGAGGTTGCGCGGGGAGCGAAGTTCCGGCTCCCCATGAGGCCGCGTGGGCAGCTAAATTTTCTCCAGCAGCCGGTCGAGGTTGTCCACGCAGATCTGCGACCAACTCTCCAGGTTGTCGCGGCGCGCTTGGAGTTCCTCGCGGGTGAGGAACTCAAGCTGGGTGATCATCTGTTCGCGCTTGGTAACCTGATCGCTCTCCAGCTTGAAGATATGCACCACGCCCAGATGCACCTGGCCCACGGGGTTCGAGTCGTCATTGAGCAGGGCGACGATGTGGTTGGTGAACTTGGTGTTGAGGTTGAGTTCCTCGGTGACTTCGCGTTGGACACCCGCCAGGTAGGCGTCCATGTCGAGGGCGAAGAGGTGCTCGTCGCCGTCGTTCATGTGACCGCCGATGCCGACGGAACCCTTGGCGGCGAGCCGCTGTTCGCCCGCCTTTTTGCCGCGCACGTAGTGGAGCACCTTGCCCTCGTGGACAAGCAGTGCGTAGGGGATGATCTGCTTGAGTTCGGGGTTGGTTTCCGCCGCCGGGCGCGCGGTGAAGAAATTGTTTTCGCGCGCCAGCAAGGCGGGGAGGTAGCGCTCCACATCAAAGGCAAGCCCCTGGAAAGCCCCAAGCTGCTCAAAGAGGGAACGCCGCACCACAAGGATCATTTCATCGGTCATAATGCGAGGAGTGTCGCGGGGAATGGCGCGGGTTTCAATGCGGAAAGTGAAAGGGGAAAAAAGAGAGTTGTCCGCAGATTTCGCAGATGGCCACAGATTTTCAGAGGCATTCCCTCGTTCCCAATTTGGAAACGAGGGAAGCCACTTTTTAGGGCCTCGGAACCATAGGCGGCAGGATTGCCGTTTTCTTTTTTATCCCAATACCCTTTGGCCCAAATCCGGCAATGAAATCTCGCGCAAAGGTACGCAAAGGACGCAAAGAAAGAATCATGGAAAAACAGAATGCAAAGAACGGAGTCCCCTTGAAGGTGAGGAGCACAAGAGCCTGCCATTTTTCCTTTGCGATCTTTGCGTACCTTTGCGCGAGTCTGTTTTAGAGCATCTCTCAAAAAGAATTTCCGTTATTCGATGGGAGCGCCGTGGGTTGGCGCGCAAGGCGCAAGCGAAGCGGCTGTATTTTCCATACTGCCCGAGCTTGCAACGCAGCGCGACGGCCCACGCCGCCCCGGCGAATAGGAAATTCTTTTTGAGAAACGCTCTAGGATCCATTTTTGAAACGGCCGTAAAATGAAAAAAAGCGCGGGGATTTCTCCCCGCGCCCTTGCATTGTTTCGGTAGGTTTTTGAACCCTACTTGCCGAACTGCCCCCAGTTGACGCCGCGCATGTCGCCGGTTTTGGCGTAGTGCTGGTGCATGCCGAAGGCGGCGCACAGCGCCTGCGGCGTGTGGCTGTTCGGGAAGTAATCCAGGTAGGCGTGGAGCAGGCCCCGGTAGTCGGGGTGGGCGCACTTGTCAATGATCTCCAAGGCGCGTTCCTGCGGCGATTTGCCGCGCAGGTCTGCGACGCCGTTCTCCGTGATGACGGCTGAGACGGAGTGTTCGCTGTGGTCGAGGTGGCTGGCAAAGGGGACGATGGCGCTGATGGCGCCGCCCTTGGCCACCGACGGACAGGTGAAGATGGAGAGGTAGGCGTTGCGGGTGAAATCGCCCGAGCCGCCGATGCCGTTCATCATGTTTTTGCCCATGATGTGGGTGCTGTTGATGTTGCCAAAGACATCCACTTCAATCGCGGTGTTGATGGTGATGAGGCCAAGGCGACGCACGATTTCCGGGTTGTTGGAGATTTCCTGCGGGCGCAGGACGATGCGTGCGCGGAAGAACTCGATGTCGTCGTAAATCGACTTGAGCACGTCGTTGCTCAAGGTGAGCGAGGAGCCGCTGGCGAACTTGATCTTGCCGTTGCGGATGAGGCCGATGACGGAGTCCTGGATGACTTCGGTGTACATCTCAAAGGCCGGGATGTCGGGGTGGATGCCCAACGCGCCGAGAACCGCGTTGGCAATGTTGCCGACGCCGGACTGGATGGGCAGGAATTCGGCGGGGATGCGGCCCGCTTTCATCTCGGAGGCGAGGAAGTTGGCGACGTTTTCACCGATTTGCTTGGTGACGTCCGTGGCTTCGTCGAAGCCGCCGGTTTCGTCGGGCTGGTTGGTCACGACGACGCCGACGATTTTTGCGGGATCGACTTTGATGACGGGGCTGCCGATGCGGTCGGAAGGCTTGTAAACCGGGATCTCGCGGCGGTGCGGCGGGTCGAGCGGTTCGTAGATGTCATGGAATCCGCGCAGGGCCGCCGGGTGGTTGGCGTTGAGTTCGATGATGATCTTGTCGGCGAGACGGCAGGCCGTGGGGGCGATGCCGACGCCCGAGGTGACGACGATCTCGCCTTCCGGGGTGACGTCGCAGGCTTCAATGACGGCCCAGTTCACTTTGCCCAGGAAGCCATAGCGCAGGGTTTGCGCCACCATGGAGAGGTGCATGTCGAAGTAGCGCGTCTTTCCGGCGTTGATGCTCTTGCGCAGATCCGCGTTGGACTGGTAGGGCGTGCGGAAGGAGATGGCGTCAGCTAGTGCAAGCGCGCCGTCGAGGGATTTGCCGGTGGAAGCGCCGGTGACGACGCCGACCTTGAAGGGTTTGCCTTCGGCGTGAAGGGCTTTGGCGCGTTCAGCCAGCGCGAGCGAGACCGCTTTGGGCGAGCCCGCAGGGGTGAAGCCGCTGAAACCGATGGTGTCGCCATCGTTGATGAGAGAGGCCGCTTCGGCGGCTGTAAGCTTGGGCAGTGGTGTGGACATAAAGAAAAACCGGCGCGGAAGGGATCACCTGCCGTGCCGGGTTGGCGGGTGGATCGCCCTTTGGTGCAAGGCGATCAACCCGGTCATGCTAGGGTTTGATGGGTGAGGTGGTGGTGAGTAAGTTTTCGAATGGCGTGGATTATTCGATGCGAACCAATGCCTGTCCCTCTTGGACGGCGGTGCCGACGGCGACGAGCACCTCGGCGACTTTGCCTGCGCTCGGGGCGTTGATGTAGGTGTTCATCTTCATCGCTTCCAGAACGGCGACTTGATCGCCTTCCTTGACTTCGTCGCCCACCTTGACGTTGAGGCCGACGAGGTTGCCGCCCAGCGGGCTGACAATCATGCCGGGCCCGGCTGCGGAGAGCGCGGAGGCGGAGACGGGGGATGCGGAGGCAACGGGGGCGGAGACGCCCGCCGAAGAGACGGTTTCGTTGGGCAGTTCGACGGTGACTTCGTAGGTTTTACCTTCGACGGTGATGCGTAAGCGTTTCATGGGAGATTAGCGAAGTTTGTGTGAGGTGAAGATGTGGCGGCGGCCTTCGAGCGCCCACGCCATACGCGCTGCCTCGGGGGTTTGACCTGGGTTGACTTGGCGGATGGAGAGGATTTTGGCAGGAGCTTCAATCGCGGCGTGAATGGCTGCCGTGATGACGGCGACGAGAGCCGAGTTTTCTGCCGAAAGGGTGTTGGGTGTCGCTTGACTCATAGTTTTGGAAGTCAGTTTTTGAAAGTCGGCGGGAACCGCAGCCGGTTCCACCATAAAAAACAGTATGGTGGAAACCGGCTTGAAGTTCCAGCGATTAGAGCGGGATGTTGCCGTGTTTTTTCGGCGGCCGCACTTCGCGCTTGGTGAGGGTGTTGCGGAGCGCCTGGGCGACGACGGCCCGGGTTTCCGAAGGCTCGATGACGTCGGTGACGCTGCCGATGCCCGCAGCCTGGTAAGGGTTGCTGAATTGCTCGCGGTATTGCGCCAGCAATTCGGCCCGGCGGGCGGCTTTGGCTGCCGGATCGGTGATCTTGTCCAGTTCGCCCTTGTAGAGGATGTTGCTTGCGCCTTCCGCGCCCATGACGGCGATTTCAGCGGTGGGCCAGGCAAAGACGGCGTCCGCGCCCAGTTCCTTCGAGCACATGGCGATGTAAGCGCCGCCGTAGGACTTGCGCATGATCACGGTGATTTTGGGCACCGTGGTGGACGCATAGGCGAAGAGCATCTTCGCGCCGTGGCGGATGATGCCGCCGCGTTCCTGGGCTTTGCCGGGGAGGAAGCCGCCGGTATCCACGAGGGTGACGAGCGGGATGTTGAAGATGTTGCAGAAGCGGATGAACCGCGCGCCCTTGTCGGAGGCGTCGATGTCGAGCGTTCCGGCCTTGTGCATCGGCTGGTTGCCGACGATGCCGACGACGATGCCCTGGATGCGGGCGAAGCCGATGACGAGGTTCTTGGCCCATTCCATCTGGACTTCAAAGAAGTCGCCGTCGTCCACAAGGCGCTTGATGACGTCGATGACGTTGATGGGTTGCTTGCTGTCGGCGGGAACGAGTTCGTCCATGCCGGGGTCGCGGGCGAGATCCAGCGGAGCGCCCAGGTGGTGGGGCGGATCCATGATGTTGTTGGAAGGCAGGAAGCTCAGAAGCTTCTTGGCGAGCGCGATGGCGTGCGCATCGTCGCTGGCGACGAAGTGGACGTTGCCGCTGACGCTGGCGTTGGCCGCCGCGCTGCCGACTTCTTCCATCGTCACGACTTCCCCCGTGGCGGCCTTGATGACTTCCGGGCCGCAGATGAACATGGTTGCCTGCTTGTTCACCATGATCTGGAAATCCGTGAGGGCAGGGGAGTAAGCCGCGCCGCCCGCGCAAGGGCCGGCGATGACGGTGATCTGCGGCACGACGCCCGAGGCTTCGACGTTCTTGTAGAAGACCTTGCCGTAGCCGGAGAGCGAGCCGATGCCTTCCTGAATGCGCGCGCCACCCGAGTCATTGAAGGAGATGACGGGCATGCCGTGCTTGATGGCGTAGTCGATGGACTCGCAAATTTTCTCCGCGTGCATGTTGCCGAGCGATCCGCCCGCGGTGGTGAAGTCCTGGCTGAAGGCGGCGACGGGACGCCCGTCCACCTGGCCCACGCCGGTGACGACGCCGTCGGCGGGGAGCACCTTGCCCATCAATCCAAAGAGGGTGGCGCGGTGGGCGGCGTGCATGCCGAATTCCTGGAAGGTGTCCTTGGTGAAAAGGGCGTTCAGGCGGTCGCGCGCGGTCATGAGACCTTTCTCGTGACGCTTTTCAATTTTGTCTTTGCCGCCGAGATTGAGCGCGATTTCGCGCCGCTTTCTCAGCTCGTCGAGGAGGTGTTGTTCGATGGCCATGGTTAATTAGTGGTTGCTGGTTTCAGTGCAGAACTCGGTGAGCACACCGAAGGTGGATTTTGGGTGAAGAAAGGCGACTTGTTTGCCGTGGGCTCCGGGCATCGGCGTTTCATTGAGGAGCCGGACGCCCGCGTTCTTGGCGGTGGCGAGCTGGCCCATGATGTCGTCGGTGGCGTAGGCCACGTGGTGGATGCCGCCGTTGGGATTCTTTTCCAGGAACTTGGCGATGGGGCTCTCCGGGCTGGTCGGTTCGAGCAGTTCAATGTGGGTGCCGCCCACGTTGAAAAAGGCGACGCGCACTTTTTGCGATGCCACTTCCTCGCGGTGTTCGCAGGTGAGGCCGAGCGCTTCTTCGTAGTATTTCACCGTCTCGTCGAGAGATTGGACGGCGATGCCGAGGTGGTCGATTTTATTGATCATGGTGGGTATAGGCTTTGAAAAGGTGTTTGACTGCGGTGGTTGCGGAAAGTTTGCCTTCGAGCACTTCGTGTTCAATGTGCGGCCACACTGCCAGGGTGCCGGGGTTGTGGGTGAAGTTGTGCCAAAGTTGCTGGCTGAGCATGTCTTCCATCCAGTCGAGCGTCTGCCGCCGCCGCCGCTGCTCGAATTGCCCGCTTTTGAGCATGGTGTCGCGGAAGCGCTCGACGACTTCCCAGGCCTCGCGGATGCCCTTGTTTTCCACGCTCGAACAGGTGAGCACCTGGGGCCGCCAGCCGGGCGTGGTGGAGGTGAGATAGTGCAGGACGCGGGCGAACTCCACGCGCGCGGCTTCCGTGCGCGGGATGTTGCTGCCGTCCGCTTTGGTGATCAAGATGGTGTCCGCCAGTTCGATGATCCCTTTCTTGATCCCCTGCAATTCGTCCCCCGCACCCGCAATCAAGAGGACGAGGAAAAAATCGACCATCGAGCGGACGGTTGTCTCGCTCTGGCCCACCCCGACGGTTTCCACGAGGATCACGTCGTAACCGGCGGCTTCGCACAAAAGAATGGTTTCCCGGCTCTTGCGGGTGACGCCCCCCAAGGTTCCACTGGAAGGCGAGGGACGGATAAAGCAGTTCTCCTCCCGGCAGAGCATTTCCATGCGGGTTTTGTCCCCCAAAATGGAGCCGTGCGAGAGGCTGCTGCTGGGATCGACCGCCAGCACCGCCACCCGTGTGCCTTCCCGGCAGAGCATGCAGCCGAGGGCTTCGATGAAGGTGCTTTTGCCCGCTCCCGGCACGCCGGTGATGCCCACGCGGATCGAGTGGCCCGCGTAGGGAATCGCCTGCCGCACCACTTCCTCGGCCAGCGGCGTGTGCTTGGGGGCGTTGCTCTCGATCAGCGTAATGGCCTGCCCGAGCAGTGTCCGGTTGCCGCTGCGCACCCCCTCCACAATTTCCCGTGCACGAGCCACGACCGTGGGGTCGGGCTCGCCGTGGGAACTCGGCTGGTTGGGTTCGGGCGTGGCGGCCATTCCGCATGATAACTAAGCGTTGCTGCGCTTGGCCAGTTCGGAAAGCATCTTTTCTGCGGCGGTCGGGATGACCGTGCCGGGCCCGAAGATGGCGGCGGCTCCGGCGGCGTAGAGGAAATCATAGTCCTGCGCCGGGATAACCCCGCCGACAACGACCATGATGTCTTCGCGCCCGAGCTTCTTGAGTTCGGCGATCAACTGCGGCACCAGCGTCTTGTGACCGGCGGCCAGCGAACTGACGCCGACGACGTGCACGTCGTTCTCGACGGCTTGCTTGGCGGTTTCCTCCGGGGTCTGGAAGAGCGGCCCGATGTCGACGTCAAAACCGAGGTCGGCGTAGGCCGTGGAGACGACTTTCGCGCCCCGGTCGTGGCCGTCCTGGCCCATCTTGGCGATCATGATGCGGGGACGACGGCCTTCCTTCTCGGCGAAGGCGTCGGTGAGGCTGCGAACACGGGTGACTTCCATAGCTTCGCCGAATTCGCTGCCATACACGCCCGAGATGGAGCGGATGACGGCGCGGTGACGTCCGTAGATTTTCTCCAGCGCGTCGGAGATTTCCCCGAGCGTGGCGCGCAGGCGGGCGGCTTCCACGGCGAGGCCCAGCAGGTTGCCGGTTCCGGTGGCTGCGGCGTCGGTGAGCGCGGCCAGCGCGTGTTCCACGGCGCTGTTGTCGCGTTCGGCTTTGAGTTTCTGGAGCTGGGCGATCTGCGCTTCGCGGACGGCGCTGTTGTCGACTTCGAGGGTGTCAATGGCGTCCTCTTTTTCAAGGCGGTATTTGTTGACGCCCACGATGGTCTCGCGACCGGAGTCGATCTGCGCCTGGCGGCGCGCGGCGGCTTCCTCGATGCGCATCTTGGGCAGGCCTTCGTTGATGGCCTTGGTCATGCCGCCGAGGGCTTCGACTTCCTGAATGTGCGCCCAGGCTTTTTCCAGCAGATCCTTGGTGAGGGCTTCCACGTAGTAGGAACCGGCCCACGGATCGACGACGCGGCAGATGCCGGTCTCTTCCTGGAGGAAAAGCTGCGTGTTGCGGGCGATGCGGGCGGAGAAATCCGTCGGCAGCGCGATGGCTTCATCGAGCGAGTTGGTGTGCAGCGATTGGGTGTGGCCAAACGCGGCGGCCATGGCTTCGATGCAGGTGCGCACGACGTTGTTGAACGGGTCTTGCTCGGTGAGGCTCCAGCCGCTGGTCTGCGAGTGGGTGCGCAGGGCCATGGACTTGGCGCTCTTCGGGTTGAACTGCTTGACGAGCTTGGCCCAGATGACGCGGGCGGCGCGCATCTTGGCGATCTCCATGAACAGGTTCTTGCCCTGGGCCCAGAAGAAGGAGAGGCGAGGGGCGAAGGCGTCGATGTCGATGCCCGCCTTGATGCCGGTGCGGATGTATTCCAACCCGTCGGCCAGCGTGTAGGCCATTTCGAGGTCGGCCGTCGCGCCCGCTTCCTGCATGTGGTAGCCGGAGATGGAGATCGAGTTGAACTTCGGCATGTTCTTCGAGGTGAACTCAAAGATGTCCGCGATGATGCGCATCGAGGGCTCCGGCGGGTAAATGTAGGTGTTGCGCACCATGTATTCCTTCAGAATGTCGTTTTGGATGGTGCCGGTGAGGAACTCCTGCTTCACGCCCTGCTCCTCGGCGGCGACGATGTAGAAGGCGAGCACGGGAAGCACCGCGCCGTTCATGGTCATGGAGACGGAGATTTTGTCGAGCGGGATGCGGTCGAAGAGCGCCTTCATGTCGAGGACGCTGTCCACGGCCACACCGGCCTTGCCGACGTCGCCGACCACGCGGGGGTGATCGCTGTCGTAGCCGCGGTGGGTTGCCAAGTCGAACGCAACGGAAAGGCCGCGCTGACCGGCCGCGAGGTTGCGGCGGTAGAAGGCGTTGGACTCGGCGGCGGTGGAGAACCCGGCGTATTGGCGCACCGTCCAGGGACGGGCGACATACATCGTGGCGTACGGCCCGCGCAGGAACGGGGCGATGCCGGCGGTGTAGTTGAGGAGGTTGTTCCCGGCAAGGTCGTCTGCGGTGTAAACCGAGTTGACGTCGATCTGCTCCACGGTACGCCACACGGCGTTTTGGAGAGCGGCTTGATCCGGCTGTGCAGCCGGGATGTCGAGAGCGAGCGTGCTAAAGTCAGGTATCGTGCTCATTTAGGAGATTCCCAGTTTGGTTGCGATGCCGCTGAGAACCTGGAAGCAGTTCGCGCGGAGGTGGATGAATTCGTCAACGCCAGCGGCCTTGAACGCTTCGATCTGCTCGGTGGGGTAGCCCGCGAGCACCACGAAGAAGCCCGCTGCCTTGAGTTGGGGCACCAAAGCGGGGACGATTTCCGGGTAAGTGTCGTCGGTGGAGCAAACCACGGCGACTTGCGCGCCGGAGGCCTTGGCGGCAGCGGCGGCTTCTTCGACCGTCTTGAAGCCCAGGTTTTCGAGCACTTCGTAGCCGCCCGGCTGGAAGAAACCGGTGGAGAAGTCGGCGCGCGCCTTGAACTGGCGCAGCGGCCCCATGTTGGCCAGGAAGACTTTCTTTTTGTCGGAAGCGCTCACGAGCGCACGGAGATTTTCAAACGGCTCGGCGCCGCGCACGGGCTGGAGCGTTTCGATCTGCGCGAGCGAAGGGTGGTTGCCCTTGCCCTCTTCGTGATGGCCGGAGCACTTGCAAGGTTCGACGGTGCTTGGTGCGAGCGGCTTCTCGGTGGCGTTGGCGTAAACATTGACGCCGATGAGCGAGAGGCGGCGCTGGGCGACGGCCTCGGCCTTCTTGGCGGCCACGGCTTTTACCTGCTGCTGCGGGATGCCGGCTTCGAGCGCCTTGACCATGCCGCCCGCTTTTTCGATCTGCTGGAAGATGGCCCATGCGGCGTTGGCGAGCTGCTCGGTGAGCGTCTCCACATAGTAGGAACCGCCGCCGGGATCGACCACGTGGTCGAAATGGCACTCTTCCGCCAAAATGGTTTGCGTGTTGCGGGCGATGCGCTTGGAGAAATCGTCCGGCGTGCGGACGACGTGATCAAACGGACGCACCCAGAGCACGTCCGCGCCACCGGCCACGGCGGAGAACGCCTCGGTGGTGTCGCGCAGCATGTTCACATAGGGGTCGAGCTTGCTTTGATTCCAAAGCGAGGTGCGGGCGTGGATGCGCAGCTTTTGTGCTTCCGCATCGCCGCCGCAGGCCGCAACCACCTTCGCCCAGAGCAACCGCGCCGCGCGCAGTTTGGCGATGCCCATGAAGAAATCCGAGCCCATCGCAAAGATGAAGGTCATCTTGCGAGCGGTAGCGTTTACACTCACGCCGCGTTTTTCGGCTTGGCGCAGGTATTCGACGCCCGTGGCGAGGCCAAAGGCGAGTTCCTGCACGGCGTTGCCGCCCGCGTTGTGGTAAAGCTGGGTGTTGACTGCAATGGCGTCAACGCCTTCCACTTTGGCCAGTTCGTCAAACGCTTCGTCCAGCGGCTTTTCCTGCATCCCACAGAGAACCCGTGCGAGGGGTTCGACCAATGCGCCGGAAGCCGCGCACTCGAAGATTTCCCATTTATTGGTCGTCTTGGTGCCGCGCACGTAAGGGGCCTGGCCCGGCAGGGAGCCCAGGTGGCTCACCTTTTCCAAATCTTCCTTGCGGTAGATCGGCTGGATGTCGAGGCCTTCGAAGGTTTTGGTGACGAGTTTCTTCTCGAAGGGGGCGCCTTTCAGGGTCGCCTCGGCTTCGGCTTTCCAATCCGCATAGGACGGAATGGGAAACTCCTCAAGGGTGAGTGGGCTGGTTTTGCTCATGAATTCTTAGTTGGCTTCTTCCACGGTCACGTTGTGGCGTGCACCGTCGATGTTGAGAACGTATTTGCGGCCCACGGCTGCGCTTGCGGCGGCGCTGGGCGCTGCTGCTGCTGGCTTCGGAGCGGCGGGTTTTTCGCCTTTGAGAACTTTTTCGAGTTCCGCCGGGAACATCGCGTAAAGGACGGCGTTTTCGTCGCTGTCTTCGAAGCCCTTGGCTTTCAGCTCGGCTTTGAGCTTGGGCATGCGGGGCTCCAGCAGATCGGCGTTGCGCACTTGAACGGGCTGCTGACCGGTGCGCTTGATGACTTCGGCGAGGACTTCCGGGTTGATGGGGCCGGGGGTGCGCCCGTATTTGTTGAGCGCGATGTCCATGGCAGGCTGGGAGATCATCTTCCAGCGGCCAAACTTGACGTTGAGCATCGCCTGCGTGCCGACGATCTGCGAGGTGGGGGTGACAAGCGGAATCCAGCCGAGGCATTCGCGCACGTAAGGAATTTCCGCCAGCACTTCGTCGTAGCGATCCGACATGCCCTGCTCCTTGAGCTGGTTGCGGAAGTTGGAGAGCATGCCGCCGGGAACCTGGTATTGGAGAATGTCCGCGTCGGTCTTCTCGTTGTTGGGGCTGGTGAACGCCTTGAGTTCACCGTAAATTTTTTCCAGATGCACGCGGATGGCGGGAATCTTGGAGGTGTCGTAATTCGGGCGACGGTCGCTGCGGTCGAGCATGGCGAGCATCATCATCATGTCCGGCTGGCCGGTGCCGTTGGCGAAGGGGACGTTGGCAACGTCGATGGAGTCCACGCCGTTCTCAATGGCTGCATAGTAGGCCGCACCGCCGAGTCCCGCGGTGTTGTGGGTGTGGATGGCGATGGGGATCTTCACCTTCGCCTTGAGTTGCTTGACGAGCGCGCCCGCCGTGGAAGGGGAGATCAGGCCCGCCATGTCTTTGATACAGATGGAGTCGCAGCCGAGTTTTTCCAGTTCGACGCCCATGGCGACGAAGGCTTCCAGGGTGTGAACGGGGGAGGTGGTGTAGCAGATGGTGCCCTGGGCATGCTGCCCGGCCTTCTTGACGGCCTTGATGCAGGTGATCAGGTTGCGCGTGTCGTTGAGCGCGTCAAAGATGCGGAACACATTCATCCCGTGCTTGGCGGAACAGGCCACGAAGGCTTCCACCACGTCGTCCGGGAAGCTGGTGTATTGCACGATGTTCTGCCCGCGCAGCAACATCATGTGCGGGGTCTTGGGGGCGAGTTTTTTCAGCGTGTCGAGGCGGTCGAAGGGGTTCTCTCCCAGGAAGCGCAGGCAGGAGTCGATGGTCGCTCCGCCCCAGGTTTCGAGCGCGCCAAACCCGATGGCGTCCAGATCGGGAGCGATCGGGAGCATTTGTTCGGTGCTCATGCGGGTGGCTGCGAGCGATTGATGGCCGTCGCGGAGGGTGTTGTTGTTAAATGTGACCGGTTTCATGGAAGACGTGATGTAGGTGTACTGCGGTTTGGCTGCTATTAGAAGTAAAAATAGTAGAAGAATGATGGGTGCGGCTGCGCATGGTTTGTCCAAGACAAACCAAATCTTGTTTACCCGCAGCCGAATCGGAGGGAAAGCCTAAGTTTGGGGTGGCGGATTTTTCGTGGTTTTTTCCCGGGGTACTGAGGTGAGCAGGTCGGGTCGGTTTTTTTGCGTTTTTTCCAAGGCCTTCTGCCGCCGCCATTTGGCGATCTGAGCATGGTGGCCGCTGAGCAGGACATCCGGCACCGTCCATCCCCGGAACTCCAGGGGCCGGGTGTAATGGGGGTATTCCAGCAGCCCATCGGAAAAGGAATCCTCGGCGGCGCTCGCCTCGTCCCCCAGCACGCCGGGGATCAGGCGCACGATGGCGTCGGTGACGACCAACGCGGCGATGGCCCCGTTGGTCAGCACGTAGTCGCCAATGGAAATCTCGTCATCCACCAGGTGGTCGATGACTCGCTGGTCAATCCCCTCGTAATGCCCGCAGAGAAGAATGAGGTGGGGTGCCTGCGCGTAGTGCGCGGCGATTTCCTGCCGGAAGGGCCGCCCGGCGGGGGTCATGAGCACCACCCGGGTCTCCGGGGTGCGCAGCGCTTCCACGGCGGCGAAGATCGGCTCGCACTTCATCACCATTCCCTGGCCACCCCCGTAGGGCGTGTCGTCGGCGACGAGGTGTTTGCCGGTCGCCCAATCGCGAATGTTATGGACGCGCAACGTGGCGAGCCCTTTTTCCTGGGCGCGCTTCATCATGCTCTCGGCCAGCGCGCCGTCGCAGAGCTTGGGGAAAAGGGTGAGGATGTCGATTCGCACGGCACCAGCCTAACAGAAGAAGCCTCGCCCGCAAAGCTCCTCACATAGAATCTTATCGCTGAAATCCATGCGTGCGCCACTTTGAATCAACCCCTCTCCAGGGCAAACGCATCCAAAATCTATCTGGAACTCAGGAACTCAGGAAAAAGACAGAAGCAACCTCCTCAGAGCGCGTATTTTAGCTGGGATGGGATACAGTTCTCCAAAACATGTGACTTGCTTTCCCTCATTCTTTTCCTGCTTTCCTGAGTTCGTGATCCTCTTCTCCTCATGAGTTCCTGAGTTCCAGATGGATTTCAGGTGAGTAAACTCGGCCCCGCTTCCGAATTGACCCCGACCCGTCGCTCCATTAGGTTTGACAGTCTTCCATGAAGATAAAGCGCGCTCTTATTTCCGTTTCGGACAAAACCGGGCTGGTTGAATTTGCCCAAGAACTCACAAAAATGGGGGTGGAAATCATCTCCACCGGCGGCACCGCCAAGCTCCTGCAACGCGAAGGGATCGCGTGCATGGAGATCTCTGATTTCACCGGCTTCCCTGAAATGCTCGACGGACGGGTGAAAACCCTCCATCCCAAAGTCCACGGCGGACTGCTCTACCTGCGCGACGAGCCATCGCACGTCGCCCAGGCCGAGGCGCATGGCATCCAGCCCATTGATCTGGTGGTCGTGAATCTGTACCCCTTCGAGGCGACCGTCGCCAAAGAGGGGACGACGCTGGAGGAGGCCATCGAGCAGATCGACATCGGCGGCCCCTCCATGCTGCGCAGCGCCTCCAAGAACTACCGCTCCGTGACGGTCATTGTCGATCCGGCGGACTACGAGGACGTGCTCACCACCATGCGCGACAACGACGGCGAAACGACGCTCAAGCTGCGCGAACGCCTCGCCATCAAAGTCTTCGTCACCACCTCCAAATACGACGGAGCCATTGCCAACTACCTTAACAAAGAGCAGGAGACCACCTGCTCTTTTTCCATTTCCCTGCCGTGCGCGGCGCGGCTGCGCTACGGCGAGAACCCCCACCAGCAGGCGGCGCTCTACGGCAATTTTGACGACTATTTCCAGAAACTCCACGGCAAGGAGCTTTCCTACAACAACATTCTGGACATCACGGCGGCATCGAACTTGATCGACGAGTTCGCGGAACCGACCGTGGCCATCTTGAAGCACACCAACCCGTGCGGCGTCGGCAGTGATTCCGATCTGCGCGCCGCGTGGGACAAGGCGTTCGCCACCGACAAGCAGGCGCCGTTTGGCGGCATCATCATCTGCAACCGCCCGCTCACCGAGCCGCTGGCGCGCGCCATCAGCGAGATTTTCTCAGAGGTCATCATCGCGCCGGACTTCGAGCCGGACGCCCGCGCGCTGCTGCAAAAGAAAAAAAATCTGCGCCTCATGAAGAAGCTCGCCTACACGGCTCCCGGCGACGACATGGATATCCGCTCCGTCATTGGCGGACTGCTCGTGCAGGAGAAAGACCGCGAGGAACTCACGGAGATCGAGAGCAAAGTCGTCTCCGCGCGCCCGCCCACGGCGGACGAAATGAAGGCCATGATGTTCGGCTGGAAGATCGTCAAACACGTCAAGTCCAACGCCATCGTCTACGTCGCCAAAGACCGGACGCTCGGCATCGGCGCGGGCCAGATGAGCCGCGTGGACGCCTCGCGCATCGCCATTTGGAAGGCCAAGGACGCCGGGCTTTCCCTCGCGGGGAGCGTGGTTGCCAGCGACGCCTTCTTCCCGTTCCCGGACGGCCTCATCGCCGCGGCGGAAGCCGGCGCAACGGCAGCCATCCAGCCCGGCGGCTCCATGCGCGACGCGGAAGTGCTCGCCGCCGCCAACGAGCGCAAGCTGGCGATGGTCTTCACCGGCGTCCGCCATTTCAGGCATTAAAAAAGTCACCACAGAGGACGCGAAGAGCACGAAGGAAGGAAACGAAGTCCATATTAGATAGAAAGCATCTTGTTTTTCCTGAGTTCCTGAGTTCCAGATTTTCTGTTCCTGGTTTCCTGGCTTCCTAATTCAACTTATGAGCACGCTACGTTTGGGGGTAAACATCGACCACGTCGCCACGCTGCGGCAGGCGCGTTATACCGGCATGCTCGGCACCCACAACTGCGAGCCGGATGTTGTCGCCGCCGCGCTCGCCTGCGAGCGGGCCGGGGCGCACGGCATCACCGTCCACTTGCGCGCTGACCGCCGTCATATTCAGGATGAGGACGTGGCACGGCTGCGCGCGTGCCTCAAAACGAAGCTCAACCTGGAGATGGGCAACACGCCTCAAATCCTGGAATTCGCCCTCCGCATCCAGCCGGAGGATGTCTGCCTCGTTCCGGAGAACCGCCAGGAAATCACGACGGAAGGCGGCCTCGATGTCGTTTCTCAATTCGACGCACTTGCCCCCACTGCGCGGCAGTTGAACGCAGCGGGCATCCGAATCAGCCCGTTCATCGAGCCGGACGCCGCGCAGATCGACGCCTCGGTGGCGCTCGGCGCGCACTCGGTCGAGCTGCACACCGGCGCGTTTGCCAACACGCTCGGCGAGGCGCACGCGCGCGAACTGGCGCGCATCCGCGAAGCGGCGGCCTACGCCCACGCGCGCGGCCTGCAAGTCAACGCCGGGCACGGCATCAACTACACCAACATTGCCGAAATCCGCGAAGTCCCGCACCTGAGCGAACTCAACATCGGCCACACCATCGTCTGCCGCGCCATCTTCGTCGGCCTGGAAAACGCCGTGAAGGAACTGCTCGCGGCGATGCGAGGGGAGGAGTAGGAGTCGGCAGATTTCGCCGCTTCAAAACCAACCAAAAACCAATATGAGGAAAGTTATCAGTTTAGAGCGTTTCTCAAAAAGAATTTCCTATTCGCCGGGGCGGCGTGGGCCGTCGCGCTGCGTTGCAAGCTCGGGCAGTATGGAAAATACAGCCGCTTCGCTTGCGCCTTGCGCGCCAACCCACGGCGCTCCCATCGAATAACGGAAATTCTTTTTGAGAGATGCTCTAATCATCACCACAGTTGCCGTCTTGGGCTTTGTTAATGTTTTTGCTCAGGACTCGCTCACTCCTCGGCAGCGCATTGACTTGCTCCCCTTGCCTGAAAAGGTGGTGGTTGAACGGGACGTTGATCTATCAAAAGATTCTATCATCGAATTCAGCAAGCAGCATAACGATTTTGCGGCGGTCGATCCTTTTTTGATGGAGCGACGCAAAGGTTCCATACCTGAACACATCGCAATCCGGTTCGTCACGCCTGCGCAGCCCCGTGATGTGTTTCTCTTTTATAAGCGGTTTTTCAATACAGAATCCGAGAAGACCAGTCGCGAGCGAACACTTCCATTTTATAACTCTCGCAGTTGCTTCTCTTTCGACCAGAAAAACGAAGCCGATGTGACACGCGACAAGACAATAGGCACTGCGGTCTTTTATCGAATTTCGGCACTCGGCGAACGCGGCCAACGGATGGATATCGTGATTTTCAGCGATGGCAAAACCGAAAGAACAACGGTTTACATCATCGCGCTAGAGCATTTTACAAAAAAATGTGGCCAGTGGCTTGGGAGCGCCGAAGGCTGGTGCAAGGCGGCTTGGCCCGCAGCGGCTGTGTTTGTAAACACAGCCCAAGGGACAAACGGTTTGCAACGGCCTTCGCCGCCCCAAGACGCGGCTATAGTTTTTGGTAAATTGCTCTAGATGAGAAAGTTTAAGCCTTTCCTCGTTCCCAATCTCCTGATTGGGAACGCACTTGTCCCCGAAACTCCGTTTCGCAGCGCGCGGAGTGATCTTGCGCCCCGCGTTTATTGAACGCGCCTTTGCCTTGGCGAGCTTGGGAAACAGAGTTTCCAAGACACTGGCGTTCCCAATCAGGAGATTGGGAACGAGGGTTCTGGGGGCGACGAGCGAAACAAGGCAAATCAGCGAACAGCGTAAACTCGTTTTGCCGACGCATTCCGGCCTTTTAAATCTGCGCAATCTGCGTACAACTCCTTTCCTAAATCTGTGGAAAACCTCGCTCATATCATCGGCACCGGCATTGACCTCGTGGAGAACGCGCGCATCGCCGCGTCGATTGAGAAATTCGGCGACCGCTTTTTGCACCGGATTTTCACGGCGAACGAGATCGCCTATTGCGCGTCGAAGCCGCATCCCATCCCGCATTACGCCGCGCGGTTTGCCGCCAAGGAGGCCGTCTCAAAATGTTTTGGAACCGGCATCGGCAAGCAGCTGGGCTGGCTCGACATGGAGGTGACGAACGACGAGGCGGGCGCGCCGCACATGCTACTTCACGGCGATGGCAAAATCTTGGCCGAACAACGCGGGGTGCGGCAAATTTTTGTGAGCCTGACCCACACCGACGCCTACGCCGCGGCCAGCGCCACGATTGCCGGATGAGTGCGCGCACTGAAGGCGGCTTTGATCTCGTCCACCTCAAGAGCGGAGCCCGGAGTGTGCGCTGTCGCACGCACGGGGAGACGATGCACGTCGGCACCGGGCCGAGCACCGAGGCGGCGGAGTTGCACATCCGCCAGCAGCGGATCGTCGAGCGGGCGCAAGCGCACGCGGGCGGGCCGTTTGTGATTTGGGATGTCGGCCTCGGCCCGGCAGGCAACGCGCTTACGGCGCTCGACGCCTTGCGCGGCGTCACCGTTCCCGTGGAAATCCACAGCTTTGAAATCGACACCGCCGTGCTGGAGTTCGCCTTGGGGCACGCCGACGCGCTCGGGTACCTGGCCGGTTGGGAGCCCGCCATCCAGCAACTGCTTGCGAATGGGATTGCGCAACCGCTGCCGCATGTCCGCTGGCACCTGCACCGGGGCGATTACCTTGCGCAACTCCGCAACGCTCCGTCGCCCGCCGCGATTTTTCACGATCCCTATTCACCCGCGCGCAATCCCGGCATGTGGAGCCTTGAAGTCTTCCGCGCCGCGCGGGAACGGGTGGGCGAAGGCGAATGTCTGCTCACCAACTACACCCGCTCCACGGCGGTGCGCGTGACGCTGGCGCTGGCGGGTTGGGCGGTGGGGTTCGGGGTCGCCACCGGTGACAAAGACCAGACCACCATTGCCGCCTCGCGCGGGGATTTGTTGGAGCGCCCGATGGATGGCGCCTGGTTGCGCCGCGTGCGCGCCTCCACCAATGCCGCCCCCTTTCGCGGCGGCCACTACGCCCCGGGGCCGATCTCCGAGGTCGACTTCACCACGCTGCAAGCGCTGCCGCAGTTTGGCTAGAGCATTTTACAAAAAAATGTGGCCAGTGGCTTGGGAGCGCCGAAGG
>JBAXQF010000037.1:0-20611 GCA_037131875.1 Verrucomicrobiota bacterium
ACGCTGGCGCACTCATTTCCAAAGACGACCACCGCGTCTGGGAACCCTCGGGTTCCTGCTGTCTCGCAACCACGCTGGCGCACTCATTTCCAAAGACGACCACCGCGTCTGGGAACCCTCGGGTTCTTGCTGTCTCGCAACAGCTTTTCCTTTCTTTGCGTTCTTTGCGTTCTTTGCGCGAGATTTTTCTGCAATTCCCCTACTCCAGCAGCCCGCGGATTTCCTCCATACTGAGCCCTTCCATGAGCGGCTCTTCGTTTTCGATGGCGGCGTCGATCATCTCCCGCTTTTTGCGCTGGAGGTGGAGGATTTTCTCTTCCACCGTGCCGCGCGCGATGAGCTTGTAGGCGGTGACGACGTTCTTCTGGCCGATGCGGTGGGCGCGGTCGGTGGCTTGCGCCTCCACTGCGGGGTTCCACCACGGGTCGAAATGGATCACCGTGTCCGCCGCCGTGAGGTTGAGGCCAACGCCGCCCGCCTTGAGGCTGATGAGGAACACCGGGGCGTCGCCGTTTTGGAAGCGATCCACTTCCTCCATGCGGTCTCGGGTCTGGCCGTCGAGGTAGCAGTAGGCGATCCCCTGCCCTTCCAATTCCCGGCGCAGGAGGGTGAGCATGGAGACGAACTGGCTGAAAACCAGCACGCGGTGGCCGCCATCGACGGCTTCCTGAAGCAACTCGTTGAAAAGCTCCACCTTGCCGGAGTCGGCTTTTGTGGCAGCCGCGCCCTCTTTGTCCAGCAGGCGCAGATCGCACGCGGCCTGCCGCAGCCGCAGCAGCGCGGTGAGCATGAGCATTTGGGCGCGCCCGGCGTTTTTCTCCCCGGTGGCTTCGTCGATCTGGGCGCGGGCACCCTGTAGCAATGCCGCGTACACCTCCTTTTGCGCCTGGGTGAGTTCGCAATAGGCGACGTTCTCCAGCTTTTGCGGGAGATCGGCGGCCACCTCCTGTTTGCGCCGCCGCAGGAGGAAGGGGCGGAGCCGTTTGGCCAGCCGCGCAAGGGTCTCCTTGTCGTTCTGGCGGGCGATGGGGAGCTCGTAGCGTTCGCGGAAGTCGTCCCGGTCGCCCAGGTAGCCGGGCATGACGAAGTTCATGAGCGACCAGATGTCGCGCACGGAGTTCTCCACCGGGGTGCCGGTGAGGATGAATTTGCGGGCCGCGCGCAACATTCCCGCCGCCTGGGCGTTCTGGGTGTCGGGGTTTTTGATGTGCTGGGCCTCGTCGAGGACCACCGTGGAGAAGGTGAACTGCCGGTAGCGTTCGGCGTCCCGACGCAGCAGCGGGTAGCTGGTGAGGACGAGATCCGCCTGCGGAATCTCCGCAAACCGGCGGGCGCGCTGGGCTCCTTCCAGCACCAACACCTTGCGCTCGGGGGTGAATTTTTCCGCCTCGCGCTGCCAGTTGAAGACGAGGGAAGAGGGGCAAACCACCAGCGAGGGGCCGGGTTGCGAGCGGAGGTAGGCGAGCGCTTGGAGGGTCTTGCCCAGGCCCATATCGTCCGCAAGGATTCCACCCAAACCATTTGATCCCAAGAAGTTTAGCCACGATGTTCCGTGTTTTTGGTAATTTCTCAGGACCCCTTCCAAATCCCCCAGCGGCAGCGGCGTGATCTCCGCTTTGCCCTGCTGGCTCTGCGCCCATTGCCGCCAGTTGGCGGCGGCGTTGACGGCGAATCCCGCCCCGGCGGCGGCGGCTTCCAGGTAGCCTGCGTGCGCTTTGTTAATCCGGTAGCTGCCCGGTTGGCGTTGCTGCGGATTGCAGTCGCGCAGGACGCTCTGGAAATCGTCGAGCAAGCCGCTGTTGAACACGGCGAGCTTGCCGCTTTTGAGCCGGACGTGGTTCTGGCCGCTCTGGAGCATCCGTTGCACTTCGGCGGCGGAAAACCGTTCCCCGCTCCCGGTGGAGAGGTCAAACTGGAGATCGAACCATTGTTCGCCGGAACTGAGAATCTCCACGCGCGGGGTGATCCGTTCGATCTCTGCCGAGACATTCGTGAAGCGCGGCCCGAGCGAGACCTCCCAATGCGCGGCGAGCGCCGGGTAGCCCTCGCCAAAGAAGGTCAGGATGGCCCGCTCGCCCCGGAGGACGAAGTAGCCGGTGGAATCCGGCCCGGTGAACCCAAAGCGGGTCAGTTCGGCGAGGGCCATCCGTTCGGCTTCGAGGTTGCGGCAGAGGATGTGCGAGGGGTCAGAGGGATCGGGCAACGCCCAGTTTTCCGAAGGGCTGGTGACGCCGAGGGTGACGATGCGCTTGGAATAGATCCGCTGGAGCCGGGCGGTGAGGTGGTTGAGCGAACCTTCCAATGTCAGCGAGAAGACCCCCGCCTCCGGGATCATCCGGGGGGCTTGCCCTGAGGCGGCGCTCCCGCTGATTTCAAAGAACGGGCGCAAGGCGGGGAGTTCCGTGGCGAGGAATGCGGCGGCTTGCTCTGGCGGCAGCATGATGTCCCGGCGGAGCAGCTCGCCGTAAGCCGGGGGCAATCCCGGGGATACCGGGGCAAAAACGGAGCCCGTCAACGCCCAGGCTATCCCCTGCCCTGCTTGCAAAAGCCGGGTATCCGCCGCCCACGCGACATGGAGCGTTACGCGGCCTTGGGAATCCGACTGCACTTCGAGCTTGGGCAGCACCGGCTTGGCGGAGAGATGCACCGCGGTCGCTTTGCCGAGCGTGACGCGCGGATGCCCGCGCAGCCCTTCCAAGAATTGCAGCGCCTTTTCACGCGGCAGCACGAGCATCCCGCTCAGCGCGCCGGGATGGAGCGCGCGGAGGGTTTCAATCAGCCGCACATCGGCTTCGGAACACCGGAAGGAGGATTTTTCGTCGAGGGCGTTGAGCAAAACCTTCCTGCCGCTCCGCTCTGCTTCCACGCCCACGGTCAGGTTGCCCCGCTCCCACGCGGCCAGGAATTGCGGAGGCAAAACGACGTGCAATGCCACGAAATCCGGCCCGCTATACCCCGCTTCCGCCACCGTAAATTGTGGCCCGGTGACGGGAGCAATGGCCGAAACCGGGGCGGGCTGGGCCGCGCGACCCCGGCTGGCGATGTCCGATCCGGGGCCGGTTTTGTGCATCAGCAGCGCGTAGCCGACCGCCAGGGAATGGGCGCAGATGGCTCCATACTGGCGCGACTGGCGGCACGGGCAGAGGTTTTCGATGTCGCTTTTGGAAACAATCTTCAGCCCGGCGCGCAACTCCAAGTCCCCTTCCCGCACCACCCCCTTGAGGACAGGCGGCGTATAGTTGGCGCTCACCACGCGGCCCGATTCCACGAGCGCGCGTGCGAGCTTGGCCGCCTGCCAGCCCCCGGCGTCCATGAGGAGACGCTCGGTGAGTTCGATCATTACCATGAAATAAAGTGGTTTGGGGCAGGGTTAACAAAAAGAATCTCACGCAAAGACGCAAAGGCGCAAATAGAAGAGCCAGCGCGACGTCTTCCCTTTGCGCCTTAGCGGCTTTGCGTGAGACCAAAAAACGGCGGATGGCAGCGCGGTTGTGCGCTCTATTCTTTCAACTTCGCAACAGCGGCCTGGAGGCTTGGCACGTCGGTGATGGAGAGGACTTCTGTGCCCTTGCGGATGCGGCCGAAGAGACCGGCAAGGACGCCGCCGGGGCCGAATTCGATGAAGAGATCGACTTTCTCCACGTCCAGGAGGTATTCCATGGACTCCGCCCAACGGACGCTGCTGGTCACCTGCTCGCGCAGGGCATTGCGGATTTCAGGGGCACCGGACACCGGACGGGCATCGACGTTGCCGACGACGAGATACTTGGGCGCGTTGAACTCTGTGCGCTCCAGCACTTCGCCCAGCTTGACGTAGGCGGAGTTCATCAAACGGGAGTGGTAGGCTCCCGCGACGTTGAGCAACTGGGCGCGGCGGATGTTGTGTTCCTTGGCGAGACCGACGGCCATTTCCACCTTGGCGCGCTCGCCGGAAATGACGATCTGCCCGGGGGCGTTCAGGTTGGCGATGTCCACATCGGTTTCGGCGGCGAGATTGCGCACGTCGGATTCCTCGGCGCCGATCATTGCGGCCATGGTGCCCTCGGTGTTGTCGCAGGCTTCCTGCATGAATGTCGCGCGCTGGGCGACCAGCGAGAGGCCGGTTTCAAAGCTGAAGGTGCCGGCGGCGGCGTGGGCGGTGAATTCGCCAAGGGAAAGCCCCGCGGTGGCAACCACTCCGGGCAGTTCGCCGCCCATCTCTTGGAGGAACGCCGCGAGACAGGCCGAGCCGTGCACATAGAGAGCAGGTTGGCAGTTCACGGTCTGCGTCAGTTCCTCTTGCGGCCCTTCAAACATCAACTGGCTCAGCGGACGGCCGATAGCGGCGTCGGCGCGGCGGATCAGATCGGCGACGAGGGGATACTGTTCAGCGAGATCCTTGCCCATGCCGACGGTTTGTGCGCCCTGGCCGGAAAAGAGGAATGCGATGCGTTTGCTCATAGATAGTAGGTCTGTGTGGTTGAATGCGCCGGGCGGTTCCGCCCTGCAAGGCTAAGAGTGCTATCAGGAATGACGCCGGATGCAAATTTGAATCTTTGGGGTGGGGTAGGGCGTCTAGCCCACGCCAGAAATACAACCCGCCCTCGTTGCAGGAGCGGATGCGGCAGGGGAGGCCTATTTCTCCCCGTTGCGGCTGCTGCGTGATGCGCCAACTTCCTGCTCCACAAGCTCGCACATACCCGCCACGTCCTTGTCGATCAGCGTGATCAGGTAGTTGCTCAGGGAACGGCGTTCGCGCTTGGCGCGAATCTTGGCTTTTTCAAGCAAGTCTTCAGGGCAACGGAAGGCGGTATATTTGCTGCTCATTGAAAAAGAAGGGATAATAAGTTTTGCAGGTTGTCACTTTAGAGTAAAACCGTCCCCACAAGTAAAGCATTTTGTTAACAACCGTATGGTTAGCAGGTGCATGTTCCATTCGGCGGATTGCCTTTTGCAGATTCGGACGTAATCTCGCCGGCATTGCTTATGCGTTCCCTCAAGTCCCTCGCCACTGCCGCTTTGTTGATTCCAGCCCTCGCGTCCGCTGCGGAAAGCCTGCCGGAATTTCCCTTGTGGGAGAAAAACACGCCGGGCGCTCTCGGTTCCACGGCATTTGATATCCCGACCCTTACCCCGTATCTGCCCGACCCCGCGAAGGCAACCGGCGCGGCAATGATTGTCTGCCCCGGCGGCGGCTACAGAATGCTGGCGGCGCACGAAGGCGAAGGGTATGCCAAATGGTTCAGTGAAAACGGGATTGCCGCTTTTGTTTTGAAATACCGGCTCGGCTCCCACGGCTACCATCACCCGGTCATGTTAGAGCGTTTCTCAAAAAGAATTTCCTATTCGCCGGGGCGGCGTGGGCCGTCGCGCTGCGTTGCAAGCTCGGGCAGTATGGAAAATACAGCCGCTTCGCTTGCGCCTTGCGCGCCAACCCACGGCGCTCCCATCGAATAACGGAAATTCTTTTTGAGAGATGCTCTACAGGATGCCGCGCGCGCGCTGCACATCGTCCGGGCGGACGCCGCGAAGTGGAAGGTGGATCCCCAGCGCATCGGCATCATTGGCTCCTCTGCGGGCGGCCATCTGGCGGCCACGCTCTTGACGCATTTTGACGCAGGCAACCCGAATGCCGCCGATCCGGTGGATCGGGTGAGCAGCCGTCCCGACCTCGGTATTCTCTGCTACCCGGTGATTACCGTGGGCACTTACACGCACGGAGGCTCCAAAGAGAACCTGCTGGGGAAAAATCCCGCTCCCGAACTGGTGGAGCTTCTTTCCAACGAAAAGCAGGTGACCAAGGAAACGCCGCCTTGCTTCATCTGGCACACGTGGGAAGATCAAGCCGTTCCGGCGGAGAACTCCCTTGAGTTTGCCCGCGCCCTGCGCGAGAAGGGGGTCCGCTTTGATCTCCATATTTACGAAAAAGGGAAACACGGGATCGGTCTTGGCGATCCGGTCTCCCCGCATCCGTGGGCTGCGGATTGCCTCTTCTGGCTGCGCACCCAGGGGTTTCTATAGCGGAAAGAATTTCCGAAATGCAGAAGGGGGATCGTGCGCTCCGCGCGCGATTGCGGGGGTGGGCGCTGCAAAGAAAATCAGCTCGCTCCGCTCGATGTGCTTTGGAAAATCGCCCGCGGAGCGGCCGATCCACCGATCTGCCACACAGCGGTGGCTGGGGATTCGGAAACTCTTTACGGGACGGGCGCTACTGCGCCTCGGGCTGCCACACTTTGTAGTTGGCAACGAACTCCCGGCGGAAGCTCTCGAACGTCCCGGCCTCGATCTCCTTGCGGGCGCGGGCCATCAGGTTGAGGTAAAAATGCAGATTGTGCAGCGAGATGAGCCGCAGGCCGAGAATCTCCTCGGACTTCACCAAATGGCGCAGGTAGCCGCGTGAGAATTCCCGGCAGGCCGGGCAGGTGCATCCCTCTTCAATCGGCCCCTTGTCCATGATGTAGGGGCTGTTTTTTAGATTCAGCGTCCCGAGCGCCGTGAAGGCGGAGCCGTTGCGGGCGATCCGGGTGGGCAGCACGCAGTCAAACATATCCACCCCGCGCGCGATCATTTCCAGCATTTGCGGCGGCGTGCCCAAGCCCATGGCATAGCGGGCTTTGTTGGCGGGCAGGAACGGTTCGGCGTTTTCCACGGCGGCCATCATTTCGCGCTCCGGTTCCCCCACGCTCACGCCGCCGATGGCGTAGCCGTCAAAGTCCATCGCCACCAACGCCTCGGCGCTTGTGCGGCGGAGTTCCGCGAACGTCGCCCCTTGCACGATGCCAAAGACGGCTCCGCGTTTTTCCCCGGCGGCGTCACGGGCGAGCGCCCAATCGCGGCAGCGCTGGGCCCAACGCAAGGTCAGTTCCAGGCTTTTCGCCGCGTAATCGTATTCGCAGGGATAGGGAGGGCATTCGTCAAAGGCCATGGCGATGTCGCTTCCGAGCGTCGCCTGGATGTCCATTGCCGTTTCCGGCCCAATGAAGCACGGCGCGCCGTCGAGGTGATTCTGGAAATGCACCCCCTCCTCCGTGATCTTGCGCAATTTCGCCAGCGAGAAGACCTGGAAGCCGCCGCTGTCGGTGAGGATCGGCCCCTGCCAGTTCATGAAGTTGTGGAGTCCCTCAAAGTGGCGCATCACGTGCATCCCCGGACGGACAAAGAGATGGTAGGTGTTGCCGAGGATGATCTGCGCGTTCATCTCCCGCAGTTCGCGCGGGCTGACGGCCTTGACGGAGCCTTGCGTGCCGACGGGCATGAAAATGGGGGTCTCGATCACCCCATGCGCGGTGGTCAGACGGCCCCGGCGGGCTTTGGAAGCGGGATCAGTGGCTAGAAGTTCAAACACGCGGGGGAGGTTATGGGATGATGGGGCATTAGAAAACAAAAAAGCCCGCTCAAGGATCAGCGAATCCCCCACCTGAAATCCCACACCCGCCCTTGACGCTCCGGGTTCATTCCTTTAGCGTCGCGTTGATTATGCGGAAACTTATTGTTTTTTCCTCGCTCGTCCTGGCTTTCTTCACGCTGCCAACCGCGCCTGTGCAGGCGGCCGTCATTTACCGCCCTGGGGAGGGTTTTCACAGCGAGGAGGAAGACTCCGGCACGCTGGAGAAGTCCGCCAGCGAACAGCTTCACAAGGCCCAGGGGCTTGAGACTGAGGGAAGCCTGAAAAAGGCCATCGGCGCTTACCGGGCGTTGTTGGGCGCTTTTCCTTCCTCGGGCGCCTGTGCGCAGGCCCAGTTCAAAATCGCGGAGCTTCAGGAGCAAATCCACGAACCCGAGCGGGCATACAATTCCTACGCCAAGTACCTTACCAACTACCCGAAGGGCAAGGAGTTTGACACGGTGGTGGAGCGGCAGTTCGGTATTGCCAAGGCGTTTTTGAACGGAGAACGCCGCAAGCTTTTTGGCATGAAGACGTTCCCTTCCATGGAGAAGGCCCAAAAGATGTTTGAGGAGATCGTGAAAAACGCGCCCTACAGCAAGGAGGCTCCGTTGGCGCAGTTTAACATCGGCATGGCGCTTGAAAAACAGGGCCAGTATGCGGATGCCATTGCGGCCTACCAGCTTGCCGTGGACAAATACCCCAACGACGACGTGGCGGGCGACGCCCAATACCAAATTGGCTACGTGCAGATGCACCTCGTTGAAAACGGCTCCAACGACCAGGCGGCGCGCGTCAAGGCCCGTGATGCTTTTGAAGATTTCACCGTCCGCTATCCGCAGAGTGAGAAACTTCCCCAGGCCCGCGAAAACATCGCCAAGCTCTCCGGCACGAGCCTCAAGAAAAGCCTGGAGGTCGCCCGGTTCTACGAAAAGACCAGCAACTTAAAAGCCGCGGTGATTTACTATAATGATGTGATCCAAAGCGGAAAGGGCAGCCCGGAAGCCGCGGAAGCGCAAAAGGCGATCAACCGCATGAAGCAGAATGTCGGCGAGGATGCCCTGCGTTCCGGCCCGGAAACGGCGGAGACCGGCAGCAAAGCGCAGGCATCCCGCAAGATGCAGGCGCAGGTGGATACTGCCTCGCGGCCGGATTACGTTGGGCCGCCCGCACCGACTGTTCCCGAGGAAACCGCCCCGGCAAAGCCGCAGTTGCGCACCCCGGATCAAGCCGCGACGCCCGAAGCCTCCCTGCCCAGTCGCTAGGGCGCAAAGCCCCTTTCTCCCATGAAATCCCCGTTTTTCGCAGCCTTGGCCGCTCTGCTGTTGCTTTGGAGCGGTTGCGCCGGATACCACATTGGCGCAAGCGTTCCCAAAAAAATGGCGGGTGTCACCACCATCGCCGTGCCGACTTTCCGTAATGAAACGCTCGTTCCGCGTTTGGAAGCCCTGGCGGCAAGCACGCTCGTCAAGCAGTTCCAGCAGGATGGCACCTTCCAAGTTCGCTCCGTGCAGGATGCCGATGTGGTTTTGGAGGGAACCATCAAGACCATCTCCCGCAACGGTGCGCGCTCGGTGCGCAGCGACATCGTCAAGCAGCAGGAATATAGCCTGACGGTGGTGGTTGTTTACACGGTTACCCGGCGCGGCAGCGGCGTGATGATCGACCAGGGAACCGTGAGCGGCGACACCAGCTTCTTTGTCTCCGGCAACGATGTGAACCAGGACGAGCGGCAGGCGATCCCTCTCGCCATCGAAAAGGCCTCAGTCAATATCGTCAGCCGCATCACCACTGGATGGTGATCTTTTTTAATCGAAATGCGGCGTGCAAAAAACATTGCATTGCCCATCGAGAAGTTCATAACAAGACCCAGCAACCAGCTACGAAAGGAGTTGAAAACCAGCATGTTTAAAGCCATCACGATCCTCGCCGTGGCAGTATCCCTTCTCAGTCTCAGCGCTTGCTGCGAGAAGAAGGCGACCTGCACCACGACCAAAGTTTCCACTACGCACATGAAGTAAGGGGAATCTCTTTGAAGGGCCAGGCCGCAAGGTCTGGCCTTTTTTTGTGGGGTCAGCCTGTTATGCGGGGGCCGTTTTCCGCGCTGAAAAGCCGACCCAAAAGCAAGCTCTTATACCAGTTATGCGATGCCAGGGACGGCATGGAGTGCCGCCTGTGACAGCGTTTCATCACTCACCAACGCTGGAGATACAAGCCCCGGGTTCAGGAAGGCACGGAGTGCCGTCCCTACCATTCCATTCCGATCCAATTACCACTTTTACGTAGCCGGTATTACATCCCCTTCCCCGTCAGCTTGAGGAAGGGGGGGAGACCGGTCATGAGCTTTTCAAACGCCTTGAAATCCACCTGCTGCTGGCCGTCGCTCATGGCTTCCGCAGGGTGCGGGTGGACTTCGATGATCAAACCGTCGGCGTTCATCGCGACGGCTCCCCGGCAGAGAGCGTCCACGAGGCTGGCTTTGCCGCAGCCTTGGCTCGGGTCGACGATCACCGGCAGGTGCGATTCCGCCTTGGCCACGGCCACCGCCGAGAGGTCGAGCGTGTTGCGCGTGTAGGTCTCAAAGGTGCGGATGCCCCGTTCGCAGAGCATCACGTTCGGGTTGCCGTTGGCGAGCACGTATTCGGCGGAAAGCAGCCATTCCTCGATCTTCTGGCTCATGCCGCGCTTGAGCAGGATCGGTTTGCCGCTCTTGGCCGCTTCGATGAGGAGCTGGAAGTTCTGGGCGTTGCGGGCGCCGATTTGCAGGATGTCTGACGAAGCGGCCACGTGTTCCACGTCCCGTTCGCTCAAGACTTCGGTGACAATTTTCAGCCCGGTCTCTTGCTTCGCCAACTGCAAGAGCCGCAGCCCTTCCTTGCCGAGGCCTTGGAATTCGTAGGGCGAGGTGCGGGGTTTGTAGGCGCCGCCGCGCAGGATGGTTGCGCCTGCCGCCTTGACGGCGCGGGCCGCGGAAAGAAGTTGTTCCTCGCTCTCCACCGAGCAGGGGCCTGCCATGACGGTGAAATGCGGGCCGCCCACTTTGACGCCGTCCACGTCAATGATGGTGTCCGCCGGGTGGAACTCGCGGCTCACCAGTTTGTAGCGCTTTTGCACGCGCAAGACCTCCTGCACCTGGGGCAGGACGTTGAGGCTCTCCAGCGTGTGGTGGGTGCGCTCGTCGCCAATGGCCGCCACCACGGTCTGCTCTGTCCCAAAAATCGGGCGCGGGTCGTAGCCGAGTTTGGCCACTTCGGCGATCACTTCTTCGACTCCCTCGCGGGACGTGTGGGGTTTAATGACAATAATCATGGAAATACGGGGTAAGGTGTTGGAATATCTCCTTAAGAGAGCTTATTTTATCCCCCGCGAAAACCTTTTAATTCCACTATGCCCGATTTTACCGGCGGCGGCATCCACGCCCTTCCCACCGAACACCGCTCCAGCGGTGATGTGCGCATTGACCAACGCATCCACGAGCTGGTGCGCGATTACGGCTGCAATTCCTCCAGCAATTTCATCCAGGAAATGATTGTCACGGCCCTCAAGATGGGACGCGACGGCTTGGGCGAAGCCGACTTAAAACTCTTCAACCGCTCTCTGCGCGAATTGCGCCATGCGGCCCGCGTTTTCGCCAAATACACGGATCGGCACAAGGTCGTCGTCTTCGGCTCGGCACGCACGCGGCAGGATCACCCGGAGGCCCTGGCGGCGGAGGAATTTGGACGCAAGATGCGCGAGCGCGGGTTCATGTTGATCACCGGCGGCGGGGATGGGATCATGGGGGCGGCGCAACGCGGCGCGGGGCGGGACAACTCGTTCGGGCTCAATATCCGGCTTCCTTTTGAGCAGCGGGCGAATCCGGTGATCGACGGCGACAGCAAGCTCATCACCTTCAACTATTTCTTCACCCGCAAGCTCAACTTTGTGAAGGAAACCCACGCCGTCGTGCTTTTTCCCGGCGGCTTTGGGACGCTGGACGAGGGCTTTGAAGTGCTCACGCTCATGCAGACGGGCAAGGCGCGCATCTTTCCCATTGTCTTTGTGGATCAGCCCGGCGGGACTTATTGGAAGACGTTTTTGGAATTCATGGAGAAGCACCTGCTGGATCACGGTTTGGTGAGCCCCAATGATTTCAACCTGTTCCGGCAAGCCACCAGCGTGGAGGATGCCGTGGAGCAGATCGTTGCGTTCTACCGCAACTACGTTTCCTACCGTTGGGTGCGGCACGATCTGGTGATCCGCCTGCGCCGCCAGCTCACCGCCGGGGCGCTTGTGCAGTTGAACGGCGACTTTGCGGATCTGCTGACCAAGGGCGCCATCGAGACAACCCCGCCCCTGCCCGAAGAGGCGAACCAACCCGAACTTGCCGCCCTGCCGCGCCTGCGCCTGACCCCCAACCGGCACGATTTGGGGCGGCTGCGGGCGCTCATTGATGCCATCAACCTTGCGGCTACAGAATAGGTCTTATGCGACTTATGAGACCGATACGCCCTATAACCCGAGCTTGAGCCATGCCTGAATTCACCTACGTTGCCCGCAAACCGGATGGAAGCCTCTCTCGCGGCTCACTGCATGCCAATGACCGGCAGGCGGCGATTGCGCAGATTGAGAAGGAGCAGGGTGTGCCGATCAAGATCGAGCCTGTTGTGGCGGGTGCCGCGCCGGAACCCAAGCCCACTGGAATGGCCGCCGCAGTGGAACCGGTGGCCACCGGAGCGGTGACCCGGCTCCCCATCGCGCAGCTTTTTCTGTTCACCGAGCAGCTCGCCCACCTCCTTTCCGCCGGGATGACGCTGGATGAAGCCCTCGGCATTCTGGTGCGCCGCCTTCAGCAGCCGAAGTTGAAGACGCTCTCCAAAGCCCTGCATCAAGGGTTGGTGGATGGGCGCAGCCTCTCGCAGGCGATGCGCGATTTTCCCAAAATTTTCTCCCCGCTCTACGTCAACATGGTCTCGGCGGGCGAAGCCTCCGGCGCGCTTTCCCAGATTTTGCGGCGGTTGGTGGCGCACATTGCCGATGTCAAATCCCTGCGCGACCGCGTGCAGCAAGCCCTGCTTTACCCGGCGTTGCTGGTTCTTGTGGGCATCGGTCTCATCATCATCTTTATGACGGTGATGGTGCCGCAGCTCACGAAATTTTTGAAGACCACGGGGCAGGCGCTCCCCGCGGCGACGCAGATGCTCATCGACCTCAACTCTTTGATCACGCACTACTGGTGGGCGGGCATTCTGGCTCTTGGCGCGCTGTTTGGCTTGTGGAAAATTGCCACCCGCTCCCCCGAGGGCCGCCGGGCATGGGATCGCTTCATGTGGAATTTTCCCGCGTTCAGCCGCATCCCGCGCTACCGTTTTTATGCCCAGTTTGCGCGCACGCTGGCGACGCTTTCAGAAAATGGCGTGACGCTTTTGAAATCCCTCACGCTGCTGGAGGACATTGCCGACAACACATACGTGCGCCTGCAAATGATCGAGGTGCGCAAGGCGGTGACGGATGGCGCGGGGCTTTCCAACGCGCTCCGGCAGGGGAATCTTTTCCCGGAACTCTTCCTGGACATGATGGCGGTGGGCGAACAGACCGGGCGTTTTGCGGAAACGATGTCGATGGTCGCGGACGTGCACGAGCGCGAACTCGACAAGCAAGTGCAGTTTGTTTCCACGCTGGTGCCGCTGCTGGTGATCATTGTCATCGCCACGCTGGTGGGGGTGATGGTGTATGCCATCCTGAGCGCGGTCTTCGGCCTGACGACGGGTTTGCAGGGCCGGATGCATTAAAACGCTTGCCCTTCACTCCCGCTCGTGCTTTCTCCTAGCGTGCGCATGTTTTACCGGATTCTTCAATTACTGACGCTGTGCTGCCTTGCTCCTCTGGCAATGGCTCAAGATTTGGTCTCCCAGCCGATTCCCTACACAGCGCTGCTGGATTTTCCCGCGCTGCAACATCCCGCCGCCAGCAAACCCGCCCTCCCCATTTGGCTGGAGTCCGTGCAAATCATTCCCGCCGAGACGGCTCCCGAAGTAGCGGATGAAACAGGCTCCCCCGGGCTGCCGGAGGTGAAAGCGCCGCCGCACACGGTGTACCGCATCCGGCTGCGCTCCATGCCGGGCCTGAATGACCAGATCCTGCTGCGGGTCTTTTTCGACGACCTCCCCACGGCCCATCCCTCCGTCACTGCGTGGTCGGAAATTGGCGAGCAACGGTTCGCCTCGCAGCCGTTGGGCGCAGGGCTTGGCCTGCCCGCCTCGGAATCCCTCTCCATCCCGACGCAGGGGGTCGATTATCTTGAAATCGACGTGCCCGGCGATGGCGCGAACGTCCGCAAAGCGCTGCTGACGACGTTGAAAAAAACCGTCGTCCATACGGCGCTCGATTTCGCGCCCGCCCCCGCCAAAGAAACGCCGGTGGCCGATCCCTTTGGCAATGCCGCGCCGCAGCCGACGCAGGAAAACGACACTTATCTCTTTGGCCGGGTGCGCGCCACGCTGGAAGCGGGTGTGATCAAGCTCTCCCCGCCGACCGCTGTTGCCGCCAGCACGGGAACGGACGCCCAGAGCGACACGGCGGCTCCGCAGACTTCGGTGACTTTTGAGTTCAACCTGGAAGCCGCGCCGCTCCTGGCTTTCGTGGCGCTGGACATTCTTGGGGCAGACCCCGCCGCGCCGTTGCAAGCGTGGGTGAATGAGAAGCCGCTCGGGCCCGTGACGGCGCAGTTCCCTGATCTGGCTGATCCCGGCTACGTGGGGCTTGTCCGCCCGCTGGAAGAGATGCGGTTCCGCTACGCGGGCTGGCTGCACGGGCAGGTCATTCTGCCCGGCTCCGCGTTGCGCGTGGGAACCAACACGCTGACCCTGCAACTTCCTGCCAACGCGACTCCGGCGGCCCTTCGCGCCATCGAGTTGCAACTCAAGCACAATTGGCGCATCCTAGACTACACTTTTGCCAAGTAACATGAAACTGCCTCGCTCCTCCGCTTCCTTCAAACCCCGCGCCACGCACTTCCAAAGCGGCTTTACGCTGCTGGAAATGGTGCTCGTTATTTCCATCATCGTGGTCTTGCTGGGCGTGGCCATCAAGAATATGGCCCCCGCGGTCGATTTTGGCAAAGAGGTGCGCGTCAAGGCGGACGTTCAGGCGCTCACCACCGCCTTGCGGATGTACAATGCGCAAAACGGCTTCTACCCCACCACCTCGCAGGGGCTCAAGGCGCTGGTTCTCATGCCCACCACCGAACCGCGCCCGCGCCAGTGGCGCTGCGCCTTTGACGACGGCAAGGTGCCGCGCGATCCGTGGGACAGCGAATACAACTACGCCTGCCCCGGCAAACACAATGCGAACGGCTTCGACATCTTTTCCTCCGGCCCGGATCGCATCCCCAACACCGACGACGATCTCGGCAATTGGGAGAAGGATACCAGCGCGAAGTAGGAAAACCTACCGAGACAAACCGCAGGTCTTGCTCTTGTAGTGCTGGTGGTAGGCCTCCGCGGGATAGAACGCTGTGGCGGCCACGATTTCCGTCGCAATCGGCCCCTTGCCTTGGGCTTCCTGTTCCGCCTTGGAGGTTTCCGCAACGGCTTTTTGCTCCGGGCTGTGGGTGAAAAGGGCGGAGCGGTAGTTGTCGCCGATGTCCGGGCCCTGCCGGTTGACCTGGCGGGGATCGTGGATGCTCCAGAATAACTCCACGAGTTGCTTGTAGCTGACGACCTGCGGGTCGAACTCGACCTCGACTGCCTCGGCGTGCCCGGTGGTGTGGGTGCAGACCTGCTCGTAAGTCGGGTTTTTCACGTGCCCGCCGGTGTAGCCCGCCTGCGTTTTCAGCACGCCCTTGGTGGCGTCAAACGCGGCTTGCACTCCCCAAAAGCATCCGGCGGCGAAGGTCGCTTTTTCCAATTTCACGAGCCGCAGCGCCACGGCGTTCATGCAGTAGCGCAGGCCGGTGGGCGGCGGGCCATCGTTAAACACGTGGCCGAGATGCGAGCCGCACCGGGCGCACACGACCTCCTCGCGGATCATGCCGTGGCTGGTGTCTTTGAGGACTTTCACGCGGTCGCCCTCCAGCGCCTTGTTGAAGCTGGGCCAGCCGGTGCCGGACTCGAATTTGGTTTCGCTCTCGAAGAGCGGGTTGCCGCACGCCGCGCACACAAATGTCCCCTCTTGATGGACATTAAAACACTGGTTGGCGAACGGCTTCTCCGTGCCCCGTTCGCGCATGACGTAGAATTGTTCCGGCGTCAGGATTTTGCGCCACTCTTCCTCGCTCAGGTTCACCTTGTCGTTCATGGGTATTGCCTCCAGTTTGGCCCGAATCTGCGCCGCATCCAATGCAGTGGGAGTTGCGTGACCGCAAGCGCCCGGCAAGAGCGCCATCAGTAAAGCCGTCACCGCAAAGAGTAAGGTTTTCATGGGATGCAACCGCCTTCAGGCTTATCGAAGAGGATACACTGAAATGGGAGCGATGCAAATGGCCTCTTCCCGCGTCGGCGCGTGCATGAAAATTTATCAGGAACTCAGGAAATCAGGAATAGAGAGAGAAGGAAAAGCCGTTCTTTTTACAAAGGCCCCAATCTTCTCCAAAAATAGTTCAGGGTGTCATAGCCATCCCTAACATTATAAAGGAATTTCCCTTTCCTGAAACAGGCTAGAACCACAACCACCGGCATTCCTAAAACTAAAGCTACAGGCCACAAAACGCCCCACCAAAATAGGTGCATCAAAAATTCGATGACAATTTCCATCACGTAAGGCTCTTCTTCCTGATTTCCTGAGTTCCTGATAAATTTTCTTCAGCGCAGTTGCACGGAAATCTCGTGCGCCCTGGGGTTGGCCAGGGTCTGGGTGCGGACAAAACTCACGATTTCTTCCTGAAGGGCGTCGCAGCCCCGGCTCCAGCTTTTGCGGGCGCGCAGTTTTTTGACGCAGAGGGCCAGCCCCACGAGATCGACGTCGGTGGTTCCAGCCCCGATCAGCGATTGCAGCCGGTCGCGCAGTTGGTTGAAAAACGCCAGTTCATACCCGGCGCCGGCTTCCCGAACCAGATCGACCAGATCCAGGCGTTCTCCCGGCAACCCCAAGGTCAGGTGCTGGGCGATCTCGGCGTAGCCGATCACTTGCAGCACGTCCTCCACCAAGCGGGTCAGGTGCGGCACGGAAATGGAGTTCCCCTGGTATTGGGTGGCCAGGTAGTAGGCGATTGTCTCCACGACATACCCGGCCGGCCACCATTTCTGGTATCCGGCCTTGAGCGCCGCTTTGGCCAGCGCGCGCACAATCCAGTCGCTCTGGAAGGCGACCACGCGGGAGTCTTCCATCTGAACCAAGGGCAGGCCGTCAGCAAGTGCGATCATTTGAAGAGTTCGGTTTGCAGGACGCTCGCCTTGGCGCGGCGTCCCATGTTTTGGATTTCGTCGAGGAATTCGCCGATATCCTGAAATTGCCGGTAAACGGAGGCGTAGCGGACGTAGGCCACCTGGTCGAGCGCGTGGAGTTTCTCCATCACTTTGGCTCCGACCACGCTGGAAGCTGTTTCCCGACCTCCGGCGGCTTCCAGTTCCGCTTCGATTTCTTCCACGGCTTTTTCGATGGTCTCCAACGAGATGGGCCGTTTTTCGCAGGCTTTCATCATGCCGTTGACGAGTTTGCGCCGGTCAAAGGGTTCGCTGCGCCCGTCGCGTTTGATGACCCGGGTCAATTCCCGCTCAATGGCTTCGTAGGTGGTAAACCGATGCTGGCACCCAATGCACTCGCGGCGACGGCGGATGGACGCCCCGTCCTTTGAGGCACGGGAGTCAATGACCTTGTCTTCTTGGTTTCCGCATTTGGGACAACGCATGTCTAAAATTGTGTAGCCGCAACCATCTAAGCACAACATCTTGTGGTGTCAATCTTTCCCCATTATCGCTCTTCCCTTCCGGTGCGGATGGAAAAAAGTGTATTTTTTATCTTAAACGCGCGACGAAGGCGTTATCCGAATCATTTCTCGCAACGGAGGGGCAGCAGCAATCTCAAGAGCCTTTTTTATCATGCGCCCTCCAGCCAACTGCGAGACACTTATTTTGGCCATGAATCTGGAAAATGTGGATGTGCCCCAAAGCGGGCCAGAGGGTGGGGGCAAGCGACCTGAAGCCAAGACGATCACCATGGCGATGATTGCGAAAGCCGCCGGGGTATCCCAAGGGGCGATCTCTTCGCTGTTAAACGATCGGGATTACGGCATCCGCGTGAGCGCGAAGACGCGCGAGCGGGTCTTCCGGGTTTGCCGGGAAATGGGCTACCTGCCCAATGATTTGCGGGCCGTGGTGCGGATGTATCCGAAACTGGGGGACGTGGCGCTGCTGGTTTCCAAAGACCTTGGGTTGGAGGATCCGTTTGCCGCCAGCCTGGCCCAGACGTTGATGCGGCAGCTGCCCTCACACCATCTCTCCGTGGCATGGTATGATCCTGACGTCTCTTATGCGGCGGCGCAACCGGACGCGCTTCCTGCGCCGGTGGCCAGCGGTGTTGCGTCGCGCTTTCTCACGCTCGGCAGGCCCAATGCGTCCCTCTTTTCCGTCCTCCTGGCGCACGAATGCCCCGGGGTGCATATTGGCGGGGAAGCCGGAGTGCCCGGGTTTACCAGCATCATTCCCGAGTATGCCAAGGCCTCGCGCCAGGCCATTGAGGCGTTGCTCGCGCTGGGGCACCGGCAGATCGCCATTCTTTCCGGCCCGTTTGGCTCGACGGATCCCACGGTCATCGAACTCAATTTTGGCGTGCGAGCCGCTTACGACGGCATCAAGACCCCCATTGAAGCGCAAAACGTCGTCTACGGGGAGCCCACTTTCGAACACGGAGTCACCTCCGCCGATCTCCTTTTGGATCGCCCGCAAAAACCGACGGCCCTCTTCTGTTTCAGCGTTCCTGTGGCAGCCGGGGTGCTGCACCGGGCGCAGGAGCGGGGCGTCAGTATTCCCGGGGAACTCAGCGTGATTGCGGTTGGGGAAGCTGCTTTTGCCCCCCTGCTCCACCCGCCGCTCACCACCGTCTCTCTTTCCACGCAGGAGATTGCCGCCAAGGCGCTGGAGGATTTACAGCGGCGGCTTCAAGAGCAGGATGTTGCCACGACCCGCAGGATTGCGGTGGCGGGCGCCTTGAGGGAACGGGCCTCGTGCGCGCCGCCCAGGCAACCTTCCCATTGACACTTCCCAGGCAACTCTTTATAAGCACGTTTTTCAATCCATGAAGTCTCTTCATTACTACACCACCCTGGCTCTGGGCGCAGTCTGTCTGCTCCTGAGCGTCACCACCATTGTGCTGGGCAGAAGCAACAATAGTTTGCAATTGCAACAGCAGCAGCAGCAGGCGGAAATCAACAAGGGGAGCACAAGCCTCCAAATCGGCCAAACGCTATTGAGGGACATCGCCGAGCTTTCGCTGAAAAACGACAAACTCAAGCAATTGCTCTCACGCCGTGGCCTGACCGTAAACCCTGCACCCACACCAGCCGCCCCTTCCAAATGAACGCATTTAACACCCCACAAGACGTTTCCGAATCTCCGCAGTGCAAAGGCGCATTCCTGCCGCTTCTCCTTCTGGAAATCAGCCTTGCCCTCGTTTTGATTTTCCAAGTCTCCATGCAAGTGCCTCAGCGCAATCTGCTCCAGAGCATCCTCAAGCAAAACGCAAAAGGCGTGGAGCAGTCTCAGCAAGTGCAGGCCGATTTAATCAAGCTGATCTCAGAATTTAACGAGGTGGCCCCGGAGGAAGCCAAGACGGTGTTTGCCAAATACGGCATCCAGTTGAACGGCGCCCCTACCCCGGCTCCCGCGGCCAAGTAGCCCCACCATGGAAGCGCAGGCCCGGGCCGTCGTCCAGCGGCTCCAAAACGCGGGATTTCTCGCGTTTTATGCGGGGGGCTGCGTACGGGATGCTCTGCTTGGGCTCAAACCCAAGGATTACGATATTGCCACCAGTGCGCGGCCCAAGGAGGTGCAATCCCTCTTCCCGCGTACGGTGGCCGTCGGCGCGCATTTCGGGGTTATTTGCGTGTTGGAGGGCGCGCATTCTTTCGATGTCGCCACGTTCCGCTCAGACGACGCGTATGTGGATGGGCGGCATCCGACCGGCGTCACTTTCTCCACCCCGGAACTCGACGCCCAACGCCGTGATTTTACCATCAACGGCATGTTCTTCGACCCCATCCGGGACGAAGTGATCGACTACGTTCACGGGCGCGAGGATCTCAAAGCGGGCATCCTGCGCGCCATTGGCGATCCCGCCCAGCGTTTCCGTGAAGACCGTTTAAGGCTGCTGCGGGCCGTCCGGTTTGCCTCCACGTTTGGCTTTGAGATCGAAGCGGCCACGTGGCAGGCCGTTCAGGAGAATGCGGCGCAAATCCATGTGGTGAGCGCCGAGCGGATTCGCGAGGAACTGGTGCGCATCTTCACCGCGCCCACGCGGGTGCGGGGGTTTGATCTCCTCGACGCCAGCGGGCTGATGCGCGAGATCCTGCCGGAGATCGAGGCGCTCAAGGGCTGCGAGCAGCCGCCGCAGTTTCACCCGGAAGGCGACGTCTATGTGCACACGCGGCGGATGCTTGAACTGCTGCCGCCGCAGACCAGCCTGCCGCTTGTTTTCTCGGTTCTCTTTCACGACATTGGCAAGCCGCCCACGTATGCGTTTGATCCTGTTGCGGGGCGCATCCGCTTCAGCGGGCATGACAAAGTGGGGGAGAAAATGACTGTCGCGCTCATGGAACGCCTCCGGTTTTCGCGCGAAGAGATCGACGCCACGGCGGAAGCTGTCGCCAATCACATGGTTTTTAAGGATGTGCAATCCATGCGCGTCTCCCGGCTTAAACGCTTCATGGCGGGGCCGTATTTTACGGACGAACTGGAACTGCACCGGGTCGATTGCGCCAGCAGCCACGGCCTGCTGGACAACTACGAGTTTCTGCTGCAAAAGCGCGAGGAGTTCGCCAACGAACCGCTCATTCCGCCCCCGCTGCTCAGTGGCCGGGACGTGCTGGCGCTGGGCTGGAAGCCCGGCCCGAAAATCGGCGAAATTCTGGAAGCCGTGCAGAACCGCCAGTTGGAAGGCGCGCTCACCAGCCGCGACGAAGCGCTCGCGTGGATCCATGAAGAGTTTTCAACGGAGCCACAGCGGTAGGAGTCCGCAGATTGCGCAGATTAACGCAAATTTTTCCTTCCTCTCGTTCCCAAACTCTAGAGCGTTTTCCCTGAATGTCTTTACACATTCCGTGGCGGCGAGTGGCGT
>JBAXQF010000038.1:0-20484 GCA_037131875.1 Verrucomicrobiota bacterium
CAGCCTTCGGCGCTCCCAAGCCACTGGCCACATTTTTTTGTAAAATGCTCTAATCTGTCGATAACGGCTCTCGAATCGGAGATTCGCAGACAAGCGCGTTCCCAATCAGGAGATTGGGAACGAGGGCAAAAAGTGGCTCCGCTGCGCTCCGCAGAGCAAAAAACTGCAAATGCAGTAAGGCGGTCTGCGGATAAACTGCTCTTACATCTCCATTTCCAGCGTGCAGAGGCGTTCGAGAAATTCCTCGGGCGTTCCGGCGCTTAAAAGTTCTTCCACGCCTTTGGCGGTTCGGAAGATGCGGGCCAGGGCTCCGATGATTCTCAGGTAATCCGACGCGAGCGCCACGGGGACGCCGATGACAAAGACCAGGCGCACGCTGGCGGATTGCCCCTCAAGCGGAATCCCTTCCACCGAGCGCCCGACGGCCATGACCATGGCGTTGACGGCGTTGGTGCGCGCATGGGCGATGCACAGGGCTGAACCGTGGTCGTTGGCCATGCACGAGCTTCCTTCCAGGATGCCTTTGTAAAGGCCATCCCAGTCGTTCACACGCTCGTCGGATTCCACCAGTTCGGCAACCTTCGCGATGCCGCGCATGTGCGTGGCGGCCTTGAGGTTCAAGAGGATGTGCTCGGGAGAAAGAATGTCGCCAATGGTGATCATACCGCGCTGCCGCTCCATTTGAGTTTTTCCCGCAGCACTTTGCAAAATGAGAGTTCCGGGAGCATGGCCAGGGGAAGTTCCAGGGCGCTTTTGCGAATGCGAATCCGGTCGCCTTCAAGGACTTTCACCGGCTGGTGGCCGTCCACGGTCAGGACCACATCGGTCTGCCCAGGCACGGGCTGCACGAGAATCTCCGAGCGGTCGCCCACCACCAGGCTGCGGTTGGTGAGGACGTGCGGACAAACCGGCGTCACGACGAAGACCCCGGCATCCGGGGCGAGCACCGGGCCGCCCGCAGAAAGCGAGTAGGCGGTGGAACCGGTGGGCGTGGCGACGATGAGGCCGTCGGCGTTGTATTGCGTGAAGTTTACGGAGTCGATCCACGTGTCGAGCTTGATCAACCGGGAGAACGCGCCGCGGCTGATGACGGCTTCGTTGAGGCCGATGCGGCGGGCTGCGATGCCCCCTGCGCGTTCCAGCGTCACTTCCAAAAGCGCGCGGCGGCTGAGGACGTAGTTGCCGGTGCAGATGGCGTCGATGGCTTGCCGGGCGTTGGCGGAACTCACGCAGGTGAGGAAGCCGAGCGAGCCGAGGTTGATGCCGAAGATGGGAGAGAGGTGTTCGCCCAGTTCGTGAACGACTTTCAAAATGGTGCCGTCGCCGCCGAGAACCAGCAGCATGGCGCAGCGCTTGCCGAGTTCGGCCACGGACAGGCCGTCCGGTTCCCCGGCCAGCGCGGCGCTCTCGGTTTCGATGTGCACTTGCGCCCCGCAGGCGCGTAATTCCGCCGCGAGCAGACGGAGCAACTCGGCGGCTTGCGGCTTCTCGGAGTGGGCGACCAGCCCCACCGGCCCTGCGGGCCCTTTGTTTTGAGACGACATGTTTTAAGACTATCAGGAACTCAGGAAATCAGGAAGAAAGACAGGAGAATCCACAGATTTCACAGATTTACACAGATTTGTAGCCAGTTTGTAAATCCCCCTCTTTTCCTGCATTTCCTGAGTTCCTGATCGTTTTATCTCCTGAGAGCGTAGCACGTCCTACCGCAAACATGCCAGAAATTCCCGATTTCCCTCGCCGCCGAGGATGGGGGATTCGATGACGCCCACCCACGTTTGGCCCAGGGTTTCGCGGACAAAGTGCTCGATTTTCTCCACGGCGCGCTGTTGGGCGGCGGGATCGCGCACGACGCCGCGGCCTCCATCGACCTCCTCTTTGCCCAGTTCGAACTGCGGTTTGATAAGGGCGAGGATGACGCCGCCGGGAGCGAGCAGCGGGAAGGCGGCGGGAAGGATGAGCGTGAGGGAGATGAACGAGACGTCGATGACGCAGAGGTCGATGGGATCGGGGATGTCCTCGCGGGTGAGATGGCGGGCGTTGAGTTTTTCGCGGACAACCACGCGCGGGTCGCTGCGGATTTTCCAATCGAGCTGGCTGTGGCCGACGTCGATGGCGTGCACCTTGGCCGCGCCGTGTTGCAGCAGGCAATCCGTGAAGCCGCCCGTGGACGCGCCGATGTCCAGGCAGGTGCGGCCCGTGGGATCGACGGCGAAATGTTTCAGTGCGGCTTCCATTTTCAGCCCGCCCCGGCCTACGTAGCGGCATTCTTGTTTGACGGAAAGGGCGGCGTCTTCTGGAATGCGCGTGCCCGGTTTGTCGGCCAAGGCTTCCCCTACCCTCACGAGGCCTGCCATGATGGCGCGCTGGGCTTTCTCGCGGCTTTCAAAGAGCCCGCGCTCGACGAGGAGGAGGTCGAGGCGTTGTTTTTGGGGTTTGGGGTTCATGAGAGGAGGTCTCGCGCAAAGAACGCAAAGGACGCAAAGAAAGAGATCAGGGTGTACCACTCTGGTTCCCAAACTCCATTTGGGAACCCCGTTGTCCTGGCAACTCCATTGCCATATTTCGAACCAGTGAAGCCTGTCGCCTCTCTCTGCAATAGAGTTGCGGTAACAAGTGCGTTCCCAAATGGAGTTTGGGAACGAGAAGAAAATAAGTCATCTCTCCTCTTTGCGCCCTTTGCGTTCTTTGCGCGAAAATTTCTTCCATTCATTTCGCCAGCCACCCTCGAATTTTCTCCGCGTCCGGCTTTGGCCCGGCCACTGCCACGCCGAGGCGCTTGGGTTGGAAACAAAACTCCGCGACGGCGCGCACGTCCTCCGGCGTGACGGCCAGCAGGCGTTCTTCGACCTCGGGCGGCTCAATCACTTTGCCGTAGCTCAGGAGGGATTCGCCCATCCAGGTCATTTGATTGGAGGTGCTTTCCAGGCCCATCAGCGTCTGGCCGATAAGGTAGTCCTGCGCTTTGCGCAATTCGGTGCGCGCGGGCGGTTTTGTGGCGATGCGCTCCAGTTCCTGCATGGTCAGGCGCACGGCCTTTTCCAGTTTGGCGGGCTCAAGCCCCGCAAAGATCGTCAGGGCTCCGGTGTCCTCCAGCGAGACGACGCTGCTCTGGACGGAGTAGCAAATGCCGTGGCGTTCGCGCAGTTTTTGGAAGAGGCGCGAACTCATGTTTTCGCCCAGGATGACGCTCAGTAATTTCAACGCGTAGCGCCGCTCGTCGCGCCGCCCGAAGGCGTGGAATCCGAAAGCCAAATGCGTCTGCTCGATGTCGTGGGCCACCGCCTTGATCCAAGGCCGCCGCACTCCGCCCGCTTTGACCGGCAGGGCGTGGTTGGATTTCTCGAACTTGGGCACGCGTCCGGCGGGGAGCGCGCCCATTGTGGAGCCCAGCAGATCCAGCACCCGCTCGTGCGCGGCGGCTCCGGCCACGGTGACCAGCAGGGTGCGCCCGGTGTAGCGCTTCTCTTTGAACGCAAGGAGCTTCTTGCGGTCGAGCCCCGCGAGGGTATCCACGGTTCCCGTGAGCGGACGCCCCAGCGGGTGGTTGGGCCAGAGGGCTTCGGAAAGCAGTTCCTCGATGTATTGGCCGGGGTTGTCGTGAACCATGAGGATTTCCTCGCGGATGACGTCCCGCTCGCGCTCGATCTCCACCGGGGCGAACTTGGAGTGGAGCACCATGTCGCTTAACACGTCGCAGAGCACCGGCAGATGGGCTGCGGCGGCCTTGGCGTAGTAGCAGGTGTGATCCTCTGTGGTGAAGGCGTTCAAGTAGCCGCCCAGGCCTTCCACGGCTTCGGTGATTTTCAGGGCGTTGCGGCGCTCGGTGCCCTTGAACATCAAGTGTTCCAGGAAATGGGAAACGCCGCAGAGCGCTTTGGATTCGTGCCGACTGCCAACGGCGGCCCAAATGCCGACGCTCACGGTTTTCATGTGCGGCATCTCGACCGAGGCAATGCGGACGCCGTTGGGGAGCTGGGTGAGGCGGGTCATGGGGTGGGTGGATTGCGGCTCTCCAGAACGAGGCGCGCAAGGTCGAGATCGCGGGGGTGGGTGATTTTGAAATTCGGTTCGTCGATGCGGGTCAATACCACCGCGATGCCAAGATGGTGGATGGCGGAAACCTCGTCGGTGACGACTTCATTCGCGTGCATGATTTTCCGATAGGCGCGCTGCAAGAGTCCTGCTTCGAAAATTTGCGGCGTCTGCATTGCCCAGAGGTGGTCGCGCTCCACGCTTCCGGTCACCACTCCGTCGGCGTTGGCGCGCTTGAGGGTGTCGGTGACGGGCGCGGCGCAGGCGGACGCCCCGTGGTGGCGCGCCTTGGCGTAGCAGGCTTCGATGGCTGCGGGAGTGATCAGCGGACGCGCGGCGTCGTGGACGGCAAGGTAATCCCCATCTTTGCATTGCGCCGCCTGGATGCCGTTCCAGACGGAAAGATGGCGCTCGGCCCCGCCGGGAACGACGCTGGCGAGCTTGCTGATCCCGTATTTCCGGCAGAGTGCCGTGAATTCCGCTGCCCGTTCTTCCCGCGTGACCACCACGATGCGCTGCACGCTGGCGCAGGCTTCAAACGCAAGCAGCGAGTGAGCCGCCACGGGTTTCCCCGCCAGATCGGCGGTCAGCTTGTCGAAACCCATCCGCCGACTGCTGCCGGCTGCCACCAGAATCGCGATCATGAATGACACTACGCCAACTGCCGCTGCACTTCCAGGCTCAATGCTTTGCCGTCGGCGCGTCCGGCGGCTTTGGCGGTGGCGACCTTCATCACCGCGCCCATTTGGGCCTTGGAGGTGGCTCCGGCCTCGGCAATGGCTTCTTTTACCAGCGCGGCGAGGTCTTCGGGCGACATTGCTTTGGGGAGGTAGGTGTTCAAAATTTCCATCTCGGCCTGCTCCTTGGCGGCCAGTTCGGGACGGTTCCCCTTGGTGAAGCCTTCGATGGAATCCTGCCGCTGCTTGACCTGTTTGCGAACGACCGCCATTGCCTCGGCGTCGTCGAGCACGGCGGTGGCGCCGCCTTTTTCAATGGCCACGTTTTTCAACGCCGCCTTCAACATCCGCAGCACCCCAAGCCGTTCGGCCTGTTTGGCCTTCATGGCTTCCTTCAAGTCGTTGTCGATTTGTTGCTGTAAGCTCATACCGGAGAGGATGAAGCGAAATGGGCGCGGGGAAAAGAGGAATCTCTGAAGAATCTCACGCAAAGTCGCAAAGCCGCGAAGAGGGGGAGTCCGCAGATTTCGCAGATTTTTTTGGAGAGTCCTCGTTCCCAATCTTCTGATTGGGAACGAGGAGCGCAAGCGCAAACCCATTTCTCCTGGAATCTGCGAAATCTGCGGACAACTCCTCTTTTTCCTGATTTCCTGAGTTCCTGATAGATTTCTCCTTTTTCTGAGTTCCGGATTGCACTGTGAGCCCAACCCCGCGAAAGTCTCCGGCTCTTTCCATGCTTACGATTTCCCAGCTCAGTAAAAGTTTCGGTGGCCGCGTCCTTTTTGAGAACGCCTCGCTCCAGGTGAACCGTGGCGACCGCGTGGGGCTGGTCGGCCCGAACGGCGCGGGCAAATCGACGCTCTTTTCGCTGATCCTGGGCGAGGCCTCTGCGGATGAGGGGCGGGTCTCGCTCGAACGCGCCGCCACCATCGGCTACCTGCCGCAGGAGAGCGCTCCGGCGGGCGATGAGACGGTGCTGGAACTCGCCTGCTCTGTCACGCCGGAGATGGCCAGGGCGCAGCGCATCCTCAAGACGACCCCGGAAGACTCGCCCGAACACCACGCGGCACTCCATATTTTTGACGAGCACAACGGCTGGCAGCTTGAGCCAAGGGCCAAGCGCATCCTGGCAGGGCTGGCGTTTCGCACCTCGGACTTCGAACGCCCGGCCAAGGCGTTGAGCGGCGGCTGGGTGATGCGCGCGCATCTCGCCCGGTTGCTGGTGATGGAGCCCGATCTGCTGCTGTTGGACGAACCGACCAACCACCTTGACCTCGAATCGCTGGTCTGGTTCCAGGAATACCTGTGCAGTTATCCCGGCGCGATTTTGATGATCTCGCATGATCGCGAATTCCTCAATGCGCTCGTCGGTTCCATTGTCGAGATCTCCCACAAGCGGCTCAACCGTTACCGGGGCAACTGGGACAAATACGTCTTGGAAAAAGCCGCGCGTGAGGAGCAACAACTCTCCGCTTACAAAAACCAGCAGAAGGAAATTGCCGCGCTCCAGGAGTTTGCCGACCGTTTCCGCGCCAAGGCCAGCAAGGCTTCGCAGGCGCAGAGCAAGCTCAAGCAGATCGACCGGATGGAGAAGATCGAAGCGCCGCTGGCCGCGCAAAAGACTGTCCACTTCAGCTTCCCGCAGCCGCCCCGCAGCGGCGTGCGCGCCATTACGCTCAAAGACGTGGACCACGCTTATGGCGACTTGCAAGTCTATCGTGGGCTCAATTTTCAGGCCGAGCGGGGCCAGCGCACGGTGCTTGTCGGCCCCAACGGCGCGGGCAAATCGACGCTGATCAAACTGCTCTCCGGCAATCTTCCGCTCCAGAGCGGCGAGCGCGATTTGGGGCACAACGTCAAGGTGGGCTATTTTTCCCAATACCGCGTGGAAATGCTCAACCCCCGCAGCACCGTGCTGGAGAGCGTGCAGGAGATGGAGAACCCGCCCGGCGAACAGGTTGCGCGGACGGTGCTCGGCTCGTTCCTGTTTCGCGGCGACGATGTTTTCAAGCCGGTCGCGGTCTTGAGCGGCGGGGAAAAAACGCGCCTTGCGCTGGTGAAGCTGCTGCTTGATCCGCCCAATTTGCTCCTCATGGACGAGCCGACCACGCACTTGGATGTCGGCTCCATCGACGCGCTCATCGGCGCGCTCAAACAGTATGAGGGGACGCTCATTTTCATCAGCCACGATGTGCATTTCATCAAGTCCATCGCCACCTCCGTGCTGCACATCAGCGCGGGCACGCTGACCCCCTACCCTGGCGGCTACGACTATTACCTCGACAAGAGCCGCGCCACGAACGCCCGCTCCGCGCTCACCGCCGGGGAGAAACTGCAAAACGCCCAGCCTGCCGAAGCGGCGAAAGCGGTGACGGCATCGGGAGGCCCCGGAATGCGCGAACAGAAGCAACAGCGTCGCGCCGAAGCCGAGGCCCGCAAGGCGCAGGCTGCGGCGAAGCGTGAGTTGGAGCGGCGCGTGCAGGCGCTGGAAATGCGCATCCTCAGCCTGGAGGGCCGCCAGAAGAGCCTCACCGAGGAGCTGGAAAAGCCGGAGAGCTACGCCGCAGGCGGAAATGCCATGCAGCTCAACCGCGACTTGCTGGCCGTCACCGACGAACTCGCCCAAGTCACCGCCGAGTGGGAGAAGCTCGCGGGGCAGGTGGGGTAGAGGAATAAAGCATCCGCAGATTGTCGCAGATTCTCAGAAGAAGATGCCGTTGGATATTTCTTCATCGCCGATGAATGACTTCATGGATGATGTTCATAATCCGTTTAACCTCTTTTACTTCATCTTCGGTAATCTCCTCCTTGGCGAAGACGAGAACGTCTTTCAATGCGATTTGAAGTTCTCCCCATCCATCGGTCATTCCGTTCAAACTGAAGTAACCGGGAAGAAATTGATGCAGTGCTCGCAGGGCACGTCGTTCGCACCACCCATCAGCGAGTTTTCTTAGATCAAGGTATATATCGGCGTTCATTCAACAATCACGACTTTAAGCGATTCTTCCAGTAGTCCGGGTGGCGACTGTGGTGCTTGACGACCAGGATGCGCAACTCGTCTCCCATTACCCGATAGTAAATTCCATACGGAAACCGCGCCATGAGAAACCGCTGCAGCTTGCAAGGTGCGTTGGTCACTGCGGGCCAGCGGTCGGGTGACTTCTGGATTCTTTTGACGGCTGCGTCAAACTCGCTCAGAAATTGTTCACCTAGTCCGCGAACTTTGCGTTCGTAAAACTGCGCCGCCTCAATCAACTCCAGTTCAGCTTCGGGGTGATAGATCAGGCGCATTTGAGTGCCCGGCGCGCCGCGTTCATGACTTGGCGATGACTCCTTCCGGCAGCCGCACCAGAGGAAAGCTCTGCATCGCGTCGAGTTGCTTCACTCACGGCAGCACGTTCTTCTTCAGCCGGTGAGAATGAGGCATCTCCACCAATGCTTTGCCAAAGCATCTCTGCCAGATTCACCCGCTCCGCAAGTGGGAGTTGCAGGGCTTCCTTAGTGAGTTGTTCGCCAGACATAAGAGAAGCATAAGAGCGTTGCGAGGCAGGGTCAATCGCCTTTTGCCACTCCCCTCACCGCGAGATGGTCACGAGCGTGCCGATGTCCACTTCGCGGAAGAGCCGCTGTGCGGAATCCCACGGGAGCCGGATGCAGCCGTGGGAGGCCGGGTAGCCGGGGAGTTCGCCTGCGTGCAATCCGAAATCGCGGCAGCTCATCCGCAGAAAGTAGGGCATGTAGGCGGGGTAAAGCGTGGAGCGGTGCATCCGGTCTTTGTCGGTGACGACAAATTGCCCGGTGGGGGTCGGGAATCCCGGTCTCCCGGTGGAGATGGGGGTGACGAGCGCGACCTGGCCGTCCTTATAAAGCACGGCTCGCTGGCTGCCGATGGAGATGTTGATGCGCATGCGCTGATCCTCCGGGCGCGGGCTTTTACCGAGTAATACTTGCAACATTTCCGGCCCCACGTCGCGGCGGGCGGCGAAGTCGATGGCGGTCATTTTGTAGCGCTTGGTGGTGGCGCCCCGCTTTGCGCCGTATTGCAGGAGGTTCTGGGTGGTTTCGAGCTGCCCTGTGGCCGCTGCCAGCATGAGCGGGGTCATTCCTGTTTCCGTCTCCAAATAATCCCGCACGGAGGCGTTGGCGATGAGATGGGAGAAGGTTTTTTCCACCGGACTTTGGAGCGGTGTGTTGGGGTTTGCGCCGCATTCCAGCATGAGGGAGACCAAGTGGGTGTCTCCCCATGCAACGGCGTAGCCGAGCAGCGGGTGCCGGGAGTCTTCCAACGTCGGCGGGGTTTTGTGATTTACGAGCAGCGCGCGGATGAACGGTTTGTCCTCCGCGCGCAAAGCGGTGTAGAGCGCTTCCCTTGCCAAAGGGCACCATTCGCGGGGATGCGCGGCGCGCAGGATGGGCTCAAGCACGCTCAGGTCGCTTGTTTCCAGCGCGTGCAGCAACAGTGAATGCGCGCCATCGCAGCAAGCGCCCTCCACTGTTGCGCCGTGCCCCAGCAACCAGTTCACGGACAAAGCCGACTTTGCCGCGATGGCAAAATAGAGGGCCGTGTGCGCGGAGTCATCCTTCTGGTTGATCTCCACACCTTGGGCAAACAACTGTTCCAGCGTGGCCAGATCGCCCGCTTCCGCCGCCCGCATCAAAGCGGTGACGCCTTGGGGACCGGGCGCATTGAGATCAAAGGGCGCGGGATCGAATGCCGGTTCCAACACCTGAAGCGGCCCCCGTTCCTGCTTCACGGGAGGGAGCGGCAATCGGATTTGGTTGCGATCCGGGATGGGCGTTGGGGTGGGCTCGGGTGGAGGCGGCGTTTCGCTGGGCGTCGAGGCCGTGTCGGGCGCTTGCTGTTGCTGCGGCGGCAGTTTTTCGCCGAGGGCTGGGGGCAGAGGCGAGGCCCTTTTCTCTTGCCGGAGGGTCTCCGCTTTATAGAGCGACCCCGGCGTTTCAAATCCCAGCCAGAGCACCAGCGCATTTGCAAGCAAGGCCAACGTAATTCCAATAAGCCCCCCCATAAGCCACACCCCCCACTTCGTTCCAGACATCCCCACGCCGAGGTTTCGGAAAACGCTAACGAAATGGACTGGTGCCGTGGTGTTCGGCATGAACCGCCGCAGAATTGAGCAATTTACCGTCAGCAATGAACAATCTGCCCCTTGCGCGTCGGCGGTTCTTTGTTTTAACTACGCGCCTACACCGTGAGTTCTTTATTTCGCCCCGCTTTATTCGACGCTCTTCGGAGCTACCGCCGCCAGATGCTTTTGCCAGACGTGATCGCCGGGATCACTGTCGGCATCATTGCGCTGCCCCTGGCGATTGGCTTCGGCATTGCTTCCGGCGTCTCTCCCAGCCAGGGACTCTGGACGGCCATCATTGCCGGCTTCCTCATTTCCGCACTGGGCGGCAGCTTTGTGCAGGTCGGCGGGCCCACGGGAGCGTTTGTTCCCATTCTCTTTGCCATCGCGGCCAACTACGGTTACGAAGGGCTGGCGCTTGCCACCATGATGGCGGGGGTGTTTCTCTTCGCCATCGGAGCGTTCCGACTTGGGGGGCTCATCAAGTTCATCCCCTACTCTGTTGTTGCGGGATTCACCAGCGGCATCGCCGTGGTGATTGCCATCGGGCAGCTCAAGCAACTGCTTGGCCTTGACATCAAGCTCCCCGCCGAAGCGCTGGCGCAGTTTGCAGGTATTGTGACGCATCTTGGGGATACCAAATGGCAAAGCCTTGCGCTGGGGTTGCTTGCCTTGGGGATTATTGTGGGCTGGCCCAAACGCTGGCGGGCCGTTCCTCCCTCCATCGTCGCCATTTTGGTCACGGCGGTCATCGTCGCCGTCTGGAACCCCGATCCGCAAGTTGTCGCCACCATCGGCTCGAAATTCGGCGCCAAGGCGATGGAAGGGCTGCCGCAGTTTCAGCTTCCGCACATCAGCTTTCAGCGCATCCAGCAACTCATGGGGCCCGCGCTCACCATCACGATGCTGGGCGCCATCGAATCCCTCCTCTCGGCGATGGTTGCCGATGGCATGATTGAGACGCGCCATAACTCCAACCAGGAACTCATGGGCCAGGGGATTGCCAACTTCGTCTGCCCGTTTTTCGGGGGCATCTCCGCCACCGGAGCCATCGCCCGCACCGCCACCAACGTCCGCAGCGGGGGGCGCACGCCGGTCTCGGGAATCATCCACGCCATCACGCTCCTTGTCGTGGTGCTTGTTGCCGCGCCGCTGGCAAAGTTTCTGCCGCTCGCGGCGCTTTCCGCGGTGCTGCTGGTGGTGGCCTTCCGCATGGGCGAGTGGTTCAACTTCAAGGAACTGGCGCGCGGCCCCCACAGCGACTACCTCGTCTTGGTGGTCACCTTTGCGATGACCGTCGCCTTTGATCTTACCATCGCCGTCGGCTTCGGGCTTGCCCTTTCCTTCATCCTCTTCGTGAAAAAGATGGAGGAAATCACCCATGTGCGGATCATCACCGAAGACAGCGACGTGGGCCTCGGCGGGGATTCCATTCGCGACAAAGCCGTGCCCAAAGGCGTGCTCGTTTACCGCATCGAAGGGCCGTTCTTTTTCGGGGTCGCGGAAAAACTCGAGGACGCTCTGGATAGCGCGCACATCACCCCCAGCATCGTCATCTTCCGAATGCGCGCCGTGCCCGCCATTGACGGCTCCGGCCTGCGGGCGCTGGAGATCATGCAGCGCAAATTCACCCGGCGCGGCACCAAGCTCATCCTGAGCGGTGTGCAGCCGCAGCCGATGAAAGTGCTCTTCAACTCAGGGTTTGTGGATAAAGTAGGGCTGGAGAACATCTGCGCCGACATCGACGCCTCGCTGGAGCGGGCCTGGGAGATTGTGGGCGGGCAGCCGGAAGCGGTGGCGGCAGTTGCTGCGGAATAGTCTCGCGCAAAGAAGCGCAAAGGACGCAAAGAGCAAGTCATCAGGGCAAAGGCATCAGAAATCTATCAGGAACTCAGGAACTCAGGAAAAGACAGAAGCAACCTCTTCAGAGCGCGTATTTTAGCTGGGAGAGGATGCAGTTTTCCAAAGTGGGTGATTTGCTTTCCCTCTTCTTGAGTTCCTGAGTTCCAGATTTTCTTTTGCCTTTCAATTGAGATGCGTTTGCCCTGAGGAAATCATTGACCCTATCGTATGGGCAATTCAGTTTATGGCTTAATGAAAATCAGGGCGTCCGTCATTATCTGGGCTATTTCAGTAGCTATTTTGCTCGTTTCGGTTTTCATATCAGGCTCTTTACTGCCAGAGCGCGTAGCGACCCACTTTGGCGCATCCGGTCAGGCGAACGGCTGGATGTCCCGCTCCGAACATCGCTTGTTTTTTACGATTTTCGGCATCGGTTTTTCCAGCTTTGTGATCGGCATTGGCTATATTATTCGATTCCTGCCGCCCTCCACCCTGAATGTTCCGAAGGCGGAGTATTGGCGTTCTCCCGAGCACTATGGGGAAGCATGCGATTTCTTGTTCTTTCATTCATTCTGGTTCGGGTCTCTCGCTTCGATTTGGGTGGCCGCGCTCCATTATCTGATGGTGCAGGCGAACTGCACGACTCCCGCCGTGTTGGACTCAGCGAAGATGGGCGGATTGACGCTGGCGTTTTTGATAGGAACCGGCCTTTGGATTGCGGGGATCATTTGGCACTTTGCCCATCCGCCAACTTTGGAGACACGAAAGAAGTGCCCCTGACAACCCGAAACCGCTCTCATTACGCCCGAAGCCATGGCAGGCTTTGGAAACAGAGTTTCCAAGACAAGCGCGTGATCCCTTGCAGGGCTCTGCAAAGTGCGCTTCGCGTGAACTAAGCCGCTATGCGGCAGGGCCGTCCCAATCGGGAGATTGGGAACGAGGAAAAACGCAACGTAGCTAGTTGCTTAGAATCAGGATGCTCATCCCCCTTTGCGTCCTTTGCGGCTTTGCGCGAGATTTTACCGATCCGCCTCGAAATCCACCCAGTGCACCAGCGGCAGGAGGACGGGCTGGGCGTCGTGGTGCCAGGTGAGCGGCGGGAATTGCATGGCGCCGATGGGGCAGATGCGCGAGGCTCCTGTGAGGCCGACTTTTTCGGCGTTCTCCGGCGTGGCGGGGAAGATGCCCACTGTGCTCAGGTGCTTGTAAACCCGGCGCACTGCGACGGCCAGGCCGTCGGCGGGCATCGGCTTCACATAGACCACGCGGTTCAGGCAGGAGGCCATGAACTGCGGTTCGGGATCGAATAATACGGTCCACGAGGTCGAGTCCGGGCTTTCCCAGAGCGCCGGTTTTTCGCCCTCGGAGTTCATTGCGGCGCGGAATGCGAAATCCTTGCGCAAGGCGACAATCTCGGTCTGCTCGGCCAGCGAAACGGGCCCGCGCGGATTCGCTTTTTCAAACTCCGCCATGGCCGAGGCCAGGCGTTCCGCGTATGCGCGGGCGATCTTTGGCTCGACGTAAAAGAGATGGGGCGAGAGGCAGCCTTGCTGGTTGTAGAGCGAGGCGGATTTTGCGGCGTCGGCCACGGAGCAAAACTCCGGGTCATCGAATACGACGCCGAAGCTGAGGCGGTGGGCGTGCGGGATGAAACGCTGGTCGGCGCGGACGCGCTTGCGGAAGTGCTCCACGGTTTCGTCGCGTCCGAAGACGATGACGGCGTCGGCCTGGTCAAGCCAGTCCCCGCGCAGTTCTTCGGCGATGATGATGCGGCGGGCCAGCTCAAAGGGCAGGCGTTCGCGGAATTCCGCCACTTCGGGCAGTCCGCTGCTCGGGATTTTGCACCAGTTGAAGGCCCCGAGCAGCAGCCCCCGGATGAGGCTCTGGATGCCGGCGTGAGGGGTGTTGCCGCTGATGATATGGAGAATCATGCATGGGCCGAGCGCGCGGGCGCGGTGCGCTCCGTAAGGCAGAAAGCGGTCGAGCGCCTCCTCGTGACCGAGTTCGGCGTGGATCAATCCCAGCAATCCCTCCGCTGTAACGGTGCCCATCCAGGGAAAATGACGGGCGGCTTCGGCCAAATGCTCTGCGATTTCGCGGGTCTGCATGAGCCTAGTTTTAGCACAAGAGTTGAGAAAAGGAAGCAGAGGATTTGTGCGTTTTCGCGGCGACCCTATAGGTCATATGGGACTTATAACCAAATATCACCGCAAATGCAGCCAGAGCGTCTGGGCGCCTTCCCCCGAAGGGAAATCGGGCAGTGGGGGTTCGCTGTGGAAATCCCCGCCGCGCCGCGCTGTTTTGAGGGCGAAGCGGGCTGCCTGCTCCAGCGCCCGGCGGTCGAGTTTGGTGCAGTTGGTGGAAACCAGGATCGCCGCTCCCGGCGACGCCAGTTCGAGTGCGGCGCGCAAGAGATCCTCGATCTGCTCCTCTACCTGCCAGCGGCGGCCCCGGTTCCCGCGCGAGAAGGTGGGCGGATCGAGGATGATGGCGTCGAACTTCTCCCCGCGCCGTTCCAGCCGGGGCAGGACGTCGAGCACGTCGTCAGCCAGAAAGCGGTGGCCCTCCAGCGGCAGGCCGTTGAGCGCAAAATTCTCGCGGCCCCGGTCGAGCGATTTTTTGGAGAGGTCAAGGCTTGCCGTTTGCGCGCCGGCCAGCGCCGCCACCACGGAGAAGGAACAGGTGTAGGCGAAGGTGTTGAGCAGGCGTTTGGGGGCGCGCTGGCGCACAAAGGCGCGGTTGGCGCGCTGATCCAGAAAGAGCCCGGCGGAATAGCCCGCGCCGAAGTCGATCCCGTAGCGCACGCCCCGTTCCGTCACGACGGTGCAGAGCGAAGCGGCTGCATCTCCCTCCAAAAGCACGGGAGCCACGCGCTCGGCATTTTGCTTGGGCAGAAAGCGCGAAAAAATGCGCACGCTTTGGAAGCCGACTCGCGCCTCCCACTCGCGCAGCCCGGCGAGTGCGGCGTCGCGGGCGGCATCGGTTTTGAAGGAGATCAGCACATCGGGCCCGAGCCGTTCCACCCACACATTGTAGGAGGTAAACAGGCGGTGCGCGGTGGTGGCTTCGGCCTCAAACGCCGCAAATAGCTCGGGAGAAATCCAGCGGTTCATGCAAAAGCGGGCAGATTACGCCGCTTGCCGCTATTGTGCCAGCACCTTCAGCACATCTGCCGCCTGCTGTTTGGTGGAGGCCTTCAAATCACGCCAGACCAACACGCCATCGCGGAAAAGAAACGCCTGCCGGGAGGCGAGCCCGATGACCGGAATGCGCGGCACACCAAAGGCGTCGATCACCTTGCCTTCCTTATCGGCGATCAACTCAAAAGGCAGGTGGTATTTTTCTTTGAATTGCCGCTGCGCCTCCGGTGTGTCGGCGCTGACGCCCAGCACGCGCACCCCCTTTTGCTGGAGTTCTGCATAGGCGTCGCGCAGGCTGCACGCCTGGGCGGTGCAACCGGGTGTGTCGGCCTTTGGGTAGAAATAAACGAGCACGTAGCCCTTGGCGGCCACCTCCTTGAGCGCAATGGATTTCCCGTCCTGATCGATGCCGGTGACATCAGGAACGCGAGCGTTGATTTCCAACGGGGCGGCCCCGGCTTTCAGCCCAAACCAGGTGAGAAGAGAGGCGAGCATGAGGAGTTTTTTCATGGGAAGGTGTTCTGTCTAGCCGTCGCCCAGTTCCACGTTCCAGTAGGCGACATCCAGGAAATGTTTCCACGAGTCATGTGCGCCGCCGTTGAATTTGAACTGGAGGAAGGGGCGCCACTTGGGGCGTTCGGGTTTTTTGATGAGGCGCATGCCCGCCTCGTGCGGCAGGCGGTTGGCCTTGCGGCTGTTGCACGGGATGCAGGAGCAGACGATGTTTTCCCACGTGGTCTTGCCGCCCCGGTCGCGCGGCAGGACGTGGTCGAGGTTGAGTTCCTTGCGGTCGAGAACCTTGGCGCAGTATTGGCAGGTGTTCTGGTCGCGCTCGAAGAGGTTGTTGCGGGTGAACTTGATCTCCTTTTTGAGCATCCGGTCAAAGAAAAGCAGCACGATCACGCGCGGGACGCGGATTTTGAAGGCGATGGTGTGCACCATCTCCGGCTCGGGCTGGCGGGTGGAAAAATCACGCCAACTTTCGAAGTCGTGCGTGGTGTAGTTGTTCGCGCCGTCCGTAGAGACGATCTGTGCGTGGCCTTGGCAGAGGAGCGTGAAGGCCCTTCGGACAGTGGTGACGTTGACGGCTTGCCACAGACGGTTCAACACCAACACCTGACGGTTGAGGAGTGAGTTATTCCGGTCGAAGATGTGCGAAATTAGCATCCCCTCCCCGCCGCGTCAAACAAAGCCATGTTACAATTTGGTGAACATGCTTCCCTTATTCGTATCCACAAATGGAAAAGAATAAGAAAATCTGGAACTCAGGAACTCAAGAAATGAGCGTTGGGGTTTCACCACTCTTTTTGTTTTTCCTGGCTTCCTGATTTAAAAAAATCCGCAATCACGCCTAATACGCGACTTCCACCGGCGTGCCGATCTTGACGCGCTGGTAAAACATCGGGGCGATTTCCGCTGGCATGCGGATGCAGCCGTGCGAGGCGGGGTAGCCGGGGAGGATGCCGACATGCATGCCGACTCCTTCGGAGATTCTCATGAAGGAATACATCGGGCAGCCTTCGAAATGGGTGCCGCTGGGCGCGGAATCAATGCGGGCGCTGACTCCGGCGCGGACAATCCGCCCTTTGCTGTCCACAAAGTTCCCATACAGATTGGAGCGGTGATCCTCGTCCTTCTCCTGGACGTGGAAGCTGCCGGTGGGCGTCATTCCGGAGGCTTTGCCGGAAGAAATGGGGGTGTCGATGGCGATCTCGCTGCCTACCAGCAGGTAGGCGCGCTGTTTGCCGAGGGAGACGAGGACGCGGGCGTTGGCCGGAGTGACCCGCTCCAGCACGCGCGGCGAAACTTTGGGCGGCTCCTGTTTGTGCAGCGATTCGCTCGCTTTTTTGACGCCGAAAAGTCCAAAGAATGGAGCGCCGAGGGCGGAACCGCTGGAGCAGGCCAGCACGGCTCCGAGCACGAGCGCGGGGAAAAAAACACGAAAATTGCGAGGGAACAGAAATCTCATTGCAGGCGAACGGTCTATGTTTCTTAATGATAGGGCCTTTGACGATCAATCGAAAACTCCAATTCTTTGCAATCCGCTTCTCGCGGGGGCGCCTCTTTGGCTGTTTTTTAGCCGCCTGCGCGCTTCTCTCTCTTGCTTCGCTTTCTCGCGCCTCCATCAATATCCCCACCCCGCCAACGGAGAAAAAGAGTTCCGAGAAAAAAAAGGACGCTCCGCCTCCGGCTCCTCCCATGCCGATTCCGGTCGCCGCGCAGGTTCAGAACGGCGGCACCGCGCAAATCGTGTTGCGGGTCTATGGTCGGCAGGAGCAAGCCACCCGGTTTCTCGTCCGCAAGGAGCCCGCCTTGGGAAAAATCGTCAGCTTGGAACCTGTGGAGCGGGAGGTCTGGATTCTCACCTACCAGCATACTTCCTCCATGAACGGGCAACTGAGTTTGCAAGACCGCATCCTTTTTGCCGCGCAAAATAAAAACGGCACCTCCTCTGCTGCGGAGATTGCCCTCACCATTGTGGATAACCCGCCGGAGCTTGCGGCGCCGGGCGTGGTGGAGTTTGGTGAAATTGCGGCGGGCATCGCCTCCTCGCGCACCCTCTCGATTGGCAACAAAGGCGGAGGCGTCTTGGAGGGGAGTGTGACCGTGGACGCTCCGTGGAGTGTTGAACCCGCCAGCTATAAACTGGAACGAGGGCAGCAGGCTGCTTTGCGCCTGACCATTGCGCCGGATGCGGAACGGGAATACCAGGGGCATCTCCACTTTTCCAGTGATTCCAAAATGGAACCCGCGCTGCGCGCCCTGGCCGTTGCCCCGTTCTCCGCCGGGCCTGCGGTGTTGGAGTTGACGGGCGCTGCCAAAAAGGCGGCGCGCTCCGCCTCCTTTACGCTCACCAACAACACGGGAGCGGAATTGACCCTGCAAGTGGAAGCCAATGCGCGCCTCCATCTCCCGGATCGCATTGTGCTCCCTCCCAAAGCGGCAACCACTCTCTCTCCCACGCTCGCAGACGATGATGCGGCGGGGATGGAGGCAAGCATCCGTCTTTCCTTGGGGGCGGTTTCCCGCAAAATCAACGTCCACGCCGAATCCCTCGCCATGGAGGCTGAGCCCACTCCCCCGCCGCCGCCGCACGCCGCAGCGACCCCAACTCCAGCCAGCGTCGCCAGCTATCCTGGGTTCTTTCCCTCTCCGCTCCCCGCCGCTGCGCCCAAGGCCGGGGCGACTCCGGGAGCGACTCCTGTAGCGCTCGCCGCCAACGATAAAACTGATTCAACCAATTTGGATGGGCTTCTAAAAATCACGAGCATCGCGATGGTGCAGGCGACCTCTGCGGGGACTGCGGAGTTCGCCTGGGAGCCTCCCCTGCTCCCGGCGTCTGCGGGCACATGCACCTACCGACTGGAAGTGCGCCGACTCGCTTTGGACGCCAACCACAAGCTGTTGCAAAGATGGATTGCCGTGCCTGATGTCCAATTTGCCAGCAAAGAGAACCGCATGACCGGCTTTGTGACGGGGATTCCGCCGGGCATCACCGACACGATCCGCGTTGTGGCCCTTACGGCGAGCGGCGTGCCGTGCGCGGTTTCGCCTCCCCTGGGATTTCACATTCCCGCCCCGTTCCAAATTTTCACCCTGCGCAACGGGCTGCTGGCCGGGTTTGTCGTCATGCTGCTCTCCGCGCTTGCCCTTCACTTCATTGGCAAGCGGGAAAAATAGCGCCTACCGGCACAGGAGGGTTTGGTAGAGCGCCGCTGTTTGCCGCGCAATCGCCGCCCAACTGAATTTTTCCTCGGCGCGTTTGCGGCCCGCCTTGCCCATTTTCTCCCGCAGCGCGGGGTTGGCCATCAGCTCATTGATGCGCGCCGCGAGGTCGCGGGCGAACCGATCCGGGTCGAGCGGTTCAAACGGGCTCTCGCTCATCTGCTCCAACGGCACGAGATAGCCGGTCTCTCCATGCACGACGACCTCTTTGATGCCTCCCACGGCGCTGGCGACCACCGCCGTCTCGCAGGCCATGGCCTCCAGGTTGATGATGCCGAAGGGTTCATAGATGGAGGGGCAGCAGAAGACCGCCGCTTGGGAATAAAGTTCGTAGGCGGTCGTCTTGTTCACCATTTCTTGAATCCAGACGACGCCGGGCCGTTGCGCGGCTTCCACCGCGGCCTTCATCTCGGCGGCGATCTCCGGCGTGTCGGGCGCTCCGGCGCAGAGCACCACTTGCATGCCTGGGTTGAGGTGTTGGATGGCGTTGACCAGGTGGACAATCCCCTTCTGCCGGGTGATGCGGCCCACGAAAAGCACATACGGCACGGCGGGATCGATCCCATAGCGCACGAGGGCGTCGGTGGTGGTGACGCGCTGGTATTCGTCGAGGTCGATGCCGTTGTAGACGATGTGGATTTTCTTCTCGTCCACGTTGAAAAGCCGGAGCACGTCGGCCTTGGTTTCCTGGGAGACGGCGATGATCGCGTCGGCCATCTCAATGGCCGTTTTTTCCACCCAGAGCGAAAAATCGTAGCCGCCGCCGAGTTGCTCGCGTTTCCAGGGGCGGAGGGGTTCCAGCGAGTGGACGGTGAGCACAAAAGGGATGCCGTAGTTGAGCTTGGCCATGATCCCGCCGAGATGGGTGTACCACGTGTGGCAGTGGACGAGATCCGCGTCGATGCCCGCGCTGTTGAACTGCGTGCAGCGATCCACGGCTCCAAAGACCGACTGGAGGGGCTTGGGGGCGGTGTGGCGGGCCGGGTCGATGCCGAATCCCCGCACGCGCAAGTGTTCGCGCGCCTCGTCCTGGGCTCCGAAGGCGCGGACTTCCACGTCCATCAAGCGGGCCAGTTCCCGGCTGAGGTAGTCCACATGGACTCCCGCGCCGCCATAGACGTTGGGGGGATACTCGTTGGTCAGGAGAAGGGTTTTCATAAAAAACTTCAGGGATCGGTTGGAAGCAGTGGAGCGGGACAAATTCAAACTCCTCTTTCGCACGGGAGCAAGGCAGGAATCGCATTTACAGCCGGGGCGGGCGGCTTTTTCGTTTTGAAGGAGAACAAAACGGGCATCTCTCCCTGCGTGCTCCCATTCAGCAAAAGGAATTGATACATGGACTACGAAACACTCGACGACCTTTATTTTCACGAACTCAAGGATCTGTACAGCGTGGAGAAGCAAATTCTCCGGGCCCTGCCGAAAATCACCAAGCACGTCTCCTCGGCGGCGCTGCGCGACAGCCTGGAACAGCACCGCGAAGAGACGCGTGTTCAGCTTGAACGGCTGGAACAGCTCTTCGAGCGGCACGGTAAATCCACCCGCGGCGCAAAGTGCAAAGGCACCGAGGGCATCCTTGAGGAAACCGAGGACTGGATGATGGAAGAGGCGCAGCCGGAGGTGATGGACTCGGGCATTATTGCCATGATGCAGCGGCTGGAACACTATGAGATCGCCGGGTATGGCTGCGCCCGCACTTATGCGGGGTTGCTCGGGCTGCATGAGGACGAATCCCTGCTCAACCTTTCACTGCACGAGGAGGCGGAGTCGGACAAAAAGCTCACCCACCTCGCAGAGCGCATCAATCAGACGGCGAAGATGCCGGAGCACGCGCACGCGCAGCACCACGAAAGGTAGGGAAGGCACTCTGTGCCGTCCCGAAAACCACCCAACCTGCACCGCGCGAGTTTTCCGGCACTGTCGCGTTAGAGCATTTTACAAAAAAATGTGGCCAGTGGCTTGGGAGCGCCGAAGGCT
>JBAXQF010000039.1:0-20432 GCA_037131875.1 Verrucomicrobiota bacterium
AAATCTTCGAGAAAATCGATAAATATTGCAATAAACTAGCCTAACGGGACACTAGCTGCTTTGGTCGCGAATGTATCCGTTTTTTGCACCACGCACAAATCATCTTCATCCTTTCGATGCTCCTTGCTTGAGCGCGGGCAAAAAAAGAAGGGCGCGGTTCTGCCGCGCTGATCCCGGAGGCCCCAGAAGGCCCGACGTCCCAAAACGCGACCGAACCGCGGCGAGTGACGGCGCGGTCAGCGAGTGTTTGGGACGTTAAAAAATTCTGAGGTTTCCGGGACGCCCAACCTGCCTAATCAGTTTAAAATGTGTTGTTTGCAGGGGGTGATTTCTCAGAAAATCGCCTCCTTGGCAAGCGCGGCAGATACGCTAAAGTATTCCGCTCGCCATGACTGAACCCGCAAACCCCGTTTCACCCAAACCGCGCATCCCCGTCACCATTCTGACCGGCTTTTTGGGAGCCGGAAAGACGACGCTGCTCAACTACATTCTCCAACAGCAGCACGGCTACAAATTCGCCATCATCGTCAACGAAATCGGCGAGATCGGCATCGACGGCCAGTTGGTGGAGAACGCCAAGGAAGAGATCGTGCAAATGAACAACGGATGCGTCTGCTGCACCGTCCGCACGGATTTGATCAAGAGCGTGCAGGCGCTCATCCGGCGCGGCGGCTTCGACTATCTGCTCATCGAGACCACCGGCATCGCCGATCCCGGCCCCGTTGCCCAAACCTTTCTCAATATCCCGCAGCTCCAACAATACGTGCAGCTCGATTCCATCATCACCGTGGTGGACGCCGAGCAGATCGAGAAGCAGATGGCGGAGGTGGAGACCGCGCGCGAGCAGATCGCCATGGCGGACTTCCTCTTGATCAACAAAACCGATCTCGTGGACGAAGCGCACCTGGCGCGCATCGAGTGCCGGATGGGCGAACTGAACCCGCACGCGCAGAGCTTCCGCACCAACCAGGCGCAGGTGAACCTGAAGGAAGTCCTCGACATGGCCGCCTTTGACGTGGATCGCAAGCTTGCGGTCGATCCCAAGTTTCTCGACGAACTCAACCACCGGCACCATCACGAAATCCAGTCCTGCGCGTTCACCTTCGACCAGCCCTTCAGCGTGGATCGCTTTGAGGCGTTCATCGCAAACCTGAGCGTCAATGCGCAAATCTTTCGCTCCAAGGGGTTCCTTTCCATTGCGGGAAATCCGCGGCGCGCCCTCTTTCACGGCGTAAACAACCGGTTCACCCTTTTCTGGGATCGGCTTTGGGAAAAGGGCGAGACGCGCACCAGCCAGATGGTGTTCATCGGCAAGAACATCGACGCCGAGGCCATCCGCTTGGCGCTGGTGAAGTGCCTGGCGTAGAGGTTCTGCCACCCCTCCGGGGTGAAACGCTGGAATGCGAGGTTCCGGGGGTGTCGGCGCGCAACGCGCCTCAACCACCGGCTATTGTCTGGAAACCCGCTGGGTTTCTACAGAATCACTTTACCAAATGGTATAACACCCCATCGCTGGCGCGCTGACACCACTGGAAAATTTCAGTGAGTTCTATTTTTTGAAAGTGCGCTGGTGCTCTCCCTCAGCGAGCGTGAGCGGGGCGGTTTGGAAGGCGGCGGGGAGATCCAGGGTCGCGCGGGCGCCTGCGGGCACGGTGAGATTGAGGGTGAGGGTGGCATCGTTGAGTTCCCAGCGGATGGCGGCCTTGCCGTGGGGAGTGGTCAGCGTGGCCTCCGCCCATGTGAGTGTGCCGCCCGGGCGCGGCTTGAAAAGGATGTGTTCGTATCCGGGGTGTGCCGGATCAAATTGCAGGCCGGCAACGGTGCTCACCATCCAGTCGCCGACGGCTCCGTAGGCATAATGGTTGAAGGAATTCATGCCGGCATCCTGGAAACCCTTTTCCGGCGTCCAGCCATCCCAGCGTTCCCAGATCGTCGTGGCGCCGTTCTTGACCGGGAAGAGCCAGGAGGGGAAGGCTTCCTGTTCGAGAAGTTTGCAGGCCATGTCGAGGTGGCCGGTGGCCTCAAGAGCGTGGAGGATGTAGGGGGGGCCAACAAAGCCGGTGCCGATGCGATGGCCATTGCGCGCGATGAGACGCACCAGTTCGCGGGAGGCGGTGGCTCGCAGTTCCTGCGGCACGAGATGAAAATGGAGCGCGAGAACGTAGCCGGTCTGCGTGCCGCCGACCACCAGGCCATCCGGGGTGATGAAGGGGGCGCGAAAGGCTTCGACGATCTTGGTGTATAAGGCTTCATAACGCGCCGCCTCTTCGTGATGGCCGAGAAGCGCCGGTTGCTCCCCATAAAACTGGCGATCCTTTTCCGCGACGTGGCCGGAATACCAGCCGTCCCCGAGAATGACGCCGTGGACATTTTCGCCGGGTTGGAGCAGGGCGGTGATGTCGTAGCTGCGGTAGTAAACGCGCAGGCGATAATCGGCCCAGCCGGGCGCCAGGACATCTTCGCCCACGCGCTGGCCATTGACCACGCACTCAAAAAGCCCGAGCGCGGTGATGTGCAAGAAGATGCGCTTGGGTACCGGGCCGCCGAGCTGGAAAACGCGCCGGTAATAGACTGCGGGAGGGACGGTGCGCGGGCCGCCCAAACAGGGCGAACTGATCCAGTCCGCGGAGGTGAGATGGGGTGGCGCGGGGAGGGGGAAGCGGTTTATGGTGCGATTTCGTGGGTCAAGAAAAGAAGGGGGCAGCCTTTTTTTCACCGAGGCGTGGGTTACGCCCACAAATTGCGATCCAGCGTGCGGTATTGGATGGCTTCGCTTAGGTGCGTGGCGTTGATTTCGGGGGCGGCTTCGAGATCCGCGATGGTGCGGGCGACTTTGAGAATGCGGTCGTGGGCGCGGGCGCTCAGGTTCAGCTCGTGCATGGCGGTGCGCAGGAGTTCGCGGGATTCTTCGTCGATCTGGCAGTGGGCCTTGAGCTGTTTGCTGGTCATCCGCGCGTTACAGCGGACGGCGGGGCTTTGTGCGAAGCGCGCGTGCTGGATGCCGCGCGCGGCGAGCACCCGCTCGCGGATGGCGCTGGAGGGTTCGCCGGAGTGCGTGCCGGTGAGGTCTTTGAAGTGGACGGCGGGAACTTCCACGTGGATGTCGATGCGGTCAAGCAGCGGCCCCGAGATGCGCTGCCGGTAGCGCTGCACTTGCACGCCGGAGCAGCGGCACTCACGCTTGAGATCGCCAAAGAAGCCGCAAGGGCAGGGGTTGAGCGCGCCGACGAGGACGAACTCCGCCGGGTAGGTCACAGAGCCCGAGGCGCGGGAAATGGTCACTTTGGCGTCTTCCATCGGCTGGCGCATCACTTCCAGTGTAGAGCGTTTGAACTCGGGGAGTTCATCGAGAAAAAGCACGCCGTGGTGCGCCAACGTGACTTCGCCGGGGGCGGGGTTCGTGCCGCCGCCGAGGAGTCCGGCGTCGGAGATGGTGTGGTGGGGCGAGCGGAAGGGGCGAAGCGAGAGGAAGGAACGTTTGTTGGCGAGGAACCCGCAGATGCTGTGAATCTTGGTGGTCTCGATGGCTTCCTCAAAGGTCATCGGCGGCATGATGGTGGGGATGCGCTTGGCGAGCATCGACTTGCCCGATCCCGGAGGGCCGACCATGATCAAATTGTGCCCGCCCGCGACGGCCACTTCCACGGCGCGCTTGGCGGCGTGCTGTCCGCGCACGTCGGCGAAATCGACTTCGTAATCCTGATGCGCCTCAAGGAGCGGTGCGGCGACGGTGGGTGCGAGCGTCTCATTGCCGCGCAGGAACTCGAATGCCTGGCGCAGGTTGCGCACGCCGTAGGTGGTGATGCCCTCGACGAGGGCTGCCTCCGGGGCGTTTTCTTCGGGAACCACGATGGCCCGCTTGCCGCACCGCCGGGCTTCAAGGGCGACGGGGAGGACACCGTTGACGAAGCGCACGCCGCCATCGAGCGCCAGTTCGCCGACGAAGCAGTATTGATCAAAATCGGGCAGAGCAATCTGCTCTGAGGCGGCGATCATGGCGAGCGCGATGGGGAGATCAAAGCTCGGCCCCTCCTTCTTCACATCGGCTGGGGCGAGGTTGATGGTGGTGCGGCCCCTGGGCCAGCGGTAGCCGCTGTTGGCCACTGCCGTGGTCACGCGGTCGCGGCTTTCTTTGACGGCGGCGTCCGGCAGCCCGACGACCACGATGGCCGGGGCTCCCGCAGCCGCGTTGACTTCAATTTCCACCTCGTAGGCGTCCACGCCATAGACCGCCGCTGAATAGACCTTTGCCAGCATCCGGCGAGCTTGGCAAAAAGCCGCGTCCATGAAAAGCGAGAACATAATACCCCGGAGGAAAAGCCGATGGTACGGGCTTACAGCCCTGATCTCGTTTTTCAGACACATGGGGCTACGCCCCATGCTGGTATGGGGTCGTGCCTTTGGCACTGATTGTGTGAACAGCCCTAAAGCGTCACACCGTCCTTGAAGATGGCGATTTCGCGGAAGCCGTTGATTTCCGCCTTGGTCTGCTTGCGGCCGCTGGCGATGTCGAGGACGTCGAGGAAGAGCCGGGCGGTCAATTCCTCGCGGGTCGCGCCGTGGAGCAGTTCGCCCGCATCGAAATCGATCCAGTTCTTTTTGTGCTGCGCCAGTTCGCTGTTGGTGGAGATTTTTACCGTCGGGACGCAGCCGCCGAGCGGGGTTCCCCGTCCGGTGGTGAACAGGATCAAATGCGCGCCCGCCGCCGCCAGAGCCGTTGCGGCCACGATGTCGTTGCCGGGGCCGTCGAGGAGATTCAAGCCGGGGTGGTGCAATCGGCCAGCGTATTCAATCACATCCACGACGGAGCCGCAGCCCCCCTTCTGGGTGCAGCCGAGCGATTTTTCTTCCAGCGTGGAAATGCCGCCGTCCTTGTTGCCGGGCGACGGGTTCTCGTAGGCCGCCTGGTTGTGGCGCAGGAAGTAGTCCTTGAAGCCGTTCACCATCCCGACACATTTCTCGTAAACCCCGCGGTTCACGCAGCGGTTCATGAGCAGGGTTTCCGCGCCGAACATTTCAGGCACTTCGGTGAGAACCGTGCTGCCGCCGCTGGCGATCAACCGGTCGGAGAACGCGCCCACCAGCGGGTTGGCGGTGATGCCGGAAAGCCCGTCCGAGCCGCCGCACTTCAAGCCGACGCGCAGCGCCGAAGCGGGAACGGATTGGCGTTGCAGTGCGCCGGCGGATTGCGCCAGTTCTTCCAGCAACTGCAAGCCGCTTTCCATCTCGTCCTCCACCTGCTGTGAAATCATGAACCGGAACCGGTCGGGATCGACCTCGCCCAGCGCCTCGCGGAAGCTGGTCATGGTGCTGTTCTCGCAGCCCAACCCGACGATGAGCACGCCGCCCGCATTGGGATGATGCGCCAGGCTGGCCAGGAGTTTCTGCGTGGTGTTGTGGTCTTGGCCCAACTGCGAGCAGCCGTAGGGGTGCGTGAAGGCATACACGCCGTCGATGCTGCCGTGCGGAAGGCGCTGGCTGAAACGGCGGGCCAGGGCTTCGGCGATATGGTTGACACAACCGACGGTGGGGATGATCCAGAGTTCGTTGCGGATGCCTACCTCGCCGTTGGGCCGCACAAAGCCGTCGAAGAAAAGGCCGCCGCCGCGTGGGGCGATGCTGTCCGCCTGCGGTTGATAGGCGTATTCCAACGTCCCGCTCAAGTTGGTCTTGAGATTCTGCGTGTGCACCCAGTCGCCCGGCTGGATCGGCGCGGTTGCGTGGCCGATGGGGCTCCCATATTTCACGATGTTCTCCCCGCTGGAAATTGGCGAGAGCGCGACCTTGTGTCCGCGTGGAATCCGGCTCGAAAGGGTGATGCTCTCCCCGTCAATGGGGATCTGCCGACCGGCTTCAATATCCTCCAGCGCAACGGCGACGTTGTCTGCGGCATGAATGCGAAGAAGCGGATTTTTCATGTTATTTGGCGCCCGTTAAAAGCGATTCAACAGCGGCGCGCATGCCGCCTGTCTGGATGGCCTGGAGTCCGGAGGTGACCGCATCGGCCATTCCCGGAACCTGCGTCAAATCCTGGCCCCAGAAGGAGGTGTGGGCCAGAAGCGCGGAGACCATCGCCGCAGTGTTGCCGTCGGAAGCGAACGTGCGCCAGCGGTTCTGGAAAAACTCCATCACATCGGCATCGTCGCGAATGGGGTAAGCCGCACCGTTGCGGTCGCCCTGGAGCCCGCCGTCCGCTGCGGGCTGGCCTTTGTAAAAAGCGATCAGGGCGGCCAGAGAGAAAGCCAGCGCCGCCGGGAGCTTGCCGGTGTTGGCAAGGGTGTCGAGCAGGGAAGGCAATACCCGCACTTTCCATTTGGATACCGAATTGAGCGAAATGCTCAGCAACTCGTGCCGTTTGCGCAGCGCGCCGAGCAGCGCGTCCACGGTGCTCACTTCCATTTGCGCCGCCGCTTCGAGCTTCGCGAGCCACCCGGCAAACGCCTCGGGTTTGTCCACGGCAAAGGCCATGTCCGGCCGCCACGTGGGCCGCACCTGGATGTCAAAGCCCGCATCCTTTGCGATGGCGATGTGGTGTTCCAGGGAATCCACCGGGTCGTCCGTCGTGCAGACCACCTCCACCTTCGACTTCTTCATGAGCGAACGGCAGGAGAAATCCGGCGCCGTGATGACCCGGTTGCAATCGTCGTAAATGGATTGCGCCGTATCCGGCCCGAGCAGGCGGTCGGAAACGCCAAAATAGCGCTTCAATTCCAAATGCGTCCAGTGGTAGAGCGGATTGCGCAGCGCCTTGGGAACGACTCCCGCGTAGCTCTTGAACTTCTCCCAGTCCGACGCATCGCCCGTGCAGAAGCGCTCGGAGACGCCCGCCGTCCGCATGGCGCGCCACTTGCAATGGTCGCCGTAGAGCCAGATTTGCGTGATGTTCTCCCAGCGTTTGTCCTCGGCGATTTCCGAAGGCTTCAAATGGCAATGGCAATCAATGATCGGCAGATCGGCGGCGTAACGGTGGTAGAGTTCGCGGGCATATTTGCTTTCGAGCAGAAAATCTTCGTGGATAAAGGCGGTGTTCATAGAGCGACAAATTCTCTTATCGCATGGGAACTCATCTGCCGCTATGGTAATAATACGCATAGTGACAGTCATTTTGCGCAAGACCATCCACCCGTTATGAATCCCGTTCCACCCACCAGATTTCACGTCGCTCTTGTGCTGGAAACCTCGCGCGAAGTCGGGCGCGGCCTGCTGCGCGGCGTGCAGCGTTACGCAAGGCTGCACGGGCCATGGGGGCTGCACATCATTCCCGGCGATCTTGTGCAAACCCTGCCCACCATGCGGGCCTGGGGCGGCACGGGGATCATCGCGCGCATCGCCACGCCGCGCATTGCCCGCGCCATCTTAAAGACAGGGCTGCCCGTGATCGCCGGGCCGCTTTCGGCCAGCCAGCTCGCCCCCTCGAACCCCCTTTCCAGGCTCCCGGAGATTCGCGCTGACGGAGAAGCCATCGGGCGGATGGCCGCCGAGCATCTGCTGAAGCGGGGGCTGCGCCACTTTGCCTTCGTGGGCGGCCCGTACAAGGACAACTGGGTGGAGCGTCGCCTGCAGTCCTTCCGCCAAAGGATTGCAGAGGCCGGTTTCGATTGCGCCGTCTACCCGTCGCCGCCTGCGACGCAACAGGACTGGGGCCGGGAGCAGAAACGTCTCGGGCGCTGGCTCAAGGCGCAGCCCAAGCCGCTGGGCATCCTGGGCGCGCTGGATGCCCGCGCCCGTCAGGTCATTGAAGCGTGCATGGAAAGCGGCCTGCGTGTTCCCGATGAGGTCGCGGTGATCGGGGTGGACAACGACGCATTGCTCTGCGAACTGTGTGATCCGCCGCTCTCCAGCGTCATGCTCAATGCGGAAAAGGCCGGGTACGAAGCCGCCGCGCTCCTGCACGAAATGATGCTGGGCAAAAAGGTGAAGCCGCGTTGCATCATGATTGAGCCCACCCATGTGGTTGCGCGCCAGTCCACCGAAGTCGCCTCCACCAACGACGCAAAGATCGCCGCCGCGCTCCGGTTCATCCAGCTTGGCGCCAGCCGCCCTCTGCGCGTGCTGGACGTCGCCGAGCATATCGGCCTTTCGCGCCGCTCGCTGGAGCTTCGCTTCCGGCGCGCGCTCGGGTACACCGTGTTGAAGGCGATCCGGCAAGCCCAGTTGGAGCGCGTCCGGGCGTTTCTTATCGAGACCGATCTGCCCATCCAACAAATTGCGGCGCAATGCGGATTTGCCAACGGCAACTACCTTGGGAAAATCTTTCGCCGTGAATGCAAGGAAACACCGCAGCAGTTCCGGCTGCGCAATGCCTAGGGCTTGACGAAAACGGCGAGGTTGTTGCCCACCGGACGCTCCCGCCCGTCGGAGGGATGGTTCATGACATGCGGCAGGCCGGTGAACGCGCCCGCCATCACAAGCGTGGCGGAACCGCCGCCATCCAGCGCAATCGCATCCACGGCGCCGAACCCCCGCAGGACACCAGCCACCTCCTCATAGGTCATGCCATGGCTGATCTCGGGTTGCCTGCCGTCGGAGACCAAGAGGATCAATTGGTGGTCGCCGGTCAAACCCAACGCCGTTTGGGGGTAGCTCGTGTCCCCTCCATGAAGCGCGGTGATCTTTCCGTCGCGGATCAGTCGCACGTTGCCTGTGAGGGCGTTGTATAATTTCACCGGCGGGTCTGTTTCGTAGCCGCTGGCATCATTGGGCGCCTTGGAAATGAACGTCACCTGGTTGCCGGGGCTGATGTTGACTCCGTTGTTGTGATTCTTTTCCGTGGGGTGCCAGGGGGATACCCGCTGTCCATTGGATGCGCTCAGCGAAATGGAATTGCCCAGGGAATCGAAGAAGCCGCCATTGATGCCGATCTGCGCGCCCAGGCTCCAGACAAAGTGCCGCGTTGTCTCGCGGTGGTTGCGGTCGGGCTCCTGACTCTTGTCTCCCGTCACCTCGAAGCGGATGCGCGGATTTTTCAAGTCGATGAGGACGATGTGCATATCAATGCGCCGGGGAACGTCCACCACGCGATGTACGTAGCGCACGCCGTCGAAGGGCTCGGTAACCCGGTCTCCCGGGGTCGGTCGCGTCTCCGGACACAGGGACAAGCCCGCCGCAATCAATAGCAATCCGACGCCCGAGAGCAAGCGGAGGTCGTTGTTAAGACGGCAGGACATATTTTTCCAGCGGCATAACGAGGTTGGCCGGGAGCGGACGCACCCGCTCGACAATGCGCGGGGCCAGCGGCGTGCCGGTTTGATACCCGGCGGCCATCATTTCGAGCTTGGCGTCGAGGTTGTCGAGATAATGCAGCACGTAGGCTTCCGGGGTCTTTGGGAAAACGGGCGAGCCGAACTCCATCTCGCCGTGGTGTGACGCGATCAGATGAATCAAGTGGTTGCGCACCTCCTCGTTCGCGGGCGCGAGGCCCACCCATGCGGCGGCGGCTTCGGTGGCGAGCAGCTTGCGCCACAGGGCGTTGAGCATTTCAATGCCAAGGGCGATGTGGCCGATCAATTCGCCCCGCTCGTCATAGGGCATCCCAAATCCGCGCGGTTCCGGGCAGTTTTCCCAGAGCTTGCCGACATCGTGAAAGAACGCCCCGGCCACGAGCAGATCGCGGTTGAGCGTGGGATAGACCTCCGCAATGGCCTGCGCGGAGCGGATCATCTGCGCGACATGCTCCACGAGTCCTCCGCGCCGCGCGTGGTGGTAGGTTCGGGCGGCGGCGGCGCGGCGAAAGCGGTCGCCGAAATCCTCCAAAAACAACTGGCACAGGGCATGCAACCGGGGGTCTACGATACTGCTAAGCGCCTCGGTGATGGCTTGGAAATCCCGCGCCTGTTTCTCCTGCAACTCCGCAGGGCCTCCGAGGAGCAGTTCCACCTCAGGCGCTTCGAGTTCCCGGCAAGTCCACCGCCGGGCCTCCACGCCAAAGGCCGGGTGCTGGGCGAACTCCCCTTCGATTTCCAAAAATGTTCCCGGCGCGAGCGCGGCGCAAAATTCGAACACGGGCGTATCGCTCCAGGCGCGCAGGATGAGCTTGGCCTCGGCGTCGGCCATGGTGAGTTCCCAGAACGGTTTGCCGTCGCGGGTCTGTTTTTGCACCACCGCTTCGGCCTGGGCGTGAAACCGGGCCTCCACGCGCCCGTGGCCTTCCTGCGCCTGGGCGGCGCGCTTGATTGCGGGGATCGTGAACAACGACATGCCTCGTTTCTCTAGCGCAAGCGTCCGCCTTTGGCGACCTCAAAGAAAGAGAGAATGGCGCTATTTCCCGCGCCAGACATCGCGCAGGTCGGCTTCGGAATACGCCGTTTGCGCCAGCGCGGGATTGCCGATCTTTTCCGCAGCATTTCCGAGCAGTTCCCAGGTCTCGGCGCGGAACGGCTGATCCGCGAGCACCGCGCGCAATTCCGCAAGCGCGGTTCCCATGTCGCCGTGCTCCATGAGGTGCGCGATGTAGCGCTTGCGCACCGGCCAGAAGCGCGGGTTTACCTCTGCCGCCTCGCGCAGGAAGTCGGTTTTGTCGCGGCCTGATTCCTGGAACTCCAGTTCGGCTTTTTGAACCAACGCGGATGCGCGCACGAGAGGCAGTTTTTCGCAGCGCTCCAGCCATTGCCGCGCTTCTGCGCAGTTGTGTTGCCGGGTGAGCGCGCTGGCCAGGCCGAGCATGGCGAAGGGTTGATTTGGTTTGCGCACAAGCGCCGCGCGGAATCCTTGCACGGCGGCATCCACCTCGCCGTGCCGCAGTTGATCGAGGGCGAGATTGCCGAGCATGCGGCTGCTGTCGCCGCCGTCGCGGATCGTGGCTTGGAGGAAAGTTGTCTGGTCATGCCAATCCGCGCAGCGCCACGCAGTTCGGCAGCCCAAGGTTGCGAACCAAACCCCGGCGAGAGTCGCTATGCAAAGGGTGAAACGGCGATTTGGGTGAGGGCAATGCAGAAGCGTCGCAGCCACAGCCAGCAAGAGAAAGGCGCTGGGGATGTAAACCCAATGTTCTGCGACCGTCGCGTTGAGCGTGAAGAGATTGCTGATGGGCAGATAGGCAATGAGCGCCGCGAGCAGGCAGGCGCGTGTGGTGCGCTTCCCGCGCCAAAACCAGAACGCCGCTCCGCAAAGCAGGAGCGCGCCCGCCAATGTTTGCAGAACGCCCGCGGAGGTTCGGACATCCCGCTCCATGTGCAGGTTGAGCGGCGCGACGAGCAGCCCGGCGTATTCCGCCACAGCGCGCAGCGCGAGCACAGGCCGCGCGGCAAGCGCGATGGACTCCGGCGGAGGCGGCGCGGTGTGATCCGCCGACATACGCAAGCCGAGATAGAGTCCCCCCAGTGCCAACGCAGGCAGGGCCACGCGGGCAAAGTGCATCAGGCGTTGCCTGTTTTTATCGCTTGTTCCGACCTTCGTGCTCTTCGTGTCCTCTGTGGTGCATTTTCGGCTGAGTTCCCACGCAAACCCGAGGCCGATCACCAGCGCAAACACGCTGCTCTCCTTCGCAAAAAGCGCTGCGCCGAAGCAAAGCCCGGCAAACACGCCGCGCCCTGAAAACAACAGCGCCAGGCCACCAAAACCGCAGAGCGCCGCCAGCGGATCAGCCAGTCCCGAGACATACGCCACGGCGGAGGAGTGCATGGGATGCACCGCCCAAACCAACGCCACGAGGAGGGGCAGCGAATAGGAATTTTCACACGAAGGCACGAAGGCACGAAGGCACGAAGATGGACAGAGGTTGCTTGGATGAGCCTTCGTTCCTTCACGCGCCAAAAGCTGCCGCGCAAAGGCGTAAAGCGCCATGGCCGCACCGGCATGAACCAAGAGGCTCGTGAGGTGAAACACCCACGGGGCGAATCTGGCGAGCGCGTAGTCGAACGTATAGGCGACTCGTTGCAGCGGACGGTAAAAATCCGCCGCCGTGGCATCCAGAAACAGGAAGTGCCGGAAGCCTTCCGCCAACAGGTAAGGGCTGCGGAGGAGAGGGTCGCGCAAAAGGAGAGCGGTGTCATCCCAAACAAAGCCGTTGCGCAATGCCGGGCTGTAAACCAGGAGCACGGCGGCAAGGAGGATCAGATAGGGAACGCTGCGACGCATGGGATTTTATTTGATGGGGTGGTTTTGCGAAACGGAGTTTCGGGGACAAGTGCGTTCCCAATCAGGAGATTGGGAACGAGAACCGCTCTTTATCTTTGCGTCCTTTGCGTTCTTTGCGCGAGATTTCTTATTCGTGGTGAATCACCCGATACCGTGCGAAGCATTCGTCGTCCAGAGTTTCCATTGCTTCCAGCTTGCATTGGATGGCGGTGGGCAGGAATGCGCCGGGGCCGCCCGAGAGGGTGGGGGCGTCCACTCCACCAAAAATGCGCGGGCAAAACGTGACGTTGAGTTCGTCCACAAGGTTCGCCTCCAGCAGCGTGCGCAACAGCGTGGGGCCGCCCTCGCAGATCAGCCGCCGCACGCCGTATTGGCTGTGCAAGGTCTGCAACATCCCGCGCAAATCCACGTTCGGCCCTTCATCCAAGTGCAGCGTGGCGCGGGCTTCCAGAGCGGCGCGTGTGGCTTCCGGCATTTGGGATGTGGAGAAAAGAAGAATCGGCGCGCCGTTGGTTTGAAAGAGCCGGATGCTGGGGTCGATGCGGCCCGAACCGCTCACCACCACGCGCAGCGGTTCCGGGGCTGCGCCGCGCGCCACTCGTGCGGATTGAAGCGCGGCATCGCCAATCCCCATGCGCATCTGCTCGGTCTCCAGCGTGGCGCGGCCCACCAGCAGCGCGTCGCCGCTGGCGCGGATTTCCAGGAGCCGCTGCTTGTCGCGCGCGGAGGAGAAATCCGAGCGCGTCCGGTTGCGGGTGGAAACGCGGCCGTCCCAAGTAAGGGCAAAGTTTGCCGCCACTTCGGGGAGATCTTGGCTGTCGGTTGTGCTCACAAGAAATTTTGAATGAGGAAGCCAGGAATGCAGGAAGAAGACTTTAAAAAATCTTTCGCAGGAGATCCAATGATCCAAAACTTCTTATCCTGGCTTCATGGCTTCCTAATTCATTCTTAATTTTCTGAATGAGTCCTAAACCTTCTCCGCCGCCTCTTCGCTCTGGGCGATCTGGTGTTCGAGTTCGGTGACTTCCTCGTTCATCTTGCCCAAGCGCGCGTGCTCGGTGGGGCGGTAGAAGAGATAGGCGATGCCGCCTGCCATGCTCCAGAGGATGAGCACGAAGTAGCCGGTCAGCGAGATCAGTTTCGCCATGGAGGGGGTAATGCCGCACAGCCCGCCCAAGAGATCCATGAACGCCATTTCGCGCGGGCCGGTGCCGCCGATGCTGATGGGCAGCGCGGCGATGGTGCCGACGATGGGCATGATACCCCAGTAGTCCATGAGCGAGCCGAGCGGAGCGGATTCCGTGAAGGCTTGCCCCACACAATAGAAAAGGCTGAACGAGCCGAGATGCACCGGCACGCAGAGAGCGAGGGCCAGCAGCGACTTGCGCCAGGAACGGCCATAGAGGTTGTAAGCCACGGAGAGATCCACCAGTTTATCCCGCAGCGGCATCCGCTCCGGCAGCTTGTGGACAAGCCCCAGGCCCGTCACCGCAATGGAAGTCACAATGAACACGAGCGAGCCGCCGAAAATCATGCCGATCATCACCAGCCACCGCATGGAGCCCGCCGGTTGGATGATCCATTGCCAGCGCACCGCCATCACAATCCCCGCAATGAGGATCAACCCAAAGAGCCCCATCAGCCGATCCATCAACACGGCCAGCAGGGCGGCCGGTTTTTTGTCCGGAGTTTCTTTCAGGAGATAGAAAATCTTGGCCACGTCGCCTCCCGTGCCGCCGGGCAGGAAGGGATTGAAGAGCAGGCCGATCATGAAAAGCGAGGCGAGCCGCGTCCACGCGATGTGGATTCCTTGGACACTCAATAATACCTTCCAGCGGGTGACCGCAGAGATCACCACGAGGCCATACACGCCGAACGCGGCGGCAATCCAGAGCAGGTTTGCGTGCGAAAGCGCCGTGAGCATCTCCCGGTTTTGCTTTCCGTCCCGGAACAGCCAGGCCAGCAGGCCGACTGTCACCGCGACTTGAAGAAGTGTTACAAGGGTCTTTTTATTCATGATCCGAATTTTTCTTTCCAAAGCCGGAGTGACTCGGCGATTTCCTCGCGGCTTCTGCGGGGACTCATTTCCCAGATGAATAGCGTGTCACGAGGCAGAAGGGGAATCAATTTTGCGTAATCCACTGACCCGCCCGTGAAGGGAGCCTGGTGGTCGCGTCCCGGCCAGAGGACATCGTGCAGGTGGCAGCCGATCAAACGCGGGGCGACGCGGGCGAGCCATTCGGCGTGATCCACGAAGCCGAGGTTGGCGCGGATTTGCACATGCCCGATGTCGTGCCAGTAGCCGACCGTCGGCGCGGGATATTCCGCAAGCAATTCTTCAAACTCCCGTTCGCTGGGGATTTCCTCGTAGGCCTGCCGACTTTCCAGCCCGAGCCGGATGCCCTTGGCGGCGGCATGTTCCACGATCCGCGTGAGGCAATCCTTCAAGCGCGCGATGTGTTTGGGCGCGTTCTTTTCGCGCTGCATCACGGCGCGCGTTTTGAGCCGGGCATATTCCGGCGAGAGATGGCGGCCCGAGTTCGCCAACTCGATGAGTTGCGCGGTCACCGGCGGCATCACCACGCGCCCGCAGTGCAGCACAACATGGGGTGCGCCAAGCCGCGCGGCGAAGTCGATGGTCTGGAGGGTCTGCCGCACCGCGCGTTCCCGTTCCCTCTCCCGGTGGGAGGAGAAGAGCAGGCAATCCGGCGAGGGCGTCAGGATTTCCAGCGGCAGCGGGCAGAAGTTGTGCAGGCTGGAAAACTGCACGCGCCCTTTGTCGGCCATCGCCTGAATGCCGTGCATCAAGGAGATGCGGATGCCGTGGCCGAGTTCGATGCGGTCAAAGCCAAACTCCAGCAACTCCTCAAGCATCGCCGCGCCATCGGTGTGGCGGGAGCTGTTCCAGCAGGTGGAGATGGAGAGCATGGGAGAAAAGGAGTCGTCGTGAGATTTATAAGTCCTATAGGACACATGCGTCCTATAGGACTTATAGAATCTATCTCCTTACGACGCCCAGGTGATCAACCGCAACTCATGCGGCTGGGTCAGGCTGGGGTGCGTTGGGATCACGCGGACGTTGAAGCCGTAGGCGCCGCTCTCGGGAGCCTGGACGCTCCCCTTGTAGGTGTAGTCGCCGTGGCTGCCCTTCTTGCACTCGTTCAGATCCACGGTGATGGGCCGCGCGATTTCGTTATCGCTGGTTTCGCCCACATAGACCTGCACGCGGACGAACTCGGGGCTGATGTCGCCGAGATGCACGCGGGCTTCCACGGAGAGCGAATCTCCGACGAGCACGTTGACGCTGTCCGGGTTGGTGATCTTGACGTCGTTGATGCGCACCTGGCCCCAGAGCAGCCGGATTTGCTTTTTCCACGCGGAGACTTCCTGGGCTTTGGCTGCGCCGTTGGCTCCCAGGCGGGCTGCCGCCGCCGCCGCGGGTTCATACATGTTTTCGCTGTATTCCTGCACCATGCGCTGGGTGTTGAAGACCGGCGTGACGCTGCGGATGGACTCACGCATCAGTTGCAACCAGGCGATGGGCAGCCGCCCGTCGGGTTTGGCGTAGTAGAGCGGGACAACCTGCGTTTCCAGGATGTGGAAGAGGCTCGCGGTGTCCACTTCGTTTTGGAATTCAACGCTGCCGTCGGTGATGTCCGCGCCAATGGCCCAACCGTTCTTGCCGTTGTAGCTTTCGCACCACCAGCCGTCCAGGACGCTCAGGTTGAGGCCGCCGTTGGGCGGCAGCTTCATGCCGCTGGTGCCGGAGGCTTCGAGCGGGCGGAGCGGGTTGTTCAACCAGAGATCGACGCCCTGGGTAAGGCGGCGTCCGATGAATGTGTCGTAGTCCTCGACGAACACGAGACGGCCTTCGAGACCCTCGTTGCGCGACCATTTATAAACCTCCTGGATAAGGCGCTTGCCGCCTTCGTCCTTCGGGTGGGCTTTGCCCGCGAACACGAACTGCACAGGCCGTTCGGCGTTGGTGAGCAGGCGCTTGAGCCGCTCCATGTCTGAGAAGAGCAACGTGCCGCGCTTGTAGGTGGCGAACCGGCGGGCGAACCCGATGGTGAGAATCTCGGGATCAAGCAACCGGTTCACGCTGCGAATGCGCTCGGGGGATTCCCCGTTGCGTTCCCGCTGGGCGCGGATGCGCGTGCGCGCCATGTCCACCAAGCGGCGCTTGAGCCCCTGATGGGTGTTCCAGAGTTCCTCGTCCGGGATGTCGATGACGCCGCGCCAGAATTCGGTATCCGTGAGGTTTTCCTGCCAGTCCGGGAGATATTTGCGGTAGAGCGCCTCAAATTCCGGGGCAAGCCACGTCTTGGTATGGATGCCGTTGGTGATGGAGCCGATGGGGACTTCGTCCTTGGGCACGCCCGCCCAAACGTCTTCCCAGAGCCCCTGGCTCACTTCTCCGTGCAGCTTGCTCACGCCGTTGGCGTGGCGGCTGGTGCGCAGGGCGAGGATGGTCATGGAGAAGGCGTCCACCTTGTTCACGGTCGTCTGCCCGTAGGAGAAGAAATCCTCGAAGGTGATGCCGACCTTCGCCGGGTAATCGCCGAAATACTTTTGCATCAAATCCCGGGGGAAGGCGTCATTGCCTGCCGGAACCGGGGTGTGCGTGGTAAAGATGTTGGCTGCGGCGACCAACTGGAGGGAGCTCTTGAAGTCGAGCCCCTGATCCTGCACGCCGCGCCGCATCAGTTCCAGCGAGAGGAAGGCCGAGTGCCCTTCGTTCATGTGATAGACCGACGGCTTGAGCCCCATCGCGTTGAGCGCGTGGACGCCGCCGATGCCGAGCACGATCTCCTGCTTGATGCGCATTTCCAAGTCGCCGCCGTAGAGTTGCGCGGTGATGAGCCGGTCTTCAGGCCGGTTTTCGGTGATGTCGGTGTCCAGCAGGTAAAGCGAGATGCGTCCGATGACCATCTGCCAGACCTTCGCATGCACGTCGCGATCCAGGATGCGCACGGAAATGACCAGCGGCTTGTCGGCCACGCGGACTTCCTTCATCGGCAGGTGATGGAAGTTCTGGTTGAGGCTCACGCTCTCCTGCCAGCCCTCCTTGTTGATCTGCTGTTTGAAATAGCCGTGCCGGTAGAGCAGCGTCATGGCGACAAAGTTGATGCCCAGATCGCTCGCCGCCTTGCAGTGGTCGCCGGAAAGGATGCCGAGGCCGCCCGAGTAGTTCGGGATGGACTCGTGGAACCCGAATTCGGCGGAGAAATAGGCGGTCATCTCGTTCTTGCGGGTGCTGCCGTAGGTGTCCTTGCGGGCCATGTAGGTCTTGAACTGGCCGTAAACCCGATCCATGTCCCGCAGAAAATCGTCATCCTGGGCCACCTCCACCAAGCGCGCCTGGCGGCAGAGCTGGAGCATCCGCACCGGGTTGTGGTTGGTGCGGTTCCACAGTTCGGGGTCAAGGCTGCGGAAAAGCCCGCGGGCGTCCGGTTCCCATGTCCACCAGAGATTGAAGGCCATCTCCCGGAGCGGTTCGAGTTCGATCGGTAGTTTTGGAATGACGTTGAAGGCGAATAACGGCTGCATGACTGGTTTCCCCCTGAGTGCTGAATATTTTGATGTAAGGTTCCCTTGGAGACCCGGCATGGGGGTGCCGATTCCAAAGCTCAAAACGATAGCGGCAGAAGGGCCGTGTGCAAGTCAAGAAAACCGGGGGGGGGAGGATTCACTGCAAGGGGCGTTTCGCGGTTAGAGCGTTTCTCAAAAAGAATTTCCTATTCGCCGGGGCGGCGTGGGCCGTCGCGCTGCGTTGCAAGCTCGGGCAGTATGGAAAATACAGCCGCTTCGCTTGCGCCTTGCGCGCCAACCCACGGCGCTCCCATCGAATAACGGAAATTCTTTTTGAGAGATGCTCTAACGGGGCTTGAAAGTCTCATCATACCGGGTGCAGAGGGCGGTGACGCGGTCGAACTCGGCGAGCGCGGCGTTGTAGCTGTTGCGGGCTTGGAGTTCCGTGGTCTGTGCTTGCGTGAGCTGCACAAAGGCGTTGAGGACGTCAAGCTGCGTCCCGGCTCCGGCGCTGAGCCGCTCGCGCGCAAGGCGCAGCGCTTCGGTGGCCTGCTCTACCGTCGCGCGCCCGCTGGTGATGGTCTCCCGGGCTTGAAGAAGGTTGGCCCAGGCTTGTTGGACTTGGAGATCAATCTGTTGCAGGGTGTCGTCGTAGTTGATCTTTGCCTGTTCGAGCTTCGCGCGGGCCTGCTTGACCTTGCCGTAGGTCGCCGCGCCGTCAAAGATGGCCCAGTTGCCCTGAATGCCGAAAAAATAACCGTCCACAGCCGTGGCGAGGTTGTTGGAAAGCCGGTTGTTCTCCACGGTATATCCCACGTTTGCGGTGAGGGTCGGTTTGTAGCCGGCTTTTTGCAGGAGAATATCTTCCAGCTCGATGAGAATGTTTTGCCGCTGGGCTTTGAGGGAGGGGTTGCGTTCGCGCGCGCTTTGGAGTGCGCAGGCGAGATCCGCTGAAACCGCGGGGATGCTCAGTTCCCCGATGGCGTGGAACGGCTCCGTCTGCGCGGGCAGCCGTTGGGTGTCGTAGCCGAGGGTTTTGGCAAGCTGGAGCTGGGCAAGGTGGTAGCTGTTTTTGGCCGCGATCAGGTTGGGCCGGGCGTTGGCCAGGGCCACCTGCGCCTGGAGGACGTTGAAGCGCGGCACGGTGCCCGCCTTGTAGCGGCTTTCCTGATCCGCAAGCTGGGAGGCGAGCAGGGCGACGGATTCCTCTTGAACGGCGATCAACGCGCGATCCACCAGCACCTGGTAAAACTGGGTGCGCACATCGGCGATGACCGTGTTGATCGCATCGCGCAGTTTGAAGAAGGTGGAGTCCTGGGTGAGTTTGGCCATCCGGAGCGCGGATTCCACTTGCCCGCCCGAGTAGATTACTTGGTTGACCTGGACGTTGACCTGCCAGGTTTTGTTCTGGATCGACACGATGGGAGTGGGGCTCGGGATGGGCTTGAGAGCGGGTGTTGGGGAGGGGGCGCCAGGACTTGGGGTCGGGGTGACTACGGGGGGCGGGGTCGGCGTTGGCGCCGTGGCAGCCCGCTGGCCTCCCGCCTGGGAGCGTTGGCCGCTGACGAGATTGGGGTCCTGTTGCTGGTAAATGGTGGTGAGGGTCACTTGCGGCAGCGCCTGGGCGCGCACCTCAATCACCTGGCCCCGGGTGCGTTCAATCTCCTGTTTGGCGTTGAGAATCAAGGGGTTCTGACAGAGGGCGATGGCCACCGCCTCGTCCAACGTCAGCCCTTTTGTGCCGCCGCCCCAAAAAGGCCGCAAAGGTTCCTTTCCCAGCAAGAGCGTGCCGGCGAGCATGAGGCTGAGAGAAAGCAGGGAGAGGGATTTCATCTTGGGGCCTCTCCGAATCGCGTTTCCTGCGTGCAGTGGGTGCAAGGCGCCAAATAAGCAAAATTCATTAGAAGTAAAAAGCGTGCTTATTCTAGCAAAAAACGGTGTGCTCTTCTTTTTACAAACTGCCAGCCTGAAACTGGTGCCATAAGCGCCCTTCCCTTTTTTATGAAGTCATCCTGTAGAACCTACAACCATACTGTCCCGGCACTGCTGCTCGCAGTTGCCGGGTTCCTCCCCTCCCTCGCTTCAGCCAGCGAATCCGACCTTGTCTTGCCCGATGCCGCCCAGCGTGCGTTGAGCAATTTCCATTTCCCGGGCTTTTCGCTCGGGAGCGAAACGATCCTCTCGATTGGGCTCGTCGTCGCCCTGCTCGGCATGGTGTTCGGCCTGATTGAATACCTTGGGCTCAAAGCGCTGCCTGCGCACAAGAGCATGCTGGACGTCTCCACCCTCATCTACAGCACCTGCAAGACTTACCTCATGCAGCAGGCCAAGCTTCTGCTGGGGTTGGAAGTGCTCATCGGCGGCACCATGGTCTACTACTTCGGCGTGCTCCAACACAAGGACGCCCCGACGGTGGCGCTGATCATCGGTTGGTCGCTCATCGGCATCGCGGGCTCGTTCGCCGTTGCCTGGTTCGGCATGATGATCAATAACATCGCCAACAGCCGCATGGCTTTCGCCGCCCTCAAGGGCAAGGCGCTGGCGGTTTCCGAGATTCCCACCCGCTCGGGCATGAGCATCGGCGTATTGCTCATCAGCGTCGAGTTGCTGATGATGCTGATCGTCCTCAAGTTCGTCCCTCCCGCGCTGGCCGGCTCCTGCTTCATCGGGTTCGCCATCGGTGAATCCCTCGGCGCCAGCGTGCTGCGCATCTGCGGCGGCATCTTCACCAAGATCGCCGACATTGGCAGCGATCTCATGAAAATCGTCTTCGGCATCAAGGAAGACGACGCGCGCAACCCCGGCGTCATCGCCGACTGCGCGGG